>CACMQA010000014.1 GCA_902615715.1 uncultured Pelagibacteraceae bacterium | reverse complement strand
ACAAGATGTTTTAGTTAGATTTAATAGAATGAAAGGCCTCGAAACTTTGTGGCAGCCAGGTACAGATCATGCTGGAATTGCAACACAAGCAGTTGTTGAAAACAATCTTTTAAAAGAAGGAATTAAAAAAAATGAATTAGGAAGAGAAAAATTCATCAAAAAAATATGGGATTGGAAAGAGGAGTCTGGTGGAATAATTTTAGATCAACTTAAGAAATTAGGTTGTTCATGTGATTGGTCAAGAACGAGGTTCACCATGGATAAGGATCTTTCTAAAGCTGTAATTAAAGTTTTTGTTGATCTTCATAAAAACAAGTTAATTTACAAGGATAAAAAATTAGTCAACTGGGACACTAAACTTCAAACTGCTATTTCTGACTTGGAAGTAAACCAAAAAGATGTTCAATCTCAATTATATTACATTGATTATACGATAGAGAACTTAGATAAAAAAATCACTATCGCTACTACCAGACCAGAAACAATGATGGGAGATACCGCGGTTGCTGTAAATCCAAAGGATGAAAGATATGTTAATTTAGTTGGAAAAAATGTTCTTATTCCAATTGTTAATAGGACTGTCAAAATTATTTCTGACAATTACGCTGATCCAGAACAGGGT
This sequence comes from uncultured Pelagibacteraceae bacterium, assembly GCA_902615715.1. Lineage (GTDB taxonomy): Bacteria > Pseudomonadota > Alphaproteobacteria > Pelagibacterales > Pelagibacteraceae > Pelagilacustribacter. The sequence continues at coordinate 1,493 of CACMQA010000014.1, read as the reverse complement.
TCAGGAGCAGTAAAAATTACACCAGCACATGACTTTAATGACTATGAGGTAGGCAAGAGAAATAAATTAGAAATAATAAATATTTTTGAAGAAAACGGTAAAATAAACAAAAATGGGATTAAAGAGTTTCATGGTTTAGACAGATTTGAAGCAAGAAAACTTATAATTAAGAAATTAAAGGACAATGGTTCTCTTGTAAAAATCGAAAATATTAAAAATAAAGTTCCATATGGAGATAGATCAAACACAATAATCGAACCTCTCTTAACAGAGCAATGGTTTGTTGATGCCAAAAAATTATCAAAAAAACCAATTAAGATAGTTAAAGAGGGCAAAACTACTTTTTTTCCAAGTAACTGGTCAAAAACATTTTTTCAATGGATGAATGATATTGAGCCTTGGTGTATATCTCGGCAGATTTGGTGGGGTCATAGAATACCTGCTTGGTATGATGAAAATGGAAATATTTTTGTAGCTGAGAGTGAAAAAGATGCATTAAAACTAGCAAAGAAAAAAAATAAAAAAAAACAATTTAAATTAAGACAGGAAACAGATGTTTTAGATACTTGGTTTTCATCAGCTCTATGGCCTTTTGCGACTCTTGGATGGCCAAACAAAACTGAAGAACTTAATAAATTTTATCCAACTTCAGTTCTAGTTACTGGTTTTGATATAATTTTCTTTTGGGTAGCAAGAATGTTGATGATGGGAAATTATTTTAGAAAAAATACCCCTTTTCATAAAGTATATGTTCATGCCTTGGTAAGAGATGAAAAGGGGCAGAAAATGTCAAAGTCAAAAGGCAATGTGATTGATCCATTAGATTTAATAAATCAATATGGAGCAGATAGTTTAAGGTTTACTTTAATTTCGATGGCCTCTCCAGGACGAGATGTAAAATTATCAAAAGATAGAGTTACTGGAAATAGAAACTTTATTACAAAAATTTGGAGCGCAAATAATTTTTTAAAACTTAATAATTGTAAATTAGATAAAAAGATAAATTTGACCACAATTAAACTACCAATAAACCACTGGATTTATAACGAATTTATAAAAACACAAAATTTAATCACAACAAACATTGAAATATTTAGGTTCGACGAGGCTGCTAAGTATGCATATCAATTTGTTTGGCATTCTTATTGCGATTGGTATTTAGAGTTCTTAAAACCTATTTTTAATTCAAAAAATAAAAATGAAATTAAAGAAGCTAAGGCTTTCTCATCTTTTATGATGGCAAATATTCTCAGAATTCTTCATCCTTTTATCCCTTTTTTTACTGAGAAATTGTGGTCTTTAAATGCTTATAAAAAGATTTTCAATAATTATTTAATTAGTTCCAGTTGGCCAAATTTTAAGGTAATTAATAAATTTTGCAAAAATCAACATAATATAAATGATTTAATTGAAATAATTTCTAACATTAGATCTACTAAAGCAGAGTTAAAAATTACTCCAAAATTGTATTGTGACATATTTTTTGATGATGA
>CACMQA010000013.1 GCA_902615715.1 uncultured Pelagibacteraceae bacterium | reverse complement strand
AAAAAAAGTTCAGAAAAATTTAAATTTACTTATCGCTGGAGACTTTAATATTATACCTGAAGAAATTGATGTTTATGATTTTAAAAGATACGAAAATGATGCTTTAGGTAGATTGGAAATTAGAAAAAAATATAGAGAACTTATTAATTTAGGATTTAAAGATATCTATCGTTTTAAAAACAAAGCAAAACAAGAGTACACTTTTTGGGACTATTTTGCTGGATCATGGCAGAAAAACTATGGTATGAGAATAGACCATTTTTTACTTTCAAACAATTTGATTGAAAATGTAAAATCAATCAAAATCAATAAAAAACCAAGATCTGAAGAAAAACCATCTGATCACACACCAATCGAACTAGAAATTATTTAACTCTACCGTATATATCTTGATATCTAACAATATCTGTTTCTTTTAAAATTGAACCTAATTGAGCTTCAATGATCTTTACTGGTTTTTTATATGGATTCTCAATTCTATGTATAGAATTCACAGGTATAAAAATACTATCATTTGGTCTTAAAATAAATTTTTTTTTATTAAGAGTAATTTTTGGAGTTCCTTGTGTTACAAGCCAATGTTCAGAACGATGAAAGTGTTTTTGAAGACTTAAAACTCCTTTAGGTTTTACATAAAGTTCTTTAATTAAAAAATTTTTACCGTTGTACAAATTCGTATACCTACCCCAAGGTCTATAAAAAATATTTTTCTTTTTTTGATATTTAGTCTTATGTTTGTTATAAATTTTGCAAATTTCTTTCCAGCTACCTAGATCAGACCAAGGTATATTTAAATTTATAGCATTTATATCTTTTGATTTTTCCAATATTGCGCGATCAAAAGAAATCGTCTTACATTTTAAAAAGTTATTTTTGTTAAGATAATAAACATTATCTTTAAATTTTGATTTATTTGCAGAATTTAAACAATAATTAAAATTTTTGTTTTGATGCTTCTTGAAATTATTTATAATTGATTCTTTTGTAAGGAAAAACATTCCTGAATTCCAATAAGCATTTTTTTTAATAATTTTTTTTGCTTTTTCTAAATTTGGTTTTTCAATAAATTTTGAAACCTTATATTTATTGGTAACTCGTTTTGATAAAAAATAACCAAACTCAGATGAAGGATAAGAGGGTTTGATGCCAAATATAAAGATATTTTTATCAGTCAGGTATTTTTGATTTTTTTTAATAGATTTATTAAACAAGTTTGTTTTTTCAATTAAATGATCCGATGTTAAAAAAATTAAGGGTTGTTTCTCAGGTATTTCTTCTATTAATGCTGAACTAAGTATAGCAGGAGCAGTATTTCTTTTTGCTGGTTCAAGAATAATTTTATATTTCTTAAAACCTTTTAATCTTAAATGTTTTTTAATTTCACTTATATATTTTCTATTAGTACTTATAATTGGATAATCAAATATAGAATTTTTTATTCTCTCTAGAGTCTTTCCGAATAATGTCCAATTTCCAAAATCAATAAACTGCTTTGGTTGATGATTTTTTTTATCAGACCAGAGTCTTGTACCAGAACCGCCACATAAAATTACTGGACGTATTTTCATTAAATTTTAGAATATTCTTTAACTTCTTTTTTCTTACCTGGATGTGTTGGTGCGCCGAGATAAGCAGGTCCTACTGTTTGAGCATATTTCCAAATAGTTCCCGATCCAAAACTTGATTTTTTTTCTTTCCATTTTTTTCTTCTAGCTTTTAATTGTGCGCTAGTTAGCCTTACATTAATTGTTCCTTTTTTTGCGTCTATATCTATTACATCTCCATTTTTAAGAAGAGCAATTGGCCCACCCATTGCAGCTTCTGGACCGACGTGACCGACACAAAACCCTCTAGTAGCTCCTGAAAATCTTCCATCTGTTATAAGTGCAACTTTTTCACCTTTGCCTTGTCCGTAAATAGCTCCAGTTGTTGAGAGCATTTCTCTCATACCTGGTCCACCTTTTGGACCTTCGTATCTAATTATTATTACATCACCGTCCTTATATTTTTTTGTCTGTACTGCTTTCATTGCATCTTCTTCATTATCAAAACATCTAGCTTTACCTGTGAATTGTAATTTTTTTAGTCCTGCAATTTTTACGATTGCTCCATCTGGAGCTAAATTGCCTTTTAATCCAACAACTCCACCGTCTGGAGAAAGGGGGTTATTATATTCTCTTAAAACTTTTTGATTAGCATTAAACTTAATATTGGCTAAATTTTCTTTCATAGTTTTACCTGTAACTGTCATACACTCACCATGAATATATCCTCCTTCATATAAAGTTTTTAATAACATAGGAACGCCGCCAGCTTCCCACATATCTTTTGCAACGTATTTTCCTCCAGGTTTTAAATCAGCAAGATAAGGAGTTTTTTTAAATATTTTTGCAACGTCCATTAGGTCAAATTTCACTCCTATCTCATTGGCAAGTGCAGGTAAATGAAGGGCAGCATTTGTTGAGCCTCCCGTTGCAGCCACAATTGTTGCTGCATTTTCTAAAGATTTTTTAGTAACTATTTCTCTTGGTTTGATTTTTTTTTCTAATAAATTCATTACTGTTTGACCACTTTCATAAGCATATTTATCTCTTTCCTCATAAGGGGCTGGCGTCCCAGCTGAATAAGGTAAAGCTAATCCTATCGCTTCAGATACACACGCCATTGTGTTAGCTGTAAATTGACCTCCGCAAGCCCCAGCACTTGGACAAGCTACTAATTCTAATTCTCTTAATTCTTCAGAAGACATTTTACCTGAGGAATGTTTGCCTACTGCTTCAAATACATCTACAACTGTAACATCTTTTCCTTTAAATTTTCCTGGCAAGATTGATCCACCATAAATGAATACACTAGGTACATTCAATCTCAACATAGACATCATCAAGCCTGGAAGAGATTTATCACATCCAGCGATACCAACTAATGCATCATAACAATGTCCTCTGACTGTCAGTTCAGCTGAGTCGGCTATGACTTCTCTGGAAATTAAAGATGATTTCATTCCCTCATGACCCATGGCAATACCATCTGTTACGGTTATAGTGCAAAATTCTCTTGGCGTTCCACCAGATTGTTTTACTCCTTTTTTTACGGACTGTGCCTGTCGCATTAAAGCTGTATTGCAAGGGGCGGCTTCGTTCCAAGTTGATACTACTCCTACAAACGGCTTCGCTACATCCTGTTCGGTTTCTCCCATTGCATAGTAAAAAGATCTATGTGGAGCTCTATCTGGGCCTAATGAAGTATGACGACTTGGTAGTTTTTTTTTATCAATTTTAGACATTTAATTAATACTAGATACAATACTTCTTAATTTTCCATCTTCAATAGTTAATTCTTTAACTAAATTTTTATCATTTTGTACTATTTCTTTAGGTGCATTTGTCACATAAGCCTTATTTTTAAGCTTATTATTTAAACTAGTT
>CACMQA010000012.1 GCA_902615715.1 uncultured Pelagibacteraceae bacterium | reverse complement strand
GTAACTCTCTAAAATAGGATTTAAAGTTTTTAAAAGCTCAGTTCTCGCTTTAGTTCTTTGTTTTGAAACACTTTGTAATAACTTATTCCTCTCTTGTTGTAAAGAAGACACTTTTTTTCTTAATTCAGAAACTTTTTTTTTATATTCTTCCGGAGATACTAATTTTTTTTGTTGAATAATTTTTTTTTCCTCTTCTTGAATCTTTTTTTCTTTTTCTTTAAGACTCTTTAAACCATTATCTAATTTTGATTTTAGAAAACTTTGTGCTTTTTTTCCTGCATCACTCTGGTTTAAAATAAATTTAAAATCTAATACGTATGGTGTCTCAGCATAAGATTTATTTAAACTTATACAAAAGAATAATATTAATAAAGTATTTACAATTAATTTCATAATTTAAAAAGTTGTTCCTAAATTAAAAGTGAATCTTTGAGTTTGATCAGTATCTGCTTTTGACAAATCGTGAGCAAGGACAAAATTCATAGGTCCTATCGGCGACATCCAATTAGCTATTACACCTGTGGAAGACCTTATTTTATTACTTTCGTCAATTGTGCTATCGTAATCAACTCCCCAAACATTACCAAAGTCTAAAAAAACACCCAAATCAGCATTTGTGTTTTCTGGAAGAACAGTTGGTAAGTTGGCTTCAAGATTTAATGCCATGACATAATTTCCTCCTACATAATCTCCATTATCAACTGGACCTATTCTGTTTTTTTTAAAACCCCTTAATCTTTTAGTACTTAATCCTTTTCTCTTACTTAATCGTACATCATCAGAACCAAGACCGTTAATAGTAGAGACTAGTAATTTTCCAACTCCAATAACATCTTCATTTAAAGTTTTATAGCTACTAGCCACAAATGAGTTTGATATAAAAGATTTGTCTGCATAAATTGGAAAAGCTTGTCCAAAAGTCACTAGAGATCCGCTTGTAGGATTAAATGATCTGTCTCTTCCATCAAAAGACAATCCATAGTTTGTTGCAATTTCATTATATGTGCCTTTTTGTTTTTGTAAGGAAGTCGAAGCTGAAGATGTGGTACGTAAATCGTCATGACTAGCACTTAAACCAAGTGATAAAAAAACATCTTTATACTGTTCAAAAGAAGTTGATATGCCAGCGGACATTATTGAGTTTTCATATCCTTGATCAGGTTTATCATTTGATTGACTTGAAATAGAATAATTTAATGCGTTTCCAAGAAAATTATAATTTGGATCGGTAAAATTTAAAATTCCAGTAAAAGTTTCATCATCAACCTCAAGATCTAATGCTATAGATCTTCCTGAACCTAGCCAATTATTTTCCTTAACTCCAATTGCAAAAGAACCTCCTGTAGTTCCAATACCAGCTCCTGCTGAGATCTCACCAGTAGGCTGTTCTTCTACTGTAATATCTATATTTTTAAGATTGCTTTTGGATCCATCTGACACTTCATATTTGACACTTCTAAATATGTTTCTAGATCTTATATTAGCAATAGACTTCTCTAAGTTTAATTTCGAAAAAGGATCACCTTCATCTAAAATCAATTCACCTCTTATTACATCTTCATTGGTAACATTATTGCCAAATACATTTATACGTTCAATTAAATTTTTCTCACCTTCGTAAATGTTTAATACTATGTTAATTGAGTCAACACCTATTTCTTCCTCAACATTATGTTCTACAAATTGTAAGTTACTTTTATCGATGATATCGTCTAAGTTCTCAAGAATTTTTTTTACTTTAAACGGTGAATAATAATCACCTACATACTTTTCAAAAGTTTTGTTTAATGGAAAAAATATTTTTTTATCAAATACTTGATCTACTTTCGTTGAAATTTTATTAATTGTGTATCTTTTACCTTCATCAATAGAGTAGATCAATTCTGCGTTACCATTCTCATTAATTTTTGCCAATTTTGAATTTACTTTAGCATCGTAAAAACCACTTGATTTATAATAATTTGTAATTAACCGCGTATCCAAATCTAATAAATTTTCACTAAAGTTCGTATTTCTGGATAAAATCTTCCAAAATTTATCTTCTTCGCTAGTTATAATATCTCTTAATCTTCTGTTGCTAATTTTTTTGTTACCAATAAAACTTATTGAAGATATTTTAGTTTTTTCACCTCTATTAATTTCAATTAGAACATCTACTTGATCAGCTGTAACTTCCTTAGTTTTAATTTCAATTTCAGCAGAGTTATATCCTTGCGCTGAATATAATAATTTAATTTTTTCGATATCTTTTGTTAAGTTTGATCTAATAAATGATCGTTTAGATTTAGTCTCAATAATTTTTTTTATTCTATCTTTGTATTTTTTGCTTTTCTCTCCAACTATTACTAATTGGTCCACAAATGGAAATTCTTTGACTTCTACAACAAGTTCACTTCCAACAATAGAGATTTTTACGTCTTCAAAAAAGTCTGTGGAATAAAGTTTGTTTAGAACTTTGTTAAGATCAGCTTCGCTATAATTTTTATTAGTCTCAATTCCACCATATATTTTTATTGTTTCTAAGGATATTCTGTTATTACCTTTAACATTAAAACTTTTTATTACCTCTGCAAAGGAATTGGTAAAAAGGAAAACAAGTAAAATTGAAGTTATAAAAATTTTATTCATAATTTTTTAGTTTTTCCATCGTTAGTGATCTAGCCCAATTATCAATTTGATAAATTTGTTTTATGTTTGTTGGCTTTTTTACAGCATATTTTTTGAAATTACCATTGTTCAATATAGTCATTATGATTTTATTTATATCTAAAAAGTCTATTTTTTTCTTAAGAAATTGATCAACTAAAACCTCATTTGAGGCACTAATTATTATAGCTGCCGAAGGGTACTGAATTATCTTGTCTTTTAGTTTAATAGTCGGAAATATTTTTTTATCTACTTTTTTAAAAATCAAATTTTCTAATATAGAAAATTTTTTTTCTTTATAAAAATTATTTATATCAAGATCGCCAGCAAACATCGCATTAGCTAGTGGAATTTTCATAGATGTCTCGTGAAAAATAAATTTTTTAATACCATTTTTTAATTCTAAAATTGCATGAACAAGAGAATTAGGATGAATTAAAATATCTATCTTATTAAATGGAATATTGAATATTTTTTGAGCTTCAACTACTTCAAATATTTTGTTCATTAATGTTGCAGAGTCGATAGATATTTTTTTTCCCATTTTCCACTTTGGGTGCTTGAGTGCCTGGTTGACTTTTACCTTAGAAAGTTGTTTACGAGTAAAATTTAAAAAAGGACCGCCTGAAGCTGTAATATAAATTTTTTTAATATCTTCCATATTATGATTTTCAATTAATTTTAATATTGAATAATGTTCAGAATCAATAGGAATTAATTTAGTTTTATTTTGAGCAGCTTTTTTTTTAATTAAATCCCATCCGCAAATTATAGCTTCTTTGTTAGCTATTAGAATTTTATCACTATACTTTGTTAATTTTAATATTGGTTCAAGGCCTGCTATTCCAGGGATAGCAGAAACTGTAATGCTTGAGGCTGATTTAAATT
>CACMQA010000011.1 GCA_902615715.1 uncultured Pelagibacteraceae bacterium | reverse complement strand
AAAATTTATACAAAATCAATCAGTAAAATCCTCATTAAAAATCCTAGCTAATTTATTTAATATTTAATTTTTTTTTTTCTGAATACTTCGGAGAATTATTAATTGTCAAATATGCTCTTCCTAAGTACTCACCTATAAGACCAAGTGCTAGAAGTTGAATTCCACCTAAAAAAATTATTATGACAACCAATGATGTCCAACCCATTGGAATATCGCTAGAAACAGATCTGAAGAAAACCAGCCAAATTGTTATACAAAAACTAGAAATTGAAAATAAAATACCGAATATAGATGCTATTCTTAAAGGTAATATTGAAAAACCGGTAGCCATTTTTAACCATAAACCAATTAATTTTAAAATTGTATAATTTGATTTACCAAATTCTCGTTCTTTATGGTCAACCATTACTTGAGAAACATTATTTGTAATCGAAAATATTAAACCATCGATATAAACATAAGATGATTGAAATTTGACCATTTCATTTTTGATTTCTTTATTAAAGCATCTAAAACTTGTTAAAACTAATTTTAAAGGTTTATCAAATAAAAATGAAGCAACTAAATTATTTATATAGCTGCCAAATCTTCTAAAAAAATTATGTTTTTTAATTTTATAATTTGCATAACATACGTCATATCCGTTTTCTAATTCTATTATAATTTTCTCAATACTCTCTGGAGAATTTTGTCCATCATCGTCCATAGTTACAATTATGTCTCCTTCACAATAATGAAGTCCAGAAAATACCGCGTTATGTTGTCCAACATTTTTTCTTAATTGAACGCATTTTAAATTTTGATAGATTGTAGAGAGATTTTCTATTATTTGCCAAGAGTTGTCTTTGCTATCATCATCTACCAAAATTATCTCAAAACTTTTGAATTTTTTATTACATACTGATATTAAATTTGTAATAAAGTTTTTTAAGTTTTCAGCAGAATTATAAACTGGTATTAGTATTGAAATTTTTTTATTAATCATGTTAATTATTATTTAAAATCTTATAAAATATTTTTTCATCAATTTTATTTTCTATATATTTTATATGTTTTCCTGGGACTCCAACAATTACTGAATTTTTTTTTACATTTTTTGTTACCACTGCTCCGGCTCCAATAAAAGATCCTTCTTCAATTCTAATATCAGGTAGAATAGTTGCATTAGTTCCTATTGTTGTAAAATCACCAATAACACATCTGCCTCCAATACTTGCACCGCTCATTACATGACTTCCTTTTCCTATCTTACATTCGTGCTCAATATTAGCACTGCTATTTAAAATTGAATAATCTCCAATCTCTGTATAGTGATTTACAAAACTATTTGGCATCGCAACTACCCCTTTACCAATTAAAGTTCTATCCATGATAATTGAATGTTTGTTAATTAAAGTTAGAGGATCCAATCCTTGTTTTTCTAAAAATAATGATATTCGATATCTTGCTTTTCCGTAATTTCCTCCAATACAAACTATAAAGCTTTTACATTTTTTAACATTTAATTTAAAATTTTTTACATTACAAAAAAAACTTCCTTGCAGTTTATATTTAGATTTTTGTGCATATGGATCAAAAACAGTTTTAATTTTCAAGTTTTTATTATTTTTTTTGAGGTAATTGAAATTAAGATTTTTTTTATAGTTTTTTATAATTTCATTTATTAATAAAGCATAGGATTTAGAACCCCAAAGAAATATATTATTTACCATGTATAAAACCAATATAGTTAATTAATTTGACAAAATATATAATTAAAAGTGGTTAATTTATTGTTTTGTTATTAAGATAATATTATTAATTTTTTATCAAAATGAAAGAAATTTACTTCAATGAACCGTTAAAAATAAAGTCTAGTGCCGATAACGTGAAAAGGTTCTTAGACTCTGGGGAACCATTGCATGGTCCAGGTAAAAATATACTAAAGATTAAAAATCTAGTATCAAAAAAATTAGGACTCAAAAATATATTTTTAACAAATAGCTGTACTTCTGCTTTAGAAGTTTGTTCTTTAGCTATTAATTTAAAAACAAATGATGAGGTAATTGTGCCTTCATTTTCATTTATTACATCTGCATCAAGTTTTGCCAGAACCGGCTGTAAAATAAAATTTTGCGATATAGAGAAAAAAACTCTCATGCCTTCATTAAATGATATAAAAAAGTGTATAACGAACAAAACTAAAGCGATAGTAATCATTCATTACCAAGGTTACAGCGTAGAATATTTAGATGAACTTCAGAAAATTTGTAAAAGAAAAAAAATCTATCTAATAGAGGATGCTGCTCAAGCTTTTGGGTCTTTTTTTAAAAATAAAGCCTTAGGTTCGTTTGGTGATTTCGCATGTTTTTCATTTCATGAAACTAAAAATTTACACTCCGGAGCGGGTGGTATGTTAATTGTTAATAATAAAAAATTTATAAATAAGGTAAAAATTATTCATGACAAGGGGACAAATAGATATTTGATGAAAGAAGGGAAAATTAAATATTATTCATGGGTTGGAATTGGATCTGCTTTTTTAATGACTGAGTTTACCGCGAGTTACCTGTTACCACAAATAAAAAACTATAAAAAAACATTTTTTAAAAGATCAAAACTATATTTTAGATATTTAAAATATTTATCAAAAATTCAAAATAGAAAATTTTATATTCCAAATAATTTCAAATTTAAATATAATTTTCATGCTCTTGTATTAATACTTGAAAAAATAAACCGTGAAAAATTTCTAAAATTCTTAAAAAAATATAAAATTAATGCAGTTATAAGTTACACACCTCTTCATACATCTGCTGCAGGAAAAAAATTTTTCAGAGGTGAGAAGAAATTAATAAATACAGATAAATACGTTAAACAAATAGTAAGACTGCCTTTGTATGATACACTAACTTTTAAACAAGTAGATTTCATTTGTAAAAAAATTGAAGAATTTTTCAAAAAATAAAATATGAAGAAATTTCTTAATTTTAATTATTTAATATCTGTAAGCATTTTTTTATTAATTTTTTTAATTGGTTTAAATATATATAAGCATTATGGGATAAGCATTGATGAAGGCCACTCTAGAATTAATGGGTTGGTCTCATTAAATTATATAATTGAATTATTAAATTTAGACTTATATGACAATTTTAAAGATCTATCTCTACCTCAAATACATGAGTACAAAGCTCAAGGAAATGGTGTAGTATTTGACTTACCATTATCTATTTTAGAAATATTTTTAAACATAAAAAATACCAAAGAAATTTTCTTATTAAGACATATATCTACATTTACCATTTTTTTTATATCCTTAATTTTTTTCTTTTTAATTATAAAAGATAGATATAATTCTTTCTCTTTTGGAATAATAGCAGTTTTATTTTTATTTATTTCACCCCGAATATTTGCTCAAAGTTTTTATAATTCAAAAGATGTAGTTTTTATGTCTTTAAATATTATAAATTTATTTTTTGGGATAAAATATTTAAAAAACTCTAATTTAAAAAATGGGATATTATTTTCAATAACTTCTGGTTTATGTGTCGGGTCAAGAATTCTTGGAATTTATCTTCCAGTACTCATTTGTTTAATAAAAGTTATTC
>CACMQA010000010.1 GCA_902615715.1 uncultured Pelagibacteraceae bacterium | reverse complement strand
TTTTTAAAATAATTTACTTTTCCGCTGATAATTAACCATTTATTTACTGGAAAAATTTTTCTTAGATATCCTTCTCGACTATTGAAATAAACAATATCTATTTTGCCAGTTTCATCCTCACAATTAACTCTATTAGGAAGATTTCTTATTCTAGGAAAATTCAATTTTTTTACCAAAACTTTAATTGATTGAATTTTTCCAATTTCAAGTTTGTTAATTTCTGTAATCTTAGATCTGTCAGTTTGTGAATAAGGCAAGTCTAACAGAATATCTTTTATTTTTTCAATTTTCTTTTTTTTTAGATATTTTGTTAACTGATTACCAATACCTTTTAATTTATTTACTTCACTAAATATAATATCTTTTTTCATCAAACCGAATTTTTATGTATAATATAAGTATATGAATAATAAATTAGAATTATTTAAAAAAAAAATAATATATCGTGCAGGTTATAGAGGAACAAAAGAAATGGACATTTTACTGAGTTCTTTTGTTGATAAATACATAAATAAACTTGATGAAAATCTTTTAATTGAATTGGAGAAGTTTCTTAATTTTGAAGATGAAACAATTTTGAATTTTTATCATCATGATGTTATTGAAAAAAAGATTGATCAAAATGGTATTTCAAAAATTTTCAAAAAATTTAAACTTTGATGGCGGAGAGGGTGGGATTCGAACCCACGAACGAGTTGCCCCGTTGCTGGTTTTCAAGACCAGTGCTTTCAACCGCTCAGCCACCTCTCCTTGAAATGAAATTAGGTTCTTTAATACTATCAAAGACGCAAAATAACAATAAATAAGTAGCATTATGTTTATCTAGTTAATACACATTAATTATGATAATTAGTAAAATGTTTAAATTAATCCTAAAATCATTCTTTTTATATTTTTTTCTAATTTTTCAAGTTTTTGCAGAAGAGAGTTTCAGTCAATGGGTAATTAAATTTAAATCTAAAGCAATTAGCTCTGGCATATCTGAAAAAGTAGTGACAGACATAATGTCAAAAGCTCAATTCTTGCCTAAAGTAATTGAATATGATCGTTATCAACCTGAATTTTATGAGGACACTTTTACTTATATTAAAAAAAGATCATCTAAACGTAAAGTTAAAGAAGGTTTAAAACTTTACAATAAAGAAAGATTAACCATAGAAACAATTGAAAAAAATTTTCAAATAGAGAAAGAACTCTTGTTAGCTTTAATGGGTATAGAAACAAATTTTGGTAAATATTTAGGGAAAATGGATATTGTTTCCTCTTTAGCAACTTTAAGTTTTGATAAGAGGCGTAGTGAATTTTTTACTGAAGAATTATTAATTTTGTTAAAATTAGTTGATGATAAAGTGATAGATAAAAGTATATTATTTGGTTCATGGGCTGGAGCTTTTGGAAATTTTCAATTTATGCCAAGAACTATTAGAAATTATGCCATTGATTATAACAAAAATAATAGTATTGAGCTTAAAAATATTGAAGACTCATTTGCATCAGCAGCAAACTATTTAAAAACAATTGGATGGAAAAAAAATGAACCTTGTTTTTTTAAGATAGAGCTTTCAGAAAATATACCTAAAAAGTTTCTTAATTCGTCAGCAAGAAATATTAAAAATAAAAAAAAAGTTCGTTTTCTAAAAAGGTATATAAAAGATTTTGATAAAATCACTATAAAGGAAAATTTAATGGCCGCTATTATCATACCAGACAAAGATATAATTCCAGGTGCTGAAACTCTATCTCCTGCATATATTGTATTTGAAAATTATGAAAAAATTTTAAATTGGAACAGATCGTTAAGATTTGCTTTAGCTGTATGCACGCTTAAAGAAAGTTTTAAAAATGAAATTTAAACTTTTTATTTTACTTATTATTTTATCGTCTTGTACTACTACCATATCGAATGTAAACCAAAAAAAACCATACATCAGCACTGGATTTGCTTATATTTACAATTCAGATGATATTTCCAAACAAATTATTAAAAGAAAAATGAATAATGATATAATGCAAATATCCCATAAAAATTTAAAAATTGGCACATTAATAAAGATTTCCAACCCAAAAAACAAAGAAACTATTGTTTTAAAAAATATTAAAAGAATTAAATATCCTGATTTTTATAAAATTATGATCACTAAACCAGTTGCTGAAAAACTCAACTTAAATTTAGAATTGCCAATAGTGGAATTAACAGAAATAAAGAAAAATAAATCATTTGTAGCCGAAAAAGCAAAAATATATTCTGAGGAAAAAAAAATTCCTTCAAAAGCGCCTGTAGCATCTGTTCAGATTTCAAATATTTCAAAAGATAAAACTAAAATTTCAAAAAAAAACCAGGATAAAATATTTATTCATATAGCTACTTTCTACTCCCCGAAAACAGCAAAATTTCTAAAAGAAAGAATCATAAAAGATGTAAAAAATCTGGACTCTAGAAATCTCAAAATTATAAAAAAAAATAACAAAGAAACTCAGCTAATTTTAGGTCCATATATGTCTGTTAATTTACTAAAAAATGACTACATTAAGCTAAAAAGTTTTGGATTCGAAGAATTAGATGTATTTATCAATGAGTAAAATTTTAATACTATTTTTTTTGTTATTAACTATAGCAACAAATTTATTTGCAAACCCTAAATTGCAAGCACGTACAGGTATACTTGTTGATTATCATTCAGACGAAGTATTATTTGAATTAGATCCTGATGCTCAAATTTATCCAGCGTCTATGACTAAAATTATGACTTCTATTGTAGCTTTTGATTTATTAAAAAAAAATAAGTTATCTCTAGATGATGAATTTACTGTTTCAGAAAACGCTTGGAGACTTTCTCAAGCTGGTTATTCATCTATGTTTATTATGATTAATGATCAAGTCTCAGTAGAGGATTTATTAAAAGGAATAATTATTGCTTCAGGCAACGATGCATGCGTAGCACTTGCTGAAGGTATAGCTGGATCAGAGGAAAATTTTGCAGATATGATGAATGAAAAAGCAGGTGAAATCGGAATGACTTCTACTAATTTCACTAATTCTTCGGGCATTAATGATCCAGATAACATTTCTACGGTTAAAGACATAGCTTTAATGAGTAAATACTTAATAGCGAATTATCCTATCATGTATGAGTTATTTGCTGAAAAAACTTTTACATGGGATCGAACTGGAGGAGAACCTATAAAACAAGGTAATCGAAATCCTTTATTATATAAAAATGTTGGTTCAGATGGTGTGAAGACTGGTTATTTAGCAGTTGAAAAATATTCTCTAGCGAGCACAATCAAAAAAAAAGATAGAAGATTAATTGCTGTTGCATCAGGGTTTGAAACTAAGAGTTTACGAAGCTCAGAGTCTTTAAAACTTTTAAACTGGGGTTTTAGAAACACTAATACTCTTGAAATTTTAAAAAAAGGTGAAACAATTTTTGAATTAGATGCTTGGTTAGGAAAGCAAGATAAGATTAAAGCAAACTCAAAAGAAGATTATTATATAACTGTAAATAAAAAAGACATAAGAAATCTGAATATTTATCTGGAGTATAACGGTCCTATCACAGCACCAGTCGATAAAGATACAGAAGTTGCTAAAATTGTTGTCTACAATAAAGATGAGAAAAT
>CACMQA010000009.1 GCA_902615715.1 uncultured Pelagibacteraceae bacterium | reverse complement strand
GCTGGAATTCAGCAATAAAAGATCTTCACAATTCAGAGGACTCTAACAATAGTCAATCAAAAAGTTTTAGAAGATTAGTTTTTGACGAACTTTGTGCGAATTTTTTAGCTTTATCAGAAAACAGAAAAAGAATAAAAAAAAGTAAAATAGCTAAAAAGATTAATATTAAATATTCTGATTTTATCTTAAAAAACTTACCTTTTAAATTAACAAATAGTCAAAAAAATGTTTTTGAAGAAATTAATAAAGATCTTTTAAGTAAAAGTAGGATGTTTCGAATTATTCAAGGTGACGTCGGCTCTGGAAAAACTATCGTATCATTTTTAACAATTATTAATGTTATCAAAAGTGATTATCAATGTGCGCTCATGAGTCCAACTGAAATTTTAGCTAAACAACACTATGAATTAGCTAAAAAAATTTTCAAAAATGAGAATTTTAAAATAGATTTTCTTAGTGGAAAAACAGAATATAAAAAAAGAAAAATAATCTTAAAAAACATAGAAGATGGAAGTACTAAATTATTGATTGGAACACATGCTTTATTTCAAAAAAATATTAATTTTAAAAAACTAGGGTTAGCAGTAATAGATGAACAGCATAAGTTTGGTGTGAAACAGAGAAGTGAACTTGCGAAAAAAGGTGGAAACAATTGCGATGTATTATTAATGTCTGCTACTCCAATACCTAGAACAATGATGATGTCTCTTTATGGTGATATGGATATTTCGAGAATTACTGAGAAACCTTCTAAAAGAAAAAAAATTATAACTTTAAGTAAACCTGAAAAAAAAATTAATGAATTATGGCCTTTTATAAAAAAACAAATAGAGTCAGATAATCAAGTATTTTGGGTTTGTCCGCTAATAGAAGAATCATCTTTTTTAGATTACTCATCTGCAAAAGATAAATTCGAATTAATAAAAAAAAGGTTTCCCGGTAAAGTTGGCCTCATACACGGATCATTAGAAAAAGAAGAAAAAGAAAAAATTTTGCAAAATTTTCTAAATAAGAAAATTTTTATTTTAGTATCAACAACTGTAATTGAAGTTGGAATTGATTTTCCTAACGCAAATTTGATCATAATTGAAAACGCAAATAAATTTGGTTTAGCCCAATTACATCAATTAAGAGGAAGAGTCGGTAGAGGTGAAAAAGAAGGGATGTGTATTTTGTTGTTTAAGGATGGTTTAAGTAAAAATGCAATAAAAAGAATTAAAATCCTAAAGGAGTCTGATGATGGTTTTTTCATAGCAGATGAGGATTTAAAGTTAAGAGGGTTCGGAGATTTAATAGGTTTTCAACAAAGTGGTTTAAAAAATTTTAAATTCGCAGATCCTGTTCATCATGAGGATTTATTTGAATTAGCCGAACAATACGTTAAAGATAATATTTTTGATATTAATCAGGAAAAATATTTGTTTCTTTTAAAACTTTTTGACAGGGCAGAAATAATCTCCAAATAAAATTAATTTAAATCAGTAGTTCCAGCTGAAACAATAAATTTTGAAGCTTGTTCAAAAGTAACGTCTAAATAAATGAGGTCTTTTTTTGGTATCATTAATAAAAATCCACTCGTAGGATTAGGGGTTGTTGGTACAAAAACGTTAATTATATCTTCATTAACACTACTTCTTATCAAGCCTTGATTTTCTTTAGTAGCAAATCCAACAGCCCAAATTCCTTTTCTGGGATATTCCAAAAGAACTACACTTTTCTGTTTATTGTCCGTTTTAGTAAAACTTTCAGTCATTTGACCGATGGCAGAATAAATGGTTCTTAGGATAGGTATTTTTTTAAGAATATTATTAAAAATTTCGAAAAATTTTTTTCCCAAAAAAGAAAGTGATAACCAGCCGGTGAAAGTGATAATTAGTAGTGCTATTAGAATTTCAACACCAGGAATATCAAATGGTAAATAATTGTTTGGATTAATCTTTTGAGGAATAATTTTTCCTGAAATCCTTACAAGAAAAAGAGTGAGATATAATGTTATTCCAATTGGAATTAAAACCACTATACCCGCTATAAAATTGTTTCTAATTTTGGCGAAAATTGATTTTTTTTTAATTACATTGGACATTTATTTACGAGTAGCTAGAATATATTATAAAGATTAATATCAAGATAAAAATTGCAATTAATAATTTATTATTTAAAATCATGAATCTTAAAAATGTATAACATAAATAGAAGAAAATTTCTTGGCTATTTTGGATGTGGTTGTTGCTCGTTATTAATGCCATCATGTGCCACTGTTCCTAT
This sequence comes from uncultured Pelagibacteraceae bacterium, assembly GCA_902615715.1. Taxonomy (GTDB): domain Bacteria; phylum Pseudomonadota; class Alphaproteobacteria; order Pelagibacterales; family Pelagibacteraceae; genus Pelagilacustribacter. Next base: position 15,036 of record CACMQA010000009.1, on the reverse strand, counting down.
AACTGAAAGAAAACAACTCAGTATCATTCCTGAGTCTCGAATAAATAGACAAGCAGCGGCCGCGTATGAAAATTTTAGGAGTAAATCAAAATTAATTACAAGTGGTCCTCAATTAAAACAGATTAGAGAAATCGGAAAGAAAATGGAAAATTCAGTAAGTTCATTTTTTGAAAAACAAGGTAAAACCGATCCTACGCAAAATTTTGGGTGGGACTATATACTAGTCAATAATGATAAAGTCGTTAATGCATGGTGTATGCCAGGAGGTAAAATTGCAGTTTACACAGGTTTATTAAAAGTTACGAAAAATATTGATGCTCTTTCGATTGTTATGGGTCATGAAATAGCCCACGCCGTAGCTAGACATTCAGTCGAAAGAATGAGCCACGCCATGACAATAAATTTAGGAACAACAGTTGCGGATATTTTTTTAGGAGGCGCAATTAATAGAACTAGAAATACTGTTGGGCAAAACACTGGGTTAGATATATTTCAACTTGGAATTATGAATCCATTTGGAAGAAAACAGGAGACAGAGGCTGATTATTTAGGTCTTATATTCTCCTCCTTATCAGGTTACGATATAAGAGAGTCTGTAAAACTTTGGCAAAGAATGGCAAATAAAAACAAAGGCAAAGAACCTCCAGTTTTTTTAAGCACTCATCCAAGTAATAAAAAAAGGATAGAAGATCTAAGTAACTGGATTGGAGAAGTAATGATTAAGTATCCACCAATAATTTCATAATTATTGGTGAGCCCTGATGGACTCGAACCATCGACACCCTCCTTAAAAGGGAGGTGCTCTACCAACTGAGCTAAGGGCCCTTAAAGAATGTCCTTTTATATACTTATCAAATAAATTTCAAATATTTATTCAAATAAATTAATAAATTTTTTGTAAAATGTTTGAAAAGTGCCGCATCTAATATTTTCACGAATTTCGCGCATAAATTGTTGATAAAAGTATATATTATGTAAGGAAATTAACATTGAGGCCATCATCTCGTTAGATTTTATCAAATGATTCAGGTAACTCTTAGAATATTTTTTTAAATCTCTAATGTCACAGTCTTCATCTAAAGGTGATTTGTCATTTTGATATCTAGAATTTTTTAAATTTATTTTACCTTTCCAAGTAAATGCCAGACCTGTTCTACCTGATCTAGAAGGCATTACACAATCAAACATATCTATACCTTCCTTAACTGCACCTAATATGTCGGAAGGCGTACCAACACCCATTAAATACCTTGGCTTATCTTTAGGTAGATAGTCAGTTGTCTCGTTTAGTATCTTAAACATATCTGATTGATTTTCACCTACCGCTAGGCCCCCCATTGCATATCCATTAAAACCAATTTCAATTAATTTTTCTATACTTTCAACTCGTAAATCTTTAAATAATCCGCCTTGAGCTATACCAAATAAACCTTTACTTTTATCATTTCCAAATTCTATCTTGCTTCTTTTGGCCCATTTAGTTGAAACATTTATAGCTTTAGATAAAATTTTTTTATCTCTTGTTAGTTTAGGACACTCATCTAAAACCATAATTATATCTGAATTTATAGTTTTTTGAACTTGTATGCTTTTTTCTGGACTAAGAATAATTTTTTTTCCATCTAAGTGAGAATTAAATATGGCACCCATTTCTATATCAATTTTGTTAAATTTTGATAAAGACATTATTTGGTAACCTCCTGAGTCTGTTAAAATAGGTTTTTGCCAGTTCATAAAGTTGTGCAGTCCGCTAAATTTTTTAAGAACTTCAATACCTGGTCTTAACAAAAGATGATAAGTATTACCTAAAATAATTTGAGTATTGGTTTTTAAAATATCATCTGGAAAAATTCCTTTAACAGTACCCTGTGTACCAACAGGCATAAATGCTGGAGTATCAATAGAACCTTTAGGAGTGTTTATTTTACCTAATCTTGCTTTATCATCTTGAGTGATTAACTCAAATGAAAATTCTTTTCCGAACATTTGAGTTTATTTTGATTTAAGAGAAATTATTTTATCAGGATTTGGAACAGCACCACTATTAGGATCTCCTCTTTTAATTTTATCGACAAATTCCATTCCTTTAATTACTTTTCCAAAAGCTGAATATTGTCGATCTAAATGTGGAGCGGAGTCAAAGCAAATAAAAAATTGACTGTTAGCACTATCAGGATCTGCAGATCTTGCAGCTGAAAGTACTCCCCTAGTGTGAGCTATATCTGTAAATTCTGCTTTAAGGTTTGGTAAATCTGAACCGCCAGTTCCTGCGAGAGATAAATTAAATTCAGGACTGTTGGTGTTTCCAAATTTTACATCTCCTGTTTGAGCCATAAAACCATCTATCACTCTATGAAAAACTACTCCATTGTATTTGCCGCTATCTGCAAGTTCTTTAAATCTTTTAACATGATTAGGTGCTTTATCAGGGTATAGTTCAATTTCTACTTCGCCATATGTTAGTTTTAAAATCATAAGATTGTTTTGCGCAAATATATTATTATTTAGTAAACTAAAAAAAAGAATAAATAAATAGATAAGTTTTTTCATATAAATTTATTTTTTAAGATTTTTACAGTGGATTTTGTAACAAATCTATCAATATTACCGCCTAAACTTGCAATTTCTTTAACAAATTTTGATGATATAATTTGATTTTCGACATCTGACATAAGGAACATTGTTTCAATTTTGGAATTTAATTTTTTATTCATACCTGCTAGTTGAAACTCATATTCGAAATCTGACACAGCCCTTAAACCTCGAATTATTGTACTGGCATTATACTTTTTACAAATATCTATTGTCAGTTCATCAAATGATATAACTTTTATCTTATTTTTTTTTAACCTTAGATCTTTAAATAATGAATTTTTAATAATACTTAATCTGTCTTCAAGAGAAAAATAATAATTCTTATTAACATTATCAGTTGTTGCAATAATAAGTTTATCAAAAATATTTAGAGATTTTTTAATCACATCTATATGACCATAGGTGATTGGATCAAATGTACCGGGATAAATTGCTATTTTCATCTTATTGAATATTATCTTCAATTTTAATTACTGATACAACTTTTTCACTACCAGATAATTTCTTAATTCTTACTCCTTGAGTATTTCGGCCAGCAACTCTTATTTCCTTTACTGCACATCTCATTATACTGCCCTTATCAGTAGATAATATAATTTCATCTGACTCATTAACAACTAAAGTTGAAGATATATTTCCATTTCTTGGTGAGTTTATAATTCCAATAATTCCTTTCCCCCCTCTATTGGTAACTCTATAGTCTAAATATGATGATCTTTTGCCGTAACCATTTTCTGAAACGGACAGAATAAATTTATCTACACCGTTTTTGATTTTTTTATCTTTGATAATTGTTTTCGTATCAATTTTACTATTATCTAATATAGACAAAGATATTACTTTATCTTTTTCTTTTAAATTAATACCTTTAATACCTTTTGAAGATCTTCCTTTAAATAATCTCAATTTTTTAGATTTAAATCTAATACATTTTCCAAATTGAGTGCTCAAAAGAATATCTTGATCATCTCTGCAGATCTTAACACCAATAATTCTATCGTCTTGATCTAGTTTCATAGCAATTTTTCCACTATTATTTATATTCACAAAATCTTCTAAGGTATTTTTTCTAATATTTCCTTTTGAAGTAGCAAATACTACCATTAAATTTTTCCATTCTGACTCGTCCTCCGGTAACGGCATTATTGAGCTAATTGAATGGTGGCTTTTTAGAGGGAGTATATTAAATATTGATTTCCCTTTCGATGCTGCAGTTCCTTCAGGGATCTTATGTGCTTTAATTTTATACACTAATCCTTGAGTAGAGAAGAATAAAACTGGGGTATGTGTATTAGCTGTAAATATTTGAACTACAAAATCCTCTTCCCTAGTTGATATACCAGTCTTTCCTTTACCACCACGTTTTTGGGGTTTTAAGGAACTTAAAGGACTACGTTTAATATATCCTTGATTTGTAATACTAATTACTACTGACTCTTTTTGGATAGTTTCTTCTATATTATAATTAAGAACAGCATCAATTATCTTTGTTTTTCTTGGGGATGCAAATTTATCTTTTATATTTTCAAGTTCATCAATTATTAATTTATAAAGTTCTTTTTTAGAATTAATGATTTTATTATATTCGACAATTAATTTTGCAAGTTTGTTTATTTCATTTTCTATTTCACCAATTCCAAATGCAGTTAATTTTTGTAATCTAAGTTCTAAAATTGAATTAACTTGTTCGGCAGAAAGTGAATAGCTAGAAACGTTTTTTTTCTTTTCAATTAATGAAATTAATTTTATACTTTTTTTAATCTTCCATTTTTTTAATAAAAGATTTTTTTTAGCTATTTCAGTATCTTTAGAATTTTTGATAATCTTAATTACCTCGTCAATATTTTCTACCGCTGTAGCTATACCTATTAATATATGAGCTCTTTCTTCTGCTTTTTTTAAATCAAATTTTATTCTTTTTAATACCGTATCTTCTCTAAATTTTAAAAATTCTGAAATAAACTCTTTTAGATTTAAAATTTTCGGCTTATTATTTACTATTGCTAATGTATTAAAGCCAAAGGAACTTTCTATATTGGTAAGTTTATACAACTGACGTCTTATAGTTTCAGGTTCAATAGATTTTCTTAATTCAATTACTACACGTATTCCTTCTCTGTTAGACTCATCTCTTATATCTCTTATCCCCTCAACCTTTTTGTCTCTAACAAGTTGAGCAATTTTTTCAATAAGTATGGATTTATTAACTTGATATGGAATTGATTTTATAATTAATGTTTCTCTGCCACCTTTTTTTTCCTCTAGGTCAATTTCTCCTCTTATTTTAAAAGACCCTCTTCCTTTATTGTAACCTTGTTTAATAATATCTTTTCCAATTATTATTCCACCAGTTGGGAAATCAGGTCCAGGGACATATTTCATAAGCTGAGAAATAGTAATATCTTTGTTATTGATGTATGCGATTGTCCCATTAATAATTTCACCTAAGTTATGAGGAGGAATACTTGTAGCCATTCCAACTGCAATACCGCCGGCTCCATTAACTAAAATATTTGGATATTGAGAGGGTAAAACTTCTGGCTCTTTTTCTGTTTCATCATAATTACTGCGGTAACTAACTGTGTTTTTCTCTAAATCTTCAGTTAAAAATTGTGCAATTTTACCAAGTTTAGTTTCGGTATATCTCATTGCAGCCGGAGGATCACCATCAATTGATCCAAAATTACCTTGCCCGGTAATTAGAGGAACGCTCATTGAAAAATCTTGAACTAATCTTACTAAAGCATCGTAAACAGATTGGTCCCCATGTGGGTGATATTTACCTATCACATCACCAACAATACGCGCTGATTTTCTAAAAGGTTTTGACCAATCGTATCCGCCTTTATACATTGCATAAATAATTCTTCTATGTACAGGTTTTAATCCATCTCTTACATCTGGTAGAGCCCTACTTACAATCACGCTCATTGCATAAGATAGATATGATGAACTCATCTCATCTTGCACAAAAATAGGTTTAAAAGATTTATTATTCTCTACTGTATTTTTATCCATGAAATTTAGAAAGGAATTTCATCGTCTAAATCAGAATTGTCTTGATTCAGATTCTCATTAGGTAACGAACTTTTATTTTCATGAACTAAGTTTGAATTACCATTGTTGCTTCTACTATCTAACATGGTCAGACTTGAATTATATCCTTGAAGAACGATTTCTGTTGAATACTTATCTTGACCTGTAGACTCATCTTTCCATTTTCTAGTGCTTAACTGGCCTTCAACATATACGTTAGCGCCCTTTTTAACATACTGTTGAACAACATTTACTAATCCTTCGTTGAAAATTACAACCCTATGCCACTCTGTTTTCTCTTTTCTCTCTCCACTAGATTTATCTTTCCAGCTTTGACTTGTAGCTATGCTCAGTCTAGCTACGCTTTTACCATTAACCATTTGCTTTATTTCAGGGTCTGCGCCTAAACGACCTATTAATTGTACTTTATTTAAACTTCCAGCCATAATAATTTTGAGTATTTTTTGGTTTATTATTTTTAAAAAGTAATTATTTATATCATAATTACCTAATAATTATAAGGTGTATGTTATTTTAAGGAAAAAAAAATGTTGAAAAAAATCGTTGTAAAAGGCGCTAAAGAACATAACTTAAAAAATGTTTCTCTGGAAATACCAAAAGACAAATTGGTAGTAATAACTGGTCTTTCTGGATCTGGAAAATCATCTTTAGCATTCGACACAATTTATGCGGAAGGACAAAGAAGATATGTAGAGAGTCTCTCATCATATGCAAGGCAATTCTTAGATAAAATGAAAAAACCTAAAGTGGATCTAATTGAAGGATTAAGTCCAGCTATTTCAATTGAGCAAAAAAATACTTCAAAAAATCCTAGATCTACAGTAGCAACAGTAACTGAAATATATGATTACATGAGAGTTCTATTTGCAAGAGTTGGGACTCCTTATTCTCCATTTACAGGTAAGCCAATCGTCTCTCAGCCAATAAGTGAAATGGTCGATAAAATAAAGAAATTACCAAAGGATAGCACGATATATTTATTGGCTCCGATAGTAAGAGGTAGAAAAGGTGAATATAAAAAAGAAATTTTAAATTTTAAGAAAAGAGGATTTACTAAAATTAAAGTGGATGGAAAATATCTTAATATAGACGATTTTCCAAATTTAAATAAAAAACTCAAGCACGAAATTTCAATAATTGTAGATAGAGTAATACTAAATTCAAATCTTGGAAATAGATTGGCGGATAGCGTTGAAACAGCAGTGAATCTCTCAAATGGCCTTCTTGTGGTAGAATATGAAAATGAAACTTTACCTAAAAAATTTAGAAAGCTTGAAACTATAACTTTTTCATCAAAGTTTTCATGTCCAGAAAGTGGCTTTACTATTGAAGAAATTGAACCAAGATTATTTTCATTTAATTCCCCTTATGGTGCATGTGAAGAATGTGAAGGAATTGGACATAATTTAAATGTAGATCCAAATTTAGTCGTATCAGACCCTAAAAAAAGTCTACAAGATGGAGCTATTGAACCTTGGGCTAAATCTACATCTCTTTATTACGCACAAACTTTAGCGTCAATAGCTAAACATTATAAATTCTCTATGACTGACTCGTGGAGAAAAATTCCTAAAAAAATACAAGATATAATTTTATATGGTTCAGATGAAGAGGAGATAAAATTTTCATATGATGACGGATATGAAGCTTATAATACTAAAAAGACGTTTGAAGGTGTAGTGAATAATCTAGAAAGACGTTATTTGGAAACCGATAGCGAGTGGAAAAGAGAGGAAATATCTCAATATCAAAGTGAGTCAGATTGTGAAAAATGTAAAGGTATGAGGCTTAAAGAAGAGGCTCTTTGTGTTAAAATCAATTCTTTAAATATAAGTGAAGTTACAGAAAAATCTATTGATGATGCACAAAAATGGTTTGAAAATTTACAAAATGTCCTAACAGAACGTGAAAATAAAATAGCCCAACACATTTTAAAAGAAATTAATGAGAGATTGAATTTTTTATTAAACGTTGGATTAGATTATTTAACGTTATCAAGAGAGTCAGGAACATTATCTGGGGGAGAAGCTCAAAGAATAAGATTAGCTTCACAAATTGGTTCAGGCTTAACCGGAGTTCTTTACGTTCTTGATGAACCTTCAATTGGTTTACATCAAAGAGATAATAAGAAATTAATAAAAGCTTTAAAAAAATTGAGGGACTTAGGCAACACTGTAATAGTTGTTGAGCATGACATAGAAACTATGGAAAATTCAGACCATATAATTGATATTGGACCTGAGGCAGGATTGAATGGTGGGCAAATCGTAGCTGATGGCACAGTTAAAGAAATTATTGCTAATTCGAAAAGTATAACTGGTGATTATTTGTCAGGAAAAAAATATATAGCAATTCCAAAAAAAAGAAGATTAGCTAAGAATGGAAGATTTATTGAAATTAATGGAGCAAGTGGAAATAACTTAAAAAAAGTAAATTTAAAAATACCAGTTGGAACTTTTACTTGTGTTACTGGGGTTTCAGGAAGTGGCAAATCGACTTTAATCTTACATACTTTGTATAACGCTTTTAATCTAATGCTAAACAAAAACAAAAGTCGTAAAGTCCCAAAAGCATTTACTGGTTTTAAAGGAACTGAATTAATTGATAAAATAATAGATATAGATCAATCTCCTATTGGTAGAACACCTAGATCTAATCCAGCTACTTACACGGGTGCTTTTGGTCCTATAAGAGAATGGTTTGCAGGATTACCAGAGTCGAAAGCAAGAGGCTATAAAGTTGGAAGATATTCTTTTAACGTAAAAGGCGGAAGGTGTGAGACTTGTGAAGGTGATGGTGTGATAACTTATGAAATGCATTTTTTACCTGATGTTTTTATACCTTGTGATACATGTAAAGGAGCAAGATACAACAGAGAAACATTAGAAATTAGGTTTAAAAACAAGAACATTGCAGACGTGCTTGATATGACAGTTGATGAGGGATGTGAATTTTTTGAAAATATACAAAACATAAAATCGAAATTAATTACTTTAAAGCATGTTGGTTTGGGTTATATGAAGATAGGTCAACAGGCCACTACGTTATCAGGAGGAGAAGCTCAAAGAATAAAGCTAGCTAAAGAATTATCTAAAAGACCCACTGGAAGAACACTTTATATTTTAGATGAACCTACAACAGGTTTACACTCTCATGATATAAAAAAATTATTGGAAATACTCCAAGCCTTTGCAAACACTGGAAATACAGTTGTTGTGATTGAGCATAATTTAGATGTGATTAAAACAGCAGATCATATCATCGATATGGGGCCTGAAGGTGGTGTAAATGGAGGTAAAATTATAGCTGAAGGTACACCAGAAAAGGTTTCTACAGTAAAAGAGAGTTATACAGGTAAATTTATTAAAGAAATTATGGGTGATAACTCGATGAAAAAAACTGCCTGATAAATTAATTTATGTTATAAAGGAATCATGACATCTGTATTGCAATCATTATCCAAGACAGTTCACCTTTCACTAGGCTTAGCTATATTATTGTTTTTAGGTATGTATTTTTTTGGGGATGGATTTGCCTTTGATACTCTTTTTTGGAGCTGGTTATTTAGGTTTATTCACGTAGTTGTAGCAATAATGTGGATAGGATTGCTTTGGTACTTTAATTTTGTTCAAATTCCTAATATGACAAAAATTCCTGACGAGCAAAAACCTGCTATAGGCAAAATTATAGCTCCAGCTGCATTATTTTATTTTAGATGGGCTGCTGCTATTACAGTTTTATCAGGACTAATTTTAGCATGGATTAATGGATATGTTCATAGTGCGATGATACTTGGCTTAGATGGCTCGGGAGGAAAAAATACTGCTATTGGGATAGGGATGTGGCTTGGTTTAATAATGGCTTACAATGTTTGGTTTGTAATCTGGCCCAACCAAAAAAAAGCTTTGGGTATTGTTGATTGCTCTCCAGAAGATAAGGCGGCTTCTGCTAAAACTGCAATGCTATTTTCTAGAACAAATACACTTCTTTCTTTACCAATGTTACTCACGATGGTTGCTGCACAAAATCTTTACTAATTTTAGGGAACTATTTTTTCTTCTTCTTTTTCAATAGTTTTATAGCTTACCTTGAAATATTTCAAAATTGGAGAAGCCACAAATATTGATGAATATGTACCTACTAAAACACCCAGTATCATAGCAAAAGAAAAACCTCTCAAAATTTCCCCGCCTAAAATAAATATAGAAAATAATGCAAGTAAAGTTGTAACAGATGTAATAATTGTTCGAGCTAAAGTTTCATTAATAGATAGATTGGCAATATCACTGATATTTAATTTATGAAATTTACCAAGATTTTCTCTTATTCTATCATATATTACCACTGTATCATTCATAGAATAACCAACAATTGTGAGGACAGCAGCAATGATGGAAAGATTAATTTCTAAAGATAAAATCGAAAAAATACCAAGTGTAATGATAACATCATGAAATAAAGCAATAATTGATCCTATACTAAATTGCCATTCAAATCTTATCCAAATATAAAAAAGCATAGCTACTAAAGATAAAGAGATCGCCATTATGCCAGATTTTAAAAGTTCAGCACTTACTTTTGGACCAACATTTTCTACTCGCCTGAAATTAACATCTGAATTTAAATTATCAGAAAGGTTTTTTTTAATTTCTGGAATAAGCTTGTTATTGTCATTTTTTTGTTCAATTTTTATTAGGAAATCTCCTTCTTTTCCAAATTTTTTTACATTAACATCTCCTAAATCCATATTTTTCAGAACATCCCTTATTAAAGAAGCATTTGTATTAATAGATCTTAATTCAATAAGAGTACCCCCCTTGAAGTCTATTCCATAATTTAAACCTTTAAAAAAAATTAGAATAATACTTATTAAAAATAAAATTATTGAGAAGACGTTGGCATGTTTAAATTTTGATGAAAAGTTATAATTTGTCATTAAATTTTGATCTCTTTGTTTTTATTATTCAAAACTACCATTGAAGTAAGATGTCTTGCCAAAAAGTATGCTGTAAAAAGTGTTGTAAGAATTCCTATTCCTAAAGTAATAGCAAAACCTTTTACTGGGCCTGATCCGAAAGCAAACAAAATAATTGCAGCAATTAAAGTTGTTATATTTGCATCTAAAACTGTGATTTTTGCTCTTGAATAACCTGAGTCAAAAGCATGTATTATTGATTTCTCTGTTTTTAATTCTTCTCTTATTCTCTCAAAAATTAAAACATTTGCATCGACTGCCATTCCGACTGTTAAAATAATGCCGGCAATACCAGGTAAAGTTAGTGTAGCCTCTAATATTGTAAGGGCACCAATCAACATTATTAAATTCGCAATTAAAGCTGTATTAGCAATAAGTCCAAAAATTTTATACTTATATAACATGAACAAAATAACTAATATAAAACCAACTATTAAAGATGTAATACCAGATTTAATTGAGTCTTCACCTAAATCTGGTCCAACTGTTCTCTCCTCTACTACAATTAATGGTGTTGGCAAAGCTCCAGATCTAAGCAATAAAGCTAAATCTGTTGCTTCCTGAAAAGTAAAGTTTCCTGAAATCATTCCGTTTCCGGATGTTATAGGCTCATTAATATTTGGAGCACTTACTATTTTGCCATCAAGTACGATCGCTAATCTTTTTCCTACATTATCAGTTGTTGCTCTACCAAACTTTTGTGCCCCCAGCCTATCCAAAGTAAAAGATACTGTTGGTTCATTATTTTGGTTCTGAATACTAGGTTGAGCATCAATTAAGTTTTCACCACTCATGATTATTCTTTTGCTTATATTAAGTTTTTCGCCATTTTCAGAAATTAACTCATCTGTACCAAATTCATTATTATCTGAAACAAGTCTAAAATTTAATTGTGCTGTTTTACCTAATAAAGATTTAATTCTCTCAGGATCTTTTAAACCTGGTAACTCTACAAGTATTCTTTTTTCACCTCTTTGAAGTATTGTTGGTTCCTTTGTCCCCACATCATCTATCCTCCTTCTAACTATTTCTATAGATTGTTTTAAAGCTGAATTATTTATTGTAAGCAAACCAAACTTTGAAAAAGATATTTCGATTTGATTATTATTAATTTTTTTATATTCTAATTCGTAAGATCTATAGTTATCAATATAAGGGTTAACTAAATTATCTTTTCTTGATTTAAATAAAAAATCAAATTTTTCAATATTGTCTAAAAATAAAGATAATTTTTTTTCATTAATTTTAAAATTATTATAATTTATTCCATTATCTTTTAGTAATTTTTTTATAGGTATGACTTTAGATTGAATTTTTTCTTTGACTAAACTATCTGAATTTATTTCAAGAAGTAAATAAGAACCACCCTGTAAATCTAAGCCTAGATTAATTTTCTTTTCAATTACTCGATCATTCTCATTTTGTAAGTTTAAAAGTGAAAATAAACCTATTATAACAAATATAAAGTAAATGATTAAAACGTTTATTTTAGAAAAATTTAACACAAAAAAGAATTATTTTTTAACTTCTTCTTTTTTAAGTAAACTTGTAATTGTAGATCTTATTATTTGAACTTTTGTATTTTCACTTATTGTGACTTCAATACGATCGTCTTCCATTATCCGATCAACAATTCCTATAATACCGCCTGATGTAATAACTTCATCACCTCTTTTAAGAGACTCAACCATTGCTTTGTGATCTTTGACCCTTTTTTGTTGAGGTCTTATTAAAAAAAAGTAAAAAATTATAAAAATTAATATTAATGGTATAAACTGCGCTATTCCCTGTCCACTCATGAAAGAACAATTATATGAAAAACTTTAGATAAACAAGTAAATTATAATTAAATTTTTTCTATATTATTCATGTATTTTTTTAATACATTTGGGATGTTAATCGAGCCATCTTCATTTTGATTGTTCTCTATCAATGCAATCATTAATCTTCCAACAGCTAAGCCGGAACCATTAAGAGTTCCTACAAATTCATTTCCATTTTCAGATTTATATTTAGCTCCCATTCTCCTAGCTTGAAAGGATCCGCATGAAGAACAGCTTGAAATTTCTCTATATTTATTTTCTGATGGGATCCATGCTTCTATATCATATGTTTTTTCAGCACTAAAACCCATATCTCCAGTAGACAACAGTACAACTTGATAAGGAATTTTCAATTTATCAAGTATGCTCTCCGCACAACTTAACATTCGTTCTAGTTCTTCTAAGCATTTATTTGGTTCAACTATACTAACAAGTTCAACTTTATAAAATTGATGTTGCCTAACCATCCCTTTAGTATCTTTACCGTAACTTCCTGCCTCTTTTCTAAAACAAGGTGTAGAAGCTACAAATCTTTTCGGTAAAAGGTTTTTCTCAATTATCGATTTTCTTACTAAATTGGTTAAAACTACTTCTGCTGTTGGGATTAAAAATTTTCTTTGATCAGTATTATCAAATTTTATCTCAAATTGATCATCTTCAAATTTAGGAAGTTGTCCTGTTCCAAACATTGCATCTTCGTTAACAATTAAAGGTGGAGAGATCTCAGTGTATTCAAAATTGTTAACATGAGTATCTAACATAAAATTTATAAGTGCTCTTTCTAGCATTGCAAATTTATCTTTAAGCACAACAAATCTTGAACCAGATAGTTTAATTGAAGTTTCAAAGTCAATATTTTGGTCTTTTGATCCTAGTTCGACATGAGATTTTACTTTAAATGAAAAATTTTTAATATCTCCATTCTTTTTTATTAATTTATTTGATTTTTCATCTTTTCCAACTGGTACATCTTCAAGAGCTAAGTTAGGGAGTGAAAAAACTATTTCATTTAATTCCAATTGGCTTTTAATTTGTTTTTTTTCTAAATTAGAAATCTCTATAGAAATTTTTTTCGATTTCTCGAAATTAGATTTATCTTTAGATTTTGATAAAGATTTTTTTTCCTGTTCAAGTTTTTCTTTTTGACTAATTAAATTTCTATTTAAAGAGTCTTTCTTTTTAAAACTATTTATATCTAGAATCACATTTCGATCATCAAATTTTTTTTTTAGTAAATCTAAATTTTTTCTTAGTTCCTTTAAATTATGCATCTTTTAAGTTTTCTTTTTTATTTTTTTTTTCAGTAAATCTTACTGTTATTATAGATAATTCATAAAGTAATAGAAGAGGTATTGCTAGACCTACTTGAGTGATTGGATCTGGTGGTGTCATAATAGCTGCTAAGGTAAATATTATCACAATCACGTATCTTCTTGTGTTTTTAAGATACTGAGAATTTACAACACCAATTCTTGCTAATAAATTTAATAATATCGGTAATTGAAAACTAATTCCAAAGGCAAAAATTAATCTCATAATTAATGACAAATATTCATTTACTTTAGCCTCCAATTGTATTGGTAAACTTGTAGTTGACCCCATTGTTTCAAATGATAAAAAAAATTTTATAGCTAAAGGCATTACTAAATAATAAACTAGCATTCCTCCAAACAAAAAAAGTATTGGTGTCGAAATTAAATAAGGTAGTAAAGCTTTTTTTTCATTTTTATACAAACCAGGTGCAATAAATTTATAAATTTGAATTAACAAGATCGGACTTCCTAAAAAAATTGCAGCAAAAAAAGCAACTTTTAAATAAGTAATAAAGGTTTCGTGTAGAGCTGTAAAAATTAACCTCCTAGATGTTGAGTCATCTTTTACTGCTTCTGCGTAAGGATTTACTAAAAAAGCATAAATATATTCAGCAAAAGTATAAGAAATAACAAATATAATTAAAATAAAAACAATCGATTTTATTAGCCTTGATCGCAGTTCAACAAAGTGACTTGTAAAAGAATTATTATCACTCATTATCTTTATTATTTTTTTTATTTATATCTTTTTGATTATCTATATCTTTATCCACATCAATATTTTCAGTAACAGAATTTACCTCTCTCTGAAAACTACTTAATGTATTTTTTATTTTACCAAAATAAGATCCTATCTTCTTTAAAGCAATCGGAAACTCCTTTGGTCCAAGTACAATTATTGCAATTATTACTATTGCTAAAATCTCTAGCCAACCTATTTGAGGCATATGAGTTTACTTATTTTCTGAATTCGGGTTATCTGTATTATTATCGGGATTTTCGTTACTTGAATTATTATCATCGGACATGCCTTTTTTAAAACTTTTAATGCCTTTAGCAAGGTCACCCATTATGCTAGAAATTTTTCCTTTACCAAATAGAATTACAACTAATATTGCAATTATGATTATGCCTGTCCAACCAATATTTCCCATATATGTATTTTATATACGATAATTTAACTTAAATAAATACGTTTATTTTTCTTCCTCAGGAGCTTTTTTAATAGCTTCGTCTATATCCTCATAAATATTATTTTGTTTTTCGCTAATAG
>CACMQA010000008.1 GCA_902615715.1 uncultured Pelagibacteraceae bacterium | reverse complement strand
CAAAAAATTTTTTGTAATTTGTGAGTACTGCTCCCCCTTCGCCAGTTGTAATTACTTTTACAGGATGAAAACTTTGAGTAACTATATCGGCAAACTTACATGCATATTTCTTATCTTTTTTGTATTTCGCTCCCAAAGCATGACAGTTATCATTTATTGTAAAAAATTTATATTTTTTTGAAAGACGTTTAATCTTATTCCAATCTGCAACATGTCCAGCATAATCTGTAACTATAACAGCTTTAATTTTTCTTTTTTTGCGTCTAAATTCAATTAATTTTTTTTCAAGTTTTTCTAAATCAATACAATAATTTTTATTATGTATATCTACGAATACAGGTCTTGCTCCGGCGTATAATATGGAGTTTGCAGAAGCTAAAAATGTCATTGGTGTTGTAATTACGTAATCATTTTTTTTAATCCCTAATGAAAGTATAGCTAGATGTAGTGCTGCTGTTCCACTGCTCACTGCGCAAGCATATTTAGATCCACATAAAGAATTTAATTTTTTTTCAAATTCAATTACCTTAGGGCCTTGAGTTAAGAAATCACTTTTAAGAGTAGAGATGACAGCTTTAATATCTTTTTGATCTATATAGTGTTTTCCATAATTAATCATACTTAATTTTAATTTTTGAAATTAATTTTTTTAGTTCTGTTCTAGTCAATATTCTTTGATTATTGTCACTTGAGTAACTGAAATCTTTTTTACAATATTTTATTGTCTTTAATTTATTTATCTTTTTAAAATTTTTTTCAGACCAAGGAGCTACTTTACTATGTGGTCTGATAACATAAAATTCCTTAGTTTCAAAAGTTAGAATAGAGTCAGATTTAGAGATTAATTCCTCGTTAATTTTTTCTCCAGGTCTTAAGCCAATTATCACCGGTTTCTTTTTGAAATCAAATACACTTAACAAATCAAGAATTCGATAAGTTGGAATTTTAGGAACAAAAAGTTCTCCCCCAGTCATCATTTGTAAAGTTTTTAATGCAAAACCAAAACTTTCTTCTAATGTTAATGAGAATCTTGTCATATTTTTATCTGTAATTTTTGGAGGAAGATTATTTTTTTTCATTTTAAAAAATGCTGGTATTACTGATCCCCTACTAGCCATAACATTTCCATATCTCAAAACTGAAAATTTGGTTTTAGATTTACCTCTAATATTGTTAGCACTTATAAAAAGCTTGTCGGATACTAATTTTGTGGCTCCATAAAGATTGATTGGTGAACATGCTTTATCAGTACTTAATGCAACTATCTTATCTACATTATTTTTTAAACTTGCACTAATAATGTTTTCAGCACCAATTATGTTAGTCTTTATTACTTCGGTTGGATTGTACTCTGCTGCATCAACTTGTTTTAATGCTGCGGCGTGAAAAACTATATCTACTCCATTAAATGCTAAATTTAGTCGCTCCTTATCTCTCACATCACCTATAAAAAATCTTACCAATGTTTTTTTATTAATACTTTCGAGCTGTGGCTTTAGTTCAGATTGTTTCAATTCATCCCTGCTAAAAATTATAATTTTCTTTAAACTATATTTTTTCAAGAGTAACTTTGCAAATTTACTTCCAAAAGACCCTGTTCCACCAGTAATTAAAATTGTTTTATTATTAATCATCTTAAAAGAAACTTATCTTTCCTTTCTTTTTAAAATTAAATCTTTTTATACATGTATTTCCAAATTTATCATTTGAAGCAATACCTATATTTTTTATATCTTTTATTGGCAAAGTATCTTGATAAAATGCGTAGTGCCATATATTTTTTTTAATATCAAAATCAAAATTATCATGGATAAATCTGCCTCTTTTTGTTTGAATTGCTAAAAAAGGTTGAGGTCCGAATGTTTTACCTCTTTTAAGTTTAACAGTTATATATGGTATATCATTTTTTTTGTTAGTAAATTTTACATCAAATTTTATACTGTTTTTTTCCTCTATTTTATTCCAAATAGTTTTTCTAAAGGCTGTTAATGTATCGACATAATAAAACTTAACACCCTTAAATTTTCTTGAAACTTTATGTATTAATTCTCTCAAGTAGTCTACCTCATATTCTAAATCCCTAAAATCATGACTTGCAAAACCAACCAAGGCTGTTTGCCCGTTTTTAGCTTGTTTGAACGCTTTTTCTATTTCAAATTTATTTACGCTTGCTATTCTATTTAAAACATTCAGAGCTCTGCCTATATATCTTCTACATTTTCCTTTTATTTGATAGTCGTCATACGAAGGATTGTAAACTTCCCATTTTTTTGTAGCTCTTCTCCAGTCACCAGACCGGCCAAGCTTAAAGTCATTTGTTGCATCGGTATCTTTAGTATTTTCATAAGACATATTTGATATATCAAAAGGTATCCATTGTTCTAAAAAATTATTGCTATCTGGTCTTTCTGACTGAAATCCTGCCCTAAAACAGGATGGAAAAAAATTTCTTTCAAGAATTTTTCTACATAAAATTTGGTAAAGTTCTGGTGAATTCACATATGATGTGGCACATCTATGAGCCTCTTTGTAAGTTGACATTGGGTGAAAATGCCAAAACATCTTATCTTTAATTTTTTCGTTTTTTCTTAAAATTCTCTCATAAACATCAAATATTTTATGATACCCCAATTCTCTTTTCCTAGGATTCGTTTTATATCCTACGTGATCTAAGCAATGCCAGCTAAAAACCCATGGATTACCGGCACTGTCAGAATTTTTACTTCGGAAGCTAGAACTAAAAATTCTTTTATACATTAATTTCATTTGTTCCCAATTTTCATTGTAATTGATCAAATGCCCACTTAACATTTTAGCAACGTCATCTTCTTTTCCTTTTAAATTAATTTTTTTTTGCTTAAGAAGTTTTAAGGTTTTTGAAGATTTATTCTTAAATTTCAAATTGAAATTTTCTTTAAGTCTTTCAAACTTAGCTCCTAAACTTTCATACAAAGGTCCCTCTGTGTCAACCGCATGAACGAAATAGACATTTTTTACATTTTTAGTCATCTGTGCCATCCTTATTGCATGTATGTCTTAAATACCATCTATTTTTAATTTTTTTCCAAATGTGTGGGGATCTAAATTTATCAAAATGTTTTATTAGAGAATATTTAGACATTTTTAGATAATCACATATATCTTTAATATACACTTCTGGAAATTCACCATCATATTTTTTTATTAATTTTTTTCCTTCCTCAATTGATAAATGATCATTTCTTATTTCTTGACTGACGTCGTATGTTGCTCTGCCAATGCCAAATTTAATGAATGTTGTGTAGTAATGTAAATCATCAATTTTATCATCAATGCTATTATATTTACTGTAAGTGCCTGCAGTCCTAAACGGCCTGGGACGAAAACCACAATTTTCTACTGAGTAATAAAATGTTTCTTGAGGTGTCCATTTTAAATAATATCCAAGGTAATGCACCTCTACGTTATTTTTTTCAAATTCTGAGTGACTCGCGGGCAAAAAATAGTCTAGTTTTTTTTTTGAAACCTTATATTTTTTAATCAAGTCATCATATTTAACACCACCTAAATAAATGTTTTTAATATTTTTATAAGTGTGATAGGAGCTGTCTCTTAGTGAAGATTTATTATCCGCTATTTTGTTACCATGTTCTGCTTCATTCTCACCATAAAAAATTAGGGGAATTTTATGTTTTAATGCAACCTTCACTGCAAAATTTTTTTGACCTAATATAAAAGTTTGAAAAGGATGTAATAAATTTTTTACACTCAAAATTGTTAGTAATCTCATCAAATCTTTATCCCATTTAGCCGAAATATTTTTTAACTTTCCAGTAAATAACCAATTTTTAAAATTTTCTTTACCATAGTCCGTATACAAAACTGGGGGCCAGGTAACTGTTAGTGGGTTCATCCCATATTTATATTTTAAAATATGGGAAGCATAGCAGCTATCTTTTCCTCCACTTCCTGGAACTATACAGTCATATCTACCATATTTACCTCTATGAAAATCTAGCAATTTAATAAGTTCTTTCTCTCTTTTAAAATAGTTTATTAATTTTTTTTTTCGAGAAAACTTCCATGCATCACTAACGTTATTCTTATCAAAAAAAATTGTCTTTTTTCTTGTTTTAATATTATGCGTAAATTCTTGCTCTGAAGTTGGTCTTTGGTTAGACATAAGAGTTTTCTTACAAAATAATATTTTTCTAGGTAATCCGTAAAGAGTCTTTAATTTTTTCATACAAATCTTTTTAATTTTTTTAAAAATTTTATTCCCTCTGATCCACTTTTTTCTGGATGAAATTGTGTTCCTATTATATTTGAACTTTGTATTGAGCTACAAATTTTTTGACTTCCATAATTTACATTGCTGGTTACTAAGTTTCTATTTTTTGGATTACAATAATATGAATGTATAAAATAGAAAAAATTTTTATTTGTGGTTTTCCAAAAAGAAGAATTGTTTTCTGTATTAATTTTTCTCCATCCTATATGAGGGAAATGAATATCTTTTTCTTTTTTAATTTTCTTAACTTCGCCTTTAATAAGCTCTAACCCTTTAGATAATTTAAATTCAGTGCTGGTTGAGAATAACAATTGCATACCCAAACATATCCCAACAAGCGTTCTTTTCTTCAATACATGTTTGTATATTAATTCATCTAGGTTTTTTTTTTTTATTACCTTCATGGCTTGATTAAATGCACCAACTCCTGGTAGAAATAAAATATCAGTATTGTCAGACTCTTTTTTATTGTAACTATTTATTATTGAAGTTTTATACCCTGCTTTCTTACAAGCTTCACTTAAGCTAAAAATATTATTACATTCTAAATTAATTATTTTTGCTTTAATTTTTCTCATATCTCAAATTTACACCATTTTTTTTTAGAAATTTTTTTAATTCATTAATTATGTTCAAATTATTTTTCTTTTTTTTTTGTTTTTTTATAAAATCTAAATTACCTAGTTTTGTAGAAAGTTTTTTTTTGTTATTGATGGAATTATAGTGAAATAAACTCGATATCGATACTCCACTGATATTTGTTTTTTTTATTACATCTAATATGTCTTTAAATGACCCGGCGCCTCCATGCGAAATCACCGGAATGGAAACTGCTTTAGAAATTTTTTTTGTAATTTCTATATCAAATCCATTTTTTAAACCCTCTTTATGAACTGAAGTAAGTAAAATTTCTCCAGCTCCAAGATCTTCCACTTGTTTAGCCCAAGCAACAGGGTCGATCTTTATAATATCTCTTCCATTAGATTTAGTGAGCACATATTTATTTTTTAACTTAAGTACTTCGATTATTATTGTGATATTAGAGGAACCAAATTTTTTTGCCGCATTAATTAAAAATTTTTTATTCTCTATTACTGCCGAGTTAATACAAACTTTATCTGCGCCCTTTGTTAAAACTTTTTCGATATCCTTGAATGTTCTTAATCCTCCACCAACTCCTAGTGGAATAAAAATATTTTTTGCCGTCAAAGATATAAATTTTGATAGTTCATTCGTTCCATATAGTGTTGCTACATTATCAATGTAAAGTATTTCATCAGCCCCCATCTCATAATATCTTTTAGCAAAATCATAAGGTTCACCTAGCACTCTAAGACCTTCTAAATTTATACCTTTAATTAGAAGATTATTTTTAATGTCTAATTTTGGAATAATTCTGATAAAATTGTTGTTCATAAATTTATAAATATCTTCTTGCTTGATTTAAATCCTCAATTTTATCAATATCTAAATTATATTTTTTAGATTTTATCAAATAGCCAAATGTATTTTTTTTTCCAATTATTTGATTTTTCTTAATTTTATTAACTCCTATCAAATAAAATGAACCATTGGGCGAAAATTCTTTATTTTTTTCTAAATTAAAGATTTTTTGTTTTTTAAAATTTTTATTTTTACTTTTGACTGAAATAATTGATATATTTTTAAAGTTTTTAAAACTATAAAATTTGTTTATACAAAATTTTATATCTTTGTATTTTCTAAATGGCGTTGTTGGTTGTAACAGCAACACTGCATCATAAGTGTTAAATTTATTTTCACTCCAACTCAAAGCATGTTTTAATACTGAAATTGAAGACGACTTATCTCCACTAAGTTTTTTAGGTCTTAACCAAGGACATAAAATATTTTGTCTTAAACTCAATGATCTCATTTTTTTTGAGTCCGTTGAGACTAAAGTTGTAAAATTTTTAAAATTTTTTTTAGCAAAATTGATTGTATTTTCTATTAAGGAATAATTTCCTAACTTCTGTAAATTTTTATTTTTTAGTCTTTTTGAATTTTTTCTTGCAGGAATAATGATCATTATTTTCATATCAATTATTGACTAATTTTTCGTATTTAGCCTTATCACCTATTTCATTCCAAAATTCGTGTATAGGGTAAACATAGGTTTTATGTTTTTTTTTAATAAAAACGTTAAAAAGACTTGTTATGTGTATTTTTTGATTATTTTTAACATATTTAAAAAGTTTGCTTTTTAAAATATATATTCCTGCATTGATATGAGTCTGACTTATAGGTTTCTCTTTGAAGCCAGTAATCTTATCCAATTTAGTTTTAATTACACCGTAAGGGTTTTTCATCTCGAATATGATTGATGCCATCGTCGCATCAGAATTATTCTTTTTGTGATAGTTTAGCATTTGTTTTAAATCTAAATTAGAAAGAATATCGCCATTAATGATAAAAATATCCTCTGACGATTTAATAAATTTTTTTAAATTTCCCAAAGGCCCACCAGTACCTAAAGGTTTAGTTTCTTTTAAATATTTTATCTTTACCCCAAAACTATTTCCATCCTTGAAATAATTTTCAATTTTATTTGCGAGATAATTTGTTGAAATATAAATATTATAAAACCCTTGATTTTTAAGTCCCGTAATAATGTGCTCTAGTATTGGTTTTCCATTTAATTTTAACATTGGTTTTGGAACTTTTTTTGTATATGGCATCATCCTTTTACCTCTTCCGCCGGCTAAAATTAAAATTGGATTATCGATTTTAGAATTTTTGACATAATCTTGAAGAATGTATAATCCTTTTATTCTTAAACTTTTATCCACCACTGGCATTTGTTGAATCACATCATTTTGCATTGTAAATTGTATAAGTTCTTTTGATTGTTTATCGAAAGAGTAAATAGGTTTTCTGTTTATTATCTTTTTTATTGAATTGTTAATTTTTAGTCCTGACAAAAATCCTCTACGTATATCACCATCAGTAATTGTTCCTACGAGCTTATCTTTTTCTTTGATAACTAAGGCAATTTGTAAATTAGATTTTGTTAGATTCTTAATAACGTCTTTTACTTTAGCATTTGGCTTAATAAAAAAACAGCTTATTTTTTTTTTATTCAAATATTTCATAAAATTTAAATTTTAAGATCGTAAAATTTTTTATTAGATAATATCTTATTGTTTAATATTTTGGATATTAGGTTAGTAATTTTTTGTATTGTATTTTTTTTATAAAATATATCTCTATATATAATTTTTTTTTTTTGTTTTAACTTTAATATAAAATTAATTTTTTTGACAATTGCCTTTTTATTATTTGAGCATCCAAATATACTAGGTGCAAAAACTCTTCCTTTTTGCCTATACCCAATATTCAAAGTTGGTACTCTTGCAATTGGGGCTTCTATTATTCCGCTTGAGGAATTACCAATAAACAAATCGCTTTGCTTAAGATAATAAATAAATCTTTCTTTACCTAAATAGTCAGCATAAAAAGCGTTAGCATTCTTATGACAAAATTCTTTAATTTTTTCTTTTAAGAAATTCGCATCCAAATCGTGATTAGGTAATGTGAAAAATATACCAAATTTTTTAAAAGAACTCAGAGAAGAAAGTATATTTTTTAATTCCCTTCTGCCTTCTTTAATATTATTTGATAAAGAATTGTAGGTAATAAGTAACTTTTTATCAAATGATAAATATTTTGATTTTTCAAAAATTTTTTTATTTTCTTTAAAACTTTTTTTAATATTATCACTTCCTATAGAACCAAAATTAAAAATATTTTTTGGTTGCTCACCTAGTTGAATTAGCCTTTTTTTATAATTGGGAGAAATAACAGAATGAAAATCAGAAAGCTTGCTTATTACATGTCTCCAAACATCATCGGTTGAGCCCTCTGTTTTTTCACCTCCATGTAAATGTAAAATTTTAATATTTAAAAGTTTTGATACTAATGATAAACATAAAGTTTCATATCGATCGCCCACTAAAAATACTAAATCAGGTTTCAATTTTGTTAAAATTTTTCTAAATTTTGAAAATAATCTTTCAAAGGTCAAAGTAATTCCGTTAATTGAGCTATCTTTCAAATTTAATTTAATTTTTTTATAAATTGTTAAATCATTTTTAATTAATTTTTCGCTATTTCCGTAATATTTAGATAAATGGGTTCCAGAAAGTATAAAAAATATCTTAAATTTTTTTTTATTTTTAATTTTGAGATATTTTACCACTGGAGTGGTTAAGTCTAGTTCTGCTCTACTTCCTGAAAAAAAAACTATTTTTTTATATTTTAATGATTTCATTTTTATAAAAATTTTTCTTTGCCGCTTTTCCTATTAATGTTAAAAATTTATTAGCCTCAATCCCCTTTTTTCCTATTCTTTTTGAAGTTAAATTAGTTTCTGAAAATTTTTGTCCTTTTTTGATTGCCTCTTTTGCAATTAAAAACTTTTTAGCTTTTAAAATATTTTCTTTTTCAGATTTTGACATTTCAATTTTTCCATTTCCCAAAACTTTGCTCAGATTACGAACAAAATTTATCATTCTCTCTAATTCATTAAATTCCAAGCTTGCAGAGTGGTCTGGGCCTTTCATATTTTTATTAATTGTTACGTGTTTTTCAATTATAGTTGCACCCATTGTTGCTGCTACAATTGCACTTTCAAAACCTTTTGTATGATCAGAATATCCTATAGCTGTTTTAAAGAAGTTTTTTAAGCTAATCATTTTTTTTAAATTTATTTCATTTAAGGGTGTGGGATATGAGCTATTACAGTGCAATAAAACTATATTTTTTTTTTTAAATCCTATTTTTAAAAGTAATTTCAAAGTCCCAGTGATCTCCTTTTTTTCAGACATTCCAGTTGATAAAATAATTTTTTTATTTAGTTTTGAAAAATTTTTTAACAGTGGGTAATTGGAAAGTTCGGACGACGGGATTTTGTAGTAATCAAAATTTAGTTTTTCATAGAATTTCAAACTTTGTTGATCAAATACACTTGCAAGATACTTTACTTTTTTCCTTTTGCAGTAATTATAAATCTTCAGATGTTCTTTGAAACTAAGCTCATATTTTTTTAACATTTGAAACTGATTTTCTTTCTTTCTAAGATAACTTCGAGATTGATATGGCGCTTTAGTCAATTTTTTTACAGCCATTTCCTCTGCTTTATATATTTGAAATTTTACGTAATCAGCTCCACAAATTTTAGCTTTATCTATTAATTTTTTAGCTGTTGAAATTCGACCGTTATGATTTACGCCAATTTCAGCTATGATTTTTGTTTGTTTCATAAGTTTTTTTTGATTATTGATCCCATTTTAACAAATGAATCTTTTTTAATAGTAATATCATTTTTTAAAACTGCTCTGCTTCCAATAAATGAATTTTGTCCAATTTTACAATTTCCATTAATTGTTACACATGTAGAAATATGAACATGATCTTCAATGATAGCGTCATGTTCAATTAAAGATTTATTATTTATTATACAGTTTTTACCAATCATACTTCCAGTATTAATAAGAACATGATTAAATACGATTGTACCTTCTCCAATAGTTGTATTTTTAGAAACAGTTGAATTATTGGAAATTACTTTGGGAAATTTAAACCCTAATTTTTTAAATCTTTGAAAAATAATATTTCTCTTTTTTAAATTGTTTACACTTCCTATTCCCAAAACTAAATTTGTGGAGCTTTTTTTTATTTTTTTAACATCTTTATCGTTAAATAAAACTTTATATTTTCCAATTCTCTTATTTACTTTTTTATCAATTAAGCCAATAATCTTAAATTTTTTCACTCTTTCAATTACTTCAATGCAGGACTTTGCATGACCACCGGAACCTATTACTAAAACTTTAATTTTTTTCATAATTTAAATTTTCAGATGAGAACTACTTGGGATATTAATAATTCTTTTTTCTAAATTAATAGATTTATCTAAATTCATTTTTGGGTATTTTGATAAATATTTTAGTCTATGGTTTAATCGCCAAACCGGCCTCGCAAAAACTTTAATATCATTTAATTTTTTTATAATGTTATTTCTAAATTTCAAATCTGCCTTCTTAAGCAAGATCGTGTTTAACCAATAATTGCTTTTACAATTTTTTGGTTCACATTTAATTTCAATTAATTTTTCAAAGTTTTTAAATATTTTTTTATATCTTAAAAAAATTTTTCTTTTTTTATTAACCCTTAAATTTAAGTTTGATAATTGTGAACAACCTAAGGCGGCATTTATGTTTGGCATTTTGTAATTGTAAGCTTTTCTTTCATAGATTAAGTCCCATCTGTGTGATTTTTTTCCAGTATTGTAAATTTTAAGAATTTCATTATAGATCTTTTTTGAATTTGTTAAAATTGCTCCACCACCCCCAGTTGTAACAATTTTATTTCCATTAAAGCTAATTGTTCCAATATCACCAAAAGTTCCAAGTGCTTTATTTTTATAAATTGAGCCTAAAGCTTCACTTGCATCTTCAATTAATTTAATTTTATATTTATTCGCAATCTTCTTTAACTCTTCAATTTTAGATGCAAATCCAAAAACGTGAACAACTATAATAGCTGAAATTACTCTATTAGTTTTTTTGTTAATACACTTGTTGTTTCTTATAATTGAAACTTTGCTTAAGTAATCTTTTAATTTTTGTGGATCAATACCAAATGACTCTTCTTCAACATCTACAAAATGAGGTATAGCATTAATGTATAAAGTTGAATTTGGTGATGCTATAAAATTCAAACTTGGCATAAGAACTTCTGTGTTTTGTCTTATTCCTAAAGCTAACAATGACAAATGTAAGGCGCTTGTGCCGTTTATTATTGGTAAAACAAATCTGGATTTAGTTATGATTTTTAACCTCTTTACCAACTCCTCATTAAAATAACCAAATGTTGATACAAAAGTAGTTTTAATGCATTTTTTTAAATTAATTTCATCAAATTTAGAAAAACTAGGTTCATGTAAAGCAATTTTTTTAACCTTATTTTTTTTTTTAATAAGTTTGAATTGGCTAAGCAGATACTTAATAAAAGCTTTTTTATTCATTGTTGTTCAATAATTGAACATACTACACAATTTAACAAAATTTGAAAGATTATTCTCTTTTCAAATTAGGTAAAATATTAATAAATTTACTAAATTTTTAATTTTTTAAACAATTTTTTAGTGTTATCGAGATCTAAGAGGTTATTTACGTCTAAAGCATCTTTATTAATCATCTCAAAACCAATTGTATTAGGATAATCCGACTTATAAGCTTTGATGTATTCTTGAATATTTAAAATAAAAAAATTCCCATTATCAACAAAAATATTATTTGTTTTATAAATTTTCTTTATTTTAAAATTTGCTTGTTTAATTACTTTATTTTTTTTTATGAAAATCTTTTGTTTAAGAGGGTTTTGCCTTTTTACCGAAATTAAATGAGGGGCTTTATTTTTTTTTATCATCTTTTTTGCGTTAATTAAATCTAATGATGTTAAAAGAGGACTAAACGGGAAAATGCAAAAAAGAAATTCATATTTTTTAAGTTCGTATTTCTTCACACAAAATTTCATTACTTCATTTATTGTCGATGTTGATGAAGATAAACTTTTTGGTCTTAAGGAAGGTACTTGAGCACCATATTTTTGAGATAATTTGGAAATTTTTTTAGAGTCAGTTGATACAATTATTTTGTCAAACAATTTTGATTTTATAGCTTCCTTAATTGGATAGTAAATAACAGGTTTACCAAAGAAATTAAGGATATTTTTATTTTTTATACGTTTGCTTCCAGATCGTGCAGGTATGATACAAATATTTTTTTTCATTTTTATACTAGTTAGTATATAAATATTAAAAGCTTTAATAACAAATTCTATATTTATTTATGATTTTAAACAATAGATGGTCAAAAGTTGGGCGTTCCAAGGATGTATACTTGCCAAGTGTGAAAGAATTCAAAATTTTAAATAATAATTCTAAAATTTGCTCATTAGGTAGTTGCTTTGCTGATAGAATAGGATGGGAATTAAATGAAAGGAAAATTAATATTGGTAAGGTAGAAATAATTAAGGATAAGAAACATGTTACATTTCCTTGGGGTTCTTTTTTTAATCCATTAAATTTTTCACAAATTATCCAACATGTTCTTGAAATAAAAAAAATAGATTTTAGTCCTGAGACATTTATTAAAGTACCAAAAAAGTTACAAGGAAATCATTATGAATCTTCAGTTCAATTCAAAGAAATTGGTAAATATAAATTAATAAATTTACATGCAAAAATTAAACATGATTTTGATGATTATGATTTAAGTTTAAAAAAAGTAAATGAAAATCTTACAATTCTAAAAAATAGTATTAAAAATTCAGATGCAATAATTATTACACTTGGATTAATCGAAAGTTGGATAGATAAAAAAAATGGAATAGCTTGGCACGCTTTTCATGGTGAGGCTTTAAAAAAAAAATCAATTGATGATAAAGCTTACTTTAAAAGATTAAATTATACTGAAGTGGTTGATTGTTTAAAAAATATGATAAATATTCTTGTTAAGGATCTTAATAAAAAAATTATATTTACTGTCTCACCAATACCCATGGCTTTCACATTTTCTGAAAATGATGTTGTTGTTGCAAATAGATATAGCAAATCACTATTAAGATCATCTATTGAGAATTTTATTGATAATAAAAATGTCTTTTATTTTCCATCCTTTGAAATAGTCGTTGACTCCATTGGCATAGAAAAGTCATTTATTAATGATAAGATACATATAAGTCCAAATATATTTGAAAAATATATTGGGCCTCTTTTTTTTAAGAATTTCTTCAACTAATATAGGCACAAAAATGAAAAATTATAAAGAACATCTTAGATCTATTTCAACTATAAAAAAATTGAATGAAAAAAGATCAAAAGTTTTAAGAGCTTCAGCTATTTTTCCTTGTTTTACTAATAAGGATTTAGATACAAGAATTTTATTTTTAGGTTATTGGATGCTTAAAAAAAACCTTCCTTATATAAAATTTTCTTACAAACTAAGAGATAAAATGGGAAAAATATTGAAAGAAAAAACCCAGATACTCACAGAGACAAAATCTTATTCAATATCAATTAAACAGTTACTTCTTAATACATTAAAAGATAATTTTTTTGGTTCAATCGAATTAGAGTTTTTTTCAAAAAATGATTTAATTTTTCCATTTCCGGCGTGCGTAATAAGTCTTGATTATAAACAAGGATCATCATTTGTTCATACTGTAGGTAGAGTTTACAACAATAGTGAAGATGAAAAAAATAATTCAAAATTTAAAGTTCCTGAAGCTGGTTTTGATATTTTGCCTAATAAAAACTTTTACCCTTTTATTTCTTTTGTTAATGGTAAGAGAAAATTATTAAATCAAAAACTTCAAGTAAAAATCATAAATTTTAAAAATCAATCCTTTACTAAATTAATAAATTTAAAAAATATAAAACCTTACGAAACTAAATTTATTAGCTTAATGGACTCTAACCAAAAACAATTCTTAGAAGGACAAAAGGGAACCGCTATAATTAAACATAATTTATCAGGATTCTACCCGAGGTTTTTATCTGGAAACTGCAATGATACTCAAAATAAATTTTCTATTACGCATTCTTATTATGATACGAAACAAATTAAAGAATTCTCAATTAATGAGGATAAGAAAAAATTTCATGACGCAACTTTAACAGTACCAATTTTTAAAAATAAGTTTTTGACTGAAATTAGTTTGTATCCAATATACTGCTCAACGAAATTTGATATAGGTATAGAGTTTTTTTCCCCTGAAGGTAAAAAAATCTATTCTAAAAATAAATTTATAAGATTAAAAAGAAATGATGTTAATTTTATTAATTTAAATAATCAAATTAAAAATATACATTTAAAAAAAATCAAAGAAAAATATTGTTTGGCAAAAATAAATTTTTCTGGAAAGCCTTTCCCTTCTCGCTTAAAATTTGGTTTGAATATAAAAGCTAAAAATAATCCAAATGCTCTGGCAAGTAACGTTTGTTTTAATGCACAATTAGTAAATAAAAATAATCTTTCAAAAAAAACTAGGTTTTGTTGGACACCTTTATTGAATAAAAAAAACTCAAGTTTTATTATTTATAATACTAGTTTTTTAAAAAAAACTTTTAGACCAGCAAATATTATGATGAATGTATGGAGAGAACAAGATAAAAAAAGTATAAGTAAAAATTTAAAGCTTAATGATAACGGAAGCTACTTTTTTGATCTTAATAAAAATAAAAAAATTAAAAATTTTTTAAAAAATAGAAGTGGATGGGTCACGTTTAAAAGTGACAACCCTTTCATTCAAGGTTATTATTTGGAGTCTTCTAAACAAGGAAATGTAGGCGCTGACCATTTTTTTTGAAATATGAAAACGAGAATAGAAAAATTAATACAAACTGAGAATAGTCAACTTTTCAAAGCACTTAATTTTTTAGGAGCAGAAACTATTATGAACTTTTCAAAATTATATGAATATTCAATAAATGCTTTAAAAAACAAAAAAAAAATAATTTTTTATGGTAATGGAGGTAGCGCATCTGACTCCCAACATTTAGCGACAGAATTAGTTGTCAGATATAAGAAAAATAGAAGAGCAATACCAGCTATTGCTCTCACAGCAGATAATTCTGCTATAACAGCAATTTCGAACGATTTTAATTTTAAGTTTATTTTTTCACGACAAATAGAAGCACTTGGTCATCGAGGAGATATTGCCATTGCCTTAACAACTTCCGGCAATAGTCAAAATTTAATAGAGGCAGCTAAGCTATGTAAAAAAAAAGGTATCATCACTTTTTGTTTTTCAGGAAACAAAGGGGGGAAACTTAAAAAATTTACCCGATATCCAATTACATTAAACTCTAAAGTTGCCTCTACTATTCAAGTAATCGAGTTACATTTAGGACAAATTTATTGCGGTCTTCTTGAAGAATATACTAAAAGATAATGAAGATTTCCGATTACGGTGACAGTCAAAAAATTGATGTAGTAATTTTAGCAGGAGGTAAAGGAAGTAGGATAAAAAAGAAATTGAACAATTTACCTAAACCCCTCATAAAAATTGACAAGAATAGAACATTCTTAGATTATTTATTAAATAATATTTGTAAGTATAATTTAAATAAAATTTATCTTCTCGCGGGGTATAAAGGTAAAAAAATTTATAATCGTTTTCACGGAAAAAGAATTAATCTTGTTCCCATAGAGTGTATAATTGAGAAAAGACAACTAGGAACAGCAGGCTCACTTACGCAAATTAAAAATAAAATTTCAAGAAAATTTTTAGTGCTGAATGGAGATACAGTTTTTGATATTAATTTAGGTGAATTTAGCAAAAAAAATTTAAAAAAAAATGAAATTCTTATAGGTTTAACAAAAAGTAATTATAAATCTCATAATACAAATTTAAATAATTTAGGTTTGAATAAAAATAAGATTATTTACAAAAATAAATCCAATCTTATAAACGCAGGAGTTTATTTAGTTGAAAAGAAAATATTTAATTATATTAACAAAAAAAATTCTTCTTTAGAAAATGAAATAATTCCTAAATTAATTAATGAAAAAAAAGCCATTGGAGAGGTTCATAATAAATTTTTTATAGACATCGGTACTCCAAAATCACTTAAACTTTCAAGAAAAATACTTCCAAAATATTTTAAAAAACCTGCAATATTTCTCGATAGAGATGGTACTTTAAATAAATTTACTGAAGGAAAGTATATTTTCAAAATTAGGGATTTCGAATTCTTTCCAAAAACATTAAAATTTCTAAAAAAATGTACAGACAATTTTTATCTTTTTATAATTACTAATCAAGCAGGAATAGGGAAAAAAATATTTACTGAAAAAGATTTTCTTAAACTGCATCGTTTAATAAAATCTTATTTGATAAAAAATAAAATTTACATAAATGATATTAAATTTTCACCTTTTCATCCGAAAGCAAAAATCAAAAGATATAAGAAAATTTCTCTTTATAGAAAACCAGGAAATTTAATGTTAGAAAGTATTAAAAAAAAGTGGAATATAGATTTAAAAAAAAGTTTCATGATTGGAGACAAACTTTCTGATGAGAGGTGCTCAAGAAAAAGCAATATTAACTTTTTTTATTTTAATAAAAACTTATTTATTTCAACAAAAAAAAAATTTAATTAGAGTATATTTGGTAAGAAAATTTTTTTGGTGAAACTTTAAAAAATAATCTACTGTTCAAGTAATCAGATGATAAATTAAATTTTTTTGAAAACCCTAAGACTTTGTTAAGTTTTAAAACTACTTTATTATTAAAATTAATAACAGCAATCCATTTTTTATTTTTTGAGTAAGTTGTTTTTAATTGCCATTTTAATGCAGCGTAAACATCGCTTATTTTACAAGTCTTATCAGATATAAACCATCCCCCAACATAATAATTTTTTTTATTTATAAAAATATTCTTGTGCCAAATATATAGAATTGTTTTATTACCAGATTTAACTTTGTAAGTATCTCTGGACCCAAACTCTTCACTTAACCACCAGTTATAATGATCAACAACATTTATTTTTTTCCTATTGATCATTCTTTTTGTATTTATTTTCTGATTTCTGCTTTGAAGAAAATCATTCATATCGCTAATTTTAACTTTATTAATTGAAAATTTTTTATCAAAATTAATTTTTTTATCTTTATATTTGACCTCTTTAATATTTGATATATTTTGAGCAATTCTTTTTGATCCAAAATTGTCAATTTTTTTATTACTTGAAAAAATTTCACTTTTAATAACTCTAAAATTTTTCGCAATTTTGTTTATTAATTTAACGAGATTGATAGAATTTTTAAAATCTTTTTTATTTATGAGGAAATGGTGACCTAGTAAATTTAATTTTTGATATTCGTTATATTGGTTAGAAGAATTAGAGTAAAAAATAGAAACTATTTTATTTTTCGAATTATCGTAAATAGCGTTACCTTGACATCCTATATAAATCTGAGTTTGAGAAATAATTTTATCATATTTATCTTTAAAAAAAATATTAAAGTTTTTAAATTTTTTTTTTAAATTTTTAAAATTTTCTATTTTCGATTTATTTAGAGAGACAATAAGATTTATTTTAATTTTTTTTAATTTACACAGTTTTTCAATAATGTTTAAAAAAATTCCAGGATCGCCTCCTCCTCCTGCATAAAAAGTAATATTTAAAGTTTTAAATTTTTTTAATGGCCTCAAATTTTTGTTAAGAATTGAATATTTTGGGCCTAAGAGTAACTTTGTGTTTTTATTTAGTCTTTTTTTAATTTGATTTTTTTGTTCATCTGATAATAGCTTATAATTAATATAATAGTCACATATATGTTTTTTAAAAATAAGATCATCGACTACAACTAACTTTATTTTTTTTGATTTTATATTTTTTTCCCACCTATTCGTTAAACGATAGTCGTCTACAATAACGGTATTTATTTTAAATTTTTTTATTATGTTTTTAACTTTGTTTGAGTCATCTTTATCGTTTTTATAGGAAGAACTATTATATAAGTATTCATGATGATATTGGGTGCTTTCAAACTCTTTATTTGGTTTATCAATTACAAATAGTACTTTTTTATTAAGCAAAACCAGCTCTTTAGCCAATCTTAACATCCGGTAGTAATGTCCTAATCCTATTGATTTATTGAGGTTTGTTCTAATTAATATCATCAAACAAAGAGGTTTAATTTTCCTTTATTAAAAATAAGTTTTTTATATTTCTCTCTATAATAAACTTTATTAATTTTTCCGCTTGGTAAAAATTTTAATGAATTTGTATAGATTATCTTTGATGGATGTGATGTCTTTGATAATTTCTTTCTAAGCTTTAATTCAAAAGTATTTCTATTTTTCTCATTATTATTTTTTAATGAACATATCGCCAAAGGTGTTTCACCAAATATTTCATCTTTCACTCCAATAACAGTACAATTTTCAATTAAACTTTCTGCTAAAATTGCGTCCTCAATTTTTTTTGGAACAATATTTATTCCTGATTTTATAATGATATCTTTTTGTCTAGCAACATAATAAAGGTAGTCGTCTTTATCAATATAACCAAGATCACCTGTCCTGAAATATTTTTCTTTGATGAAGATATTTTTATTTTTTTTTTCCTTGTTTGAGAAATAACTCAAAAATTTCGAGTTACAGCAAATTTCACCGTAATCTTTCTTGTCTTTTTTAATAATCTTTACATCTACCCCTTTAGAAACTTTTCCAACAGAATTTTTTTTGGAAATATGATCTTTAGGTTTAAGTATTGAGACAAATGCGATTTCAGCAGCACCGTAGGTTTCAAAAAATATTTTACTATATTGTTTTACTAAAGTTTGCTTTGTTTTTTGAGAAACCTGACTCGACGAAGCAATTATTTTTTTTATATGTTTATATTTATTTTTATTTTTTTTTAGTGATTTAACTAAAAGGTTTAAATGAGAGGAAATTGGAAATAAAATATTAGCTTTAGTTTTATAAATGCTATTCTCCCATTCACTAAAATTAAATTTTCTCATTAATACTATAGTGTTTAGAAATAACAATGAACTAAAAATTAATCTTTGACCTAATGAATGATAGATAGGAGCGTAGTTGATAAATATGTCTTGTTTATTTATATTAAAGCTTTCTCGCAACTGCAGCGCTCTACTTATTTTAAGATTTTGTGTGTAAATAATCTTTTTTGGTTTTCCTGTTGAACCAGAAGAGAAGTTAATTATAAATTTTTTTGATTTAAATTTATTGATTTTGTTTTTAATTTGAATGGATTTCTTAGAAAATGTCTCTATCGGTATAATCTTAATTTTTTTTTTTATATTTCTTTTTATATTAGAAATGTTCTTCTTATCAAAAAACATCAATTTTGATTTTATTTCTATATTATCAATTTCTTCAGGTGATGAGTCTGGATTGATCAGCAAAAGAGTTAAATTTAATTTAGATGCTGCAAAAAGTAAATAAATATAATTTTCGGAGTTCTCTAATGCTACTATAATTGGTTTTTTCAAATTATTTTTTTCTTTAAGCAAACAATTGGAAAATCTTTCAATATTTAAAATTAAGTTTTTAAATGAGATCTTTTTATTCTCAAATATTATTGCAGTTTTATCGTTACAATTTTCAAATGATGTAATTTTTTTCTCTAAAAGTTTATAAATATTTGATGTCACAGTTTTTTTTTAATTAATTGAGTTATTTTTTTTATATCGAAATTCTTTATATTAGATAAATCTTTTTCTGAAAATTTTATCTTAAATTTACTCTCAATTTCAGAAATTGTATTTAAAATATCAATTGAGTCAAACAGTCCAGATCTTACAAAAATAAAATTATCTTTAATTTTTTTTTTTGTTTTTTTCAATAAAATTTTTTTCAGTATATAATTAATGTCTTTTGCCATTATTATCTATATTTTTAATTAAAACTTTTTCAAAACTCTCTTGTACAAATTTTCCATCCAATTTCTTTTTCCAGCTATAAGCTAAATTTATATATTGTTGTTCATTTGTTTTCATTTTAGAAAATTTTTTTTTTAATTCGCTTAAGTTTTTTGCAAATATTTCCTCGTTTATGTCTATATAATCTGCTGGAAATAAATCATCGTCAAACAAGATAATGGGTTTGCCAATAGTAACAAACTCCTCAATTAAAGAGGTGTACTTTCCAATAGCAAAATCACAATAACCTAGGCATTTATTTGAGTCCCATTGAATGTTATCCAATATATCTATATTTTTGGCTAAATTTATTTTTTCAACTATTTTCTTAAATTCAGGAATATCTAGCCAGTGCAAATTTTTACATTTAAATAAAAATGATATCTCTGGATTTTGATCTGCAACTGAGATTATGTCGTTGTAAAATTTTAAATTAAGTTGCCAATTAGCTCTTAAAAATCGCCCATTTTTATACCAATCCACATCACTTTTATTATCTAAAACCAAGCATATTTTGTCAGCTTTATTTAAAGTTCTCATTTTCTCAAATTGTTCTTTTTTTTCAAAATAATTTTGCAATCTTGGATTTCCTACAAACAATGAATTTGGTGAATTTTCCCTACAAACAGTAAAATACTTTGTGTAATCGCTTAATCTTCCATAAAAAGATAGTATTGCTTTTTCTCTTAAAGTAAAAATCTTAATATTTAATTTTCGAATTGCAATATTCAGATATGATGGAAATAAAAATTCATTTCCAACAAATATTGATTTTAAATTTTTTAATTTCTTTAGTTTGAGTTTTGAATTATGAATTTTAATTAATTCAAGAAACAACAAAAGACTAAGATTAATACCAAATTGAAAAAAAATTTTTATAATAAATAAAAAAATATTTATAAAAAATAAATAATCTTGTATGTTGTATTTATATTTTAATTTATTCCATTGAATTACATTAATTTTCTCCTCCTGATAATATTCACTACTAATTTCATTTATTTCTCCCATGCTCCACTCTATGTGTAATATTTTCTTCGAATTGAGATTTTCAATTTTTTTTGAGTAGTAGTAATCTTTCAAATAATAATTGTCATGTATTCCTTTATGGGGAAAGAAAGCATAATTAAATCTGTCAAAATCTGTGATGTTAATATAATTTTTTTTTGATCTATTTGAATAAGCAATTTTTTCTTTATAAAT
>CACMQA010000007.1 GCA_902615715.1 uncultured Pelagibacteraceae bacterium | reverse complement strand
GAATTTGTACCTTGGAATTATTCATTAATCTGGATAGGAATTTCAACTCCACTATCGTATCTAATTTTATTTTTGATTGGATTTATATACTTTTTTAGAAGAATGATTTTCAGGATTTTAAACATCAATGAGAAATCAATTTACAATGATTTATGGAGGGGCGAAAAAGAAATGGT
Source organism: uncultured Pelagibacteraceae bacterium (assembly GCA_902615715.1). GTDB lineage: Bacteria > Pseudomonadota > Alphaproteobacteria > Pelagibacterales > Pelagibacteraceae > Pelagilacustribacter. The sequence goes on along the minus strand of CACMQA010000007.1, from coordinate 23,165 downwards.
AGATGTTTTGCTCTTCCTAAACTTAATAATTCCAATTCTTGTAATAGTAATAATGCATTCTTCTCTATATACGGGTTGGAGACATCTTTTTTTCCTTTATCCATCCATTATATTTTTTGCTGTATACGCAATCAGAATATTTAATATTTTTTTTATCAAAAAAATTTCAAGTATTATTATTTTAGTTTTTTTAATATTAACTCCTACTGTTCTATGGATGTATAAAAACCATCCTTTTCAATATGTTTACTTCAACTCTTTTTTTAAAAATAATTTTAATAAATATTTTGATATGGATTATTGGGGACTTACTAATTATCACGCATTAAAATATATTTTGAAAAATAATGAGGAAGATAAATTATTGATTATTGGGCTTATAGGTGATGGAGATCTTTATTTATCAAAATCTTTTTTATCAAATCAAGAAAAGAAAAAAATTTTAATTACAGAAGACTTTGGTGAAGCTGAATTCTTGATTGATGGTTATTCAAGGTGGGATGCAGTAAAAATTAATAAAAAAAGGTTATTAGAAAAAAATCTATTTAAGATTTATTATGAGATAAAGGTTAACAAGATACCTATAAATTCTATATATATTAAAAACTCTAAATAATATAAGATATTAAAAATGAAAATTTTTATCTATAAAACTGCTATCGTTACTATTTTATTTGTAATCGTTTTTGAATTTTTAATTGGAAGTAGAATTAATAATTTTAAAAAACAATTAAATGAACTGACCGCCAAACATAATAGAGAAAGGGTTGTAATAAAAATAAAAGAGGAAATTAAAAAGGCTAATGCAAAAGAAAATTATCTCTCAGAAGAGGATAGAATTTTATTATCAACTTTCATTAAAAAAATAATTAGAGAACTGAATTTAGAGAAATAATTAAACAGGATAACTAAATTCTGGGTTTACAATAAAATTCAATAAATGTGCGGTAAAACTATTCAATAATAAGAATATTCCAAATGCATTTAGATAAAGAATAAAAACTAAGAAATTTCTAGCTCTTTTTTTTGCTAATAGGTTTTTGTTTTCTGGAACCCAATCTTGATTGGGAGATTTAAAGTCATATGAAAACATCCAGTAAGTAATATCACTTTCATTAGGATCTCCAGTTCTAATTTTTTTAATATAAGAAGCTAAACTCTTAAAGGTTAAAATTAACACTACTAATAATACTGTAATAATTAACATTATTTGTATAATCTTATTGCTCGATCTTCAAAAGCTTTAGCAATTTTATTTAAACCAAGCTCAAAAGATTTTTTCATAATACCATTTAATATTGGATTTTTTAATTCAAAATCAATAAAAAATTCTAATTGTGTTTTGTTATTTATTTCTTTGAAATGCCATTCGTTTTTTAAGTGTTTTAAAGGACCATCTAAATTCGTAACAATAATTTTATTAGTTTCTTTGTGGTAAGAAACATGGCTTGAAAAAGTTTCATTCAAAAGACTTTTCCCAACTTTCAAATCTCCTTTAAAAGTTATTAAGTCTGAACTTTCATTCTTATCAAAAATCTTACCTTCTATGCACCAAGGAACAAACTCAGGGTATTTTTCTATATCAAGAACCATTTCAACAAGTTGATCTTTTTTACAAGGAATAATTTTTTTTAGTGTTGCGGATGACATTCAAGCTTTTTATTTCTTGCGTCCTGTAACCTTCTAAAGTCTTCATCAGCGTGATATGATGATCTAGTCAATGGCGAAGAAGAAACAAGTAAGAAGCCCTTTGTTTTTGCAATATTCTCAAATTCTTTAAATTCATCTGGATGATAATATCGATCTAAAGGATGATGTTTTACTGAAGGTTGCAAGTATTGACCTATTGTAATGAAATCAACTTCTGCCGATCTAAGGTCATCCATCACTTGTATTACTTCATCTTTTGTTTCTCCTAAGCCAACCATAATACCCGACTTGGTAAAAACTTTTTTATTAAATGCTTTTGCATTTTTAAGTAATTCTAACGACGCAAAATAACGAGCCCCAGGTCTTACTTTTGTATAAAGTCTAGGAACTGTTTCTATATTGTGATTGAAGACATCTAAGTCTGCTTCCAAAACTTTTTTATATGCATCACCTTTTCTTAAAAAATCAGGTGTTAAAACTTCAATAGAAGTTTCAGGATTTTTTTCTCTTGTAGCTTTAACAACTTTATAAAAATGTTCTGACCCTCCGTCTTCAAGATCATCTCTATCAACAGATGTAATTACTACATGTTTTAAATTTAAATTTTTTACTGCATTAGAAATTTTTAGCGGCTCAAAAATATCAAGATCATTTGGTTTCCCAGTTTTAACATCACAAAATGCACAAGCTCTTGTACACGTATCTCCCATAATCATAAACGTTGCATGTTTTTTACTCCAACATTCAGTAATATTTGGACAATTTGCTTCCTGGCAAACTGTTACGAGATTATTCTGATTTACAACCTTTTTGGTTTGAAAAAAAACTTGAGTGTCTACGATTTTAGATCTTATCCAATCGGGTTTTTTTTTAATTGGATTAATTGGTTTGTTTACTTTTTCTGGATGTCTTGGTTTTTTACTCATTTTAATTTAATAATTATCTCATCCTCAGTTACATAATTAAATTTTTGCCTATACAGCATGTCTAAATAATCTGGATCATTTTTGTTTATTAATGAGATTTTATGATCCAAATCTTTCAATTTTGCAGTCAAAACTGTTTCCTCTGCAATCAATTCTTTATAAGTATTTTTTTTATCAAAATAAGAGATCAATCCTCTTTCACCCCCAATTAGATTCATGCCTATATAAAGAGTAAAAAAAATATTAAATAAAATAAATTTCTTTTTTTTTAAACTTTCAATTAACTTCATGAACTAGATTCTAGCCATTTTGGCTTGATTGCCAAGTTCTTCTTCGACGCGTAATAATCTATTATATTTAGCTACTCTTTCAGATCTTGCCAATGAACCTGTTTTAATTTGAGAGGACATAGTGGCTACTGCCAAATCAGCTATAAATGTGTCTTCTGTATCTCCAGATCGGTGTGAGATGATAGTGCTGAAATTTGCTTTTTTTGCCATTGAAATAACTTCTAAAGTTTCAGTCAAAGTTCCAATTTGATTAGGTTTTACTAAAATACTATTAGCAGATTTTTCTTTTGTCCCTTTTTCTAATCTTTTAGAATTCGTCACAAATAAATCATCTCCAACAATTTGAACATTGTTTCCTATTACAGAAGTAATTTTTTTCCATGATTGCCAATCATCTTCTGCAAATGGATCTTCAATTGATTTGATCGGGTAATTGGATGTTAATTTTTTGTAATAGCTTACAACATCATCTACAGGCAGAAAGTTAGATGATTGAACTGAATATTCTCCTTTTTCATTCATTAGTTCGTTTGCAGCTACATCCAAGCAAATTACAACATCACTACCTGGTTTTAATTTTGATTTTTCAATAGCTTGAACTATTAAGTCTAAAGCTTCTTCATTAGAGTTAATTGATGGTGCAAAACCTCCTTCATCTCCAACATTAGTTAGCATTTTTTTAGATTGTAACAATTTTTTTAAGTTTTGTATTACAAGAAAACATTTTTCTATGGCATCTGTAAAATTTTTTGCAGAGTCTGGCCTGATCATAAATTCTTGAATATTTAAATCATTATCAGCATGTGCGCCCCCATTAATAATATTCATCAATGGAATTGGTAGAGAATAAGATGTACCTAAACTTTTATAAAGTGATTGTTTATTTGCGATCGCTGTACACTTTGCATAAGCTAATGAAACTGCCAATGTTGCGTTTGCGCCTAAATTAGTCTTATTTTCACTGCCATCTAACTCTATTAAAATTTTATCGATTTTTTCTTGCTCATTGAAATCAAGTTTTTTTAGTTTATTTGAAATTTTACTATTAATATTTTGAACTGCAATATTAACACTTTTACCTAAAAATTTATTTTGTTCTTTATCTCTTAACTCGTGAGCTTCGAATGCACCTGTAGATGCGCCAGATGGTGATATTGCAGTAGCTGAAGAACCATCATCTAAAAAGATTTCGGCTTCAACAGTAGGATTTCCTCTGCTATCAAAAACTTGTCGTCCTTTAACACTTTTGATTTTTGCCATTCTTTTATTTAACTAATTTATCTATTTCAGTTAATTTTTTTAATAATGCTTTTACTTCATTCAATGGCACCATATTTGGACCATCTGATGGCGCGTTGTCGGGATCTTCATGCGTTTCCATAAAAATTGCTCCAACCCCTACAGCTATTGCAGCTCTAGCTAGATAAGGAACAAACTCTCTTTGTCCTCCACTTTTTTCACCCATACCACCTGGCTGTTGAACCGAGTGTGTAGCATCAAAAACAATTGGAAAACCAAATTTTGACATTATTGGCAAAGCTCTCATGTCGGATACTAGAGTGTTATAACCGAAACTTGCTCCTCTTTCTGTAATTAAAATATTTTTATTTCCAGACTCTTCAATTTTTTTAATCACATTTGCCATATCCCAAGGTGCTAAAAACTGTCCTTTTTTTACATTTATTATTTTTCCAGTTTTGGCAGCAGCAATTAGTAAATCTGTTTGACGGCAGAGAAATGCTGGGATTTGTAAAACGTCAACGTGCTTAGCAACTACCGAACATTGTTCTACAGTATGTACATCAGTTAGAACAGGTAATCCAACTTCTTTTCTGATTTTGTCAAATATTGGTAAAGATTTTTCCAAACCCATACCTCTTTTACCTTTAAGACTTGTTCTGTTAGCTTTATCAAATGATGTTTTATAAATTAAATTAATTCCAAGAGAACCTGTGATTTTTTTAAGTTCTGAAGAAATCTTTAAAGCATGTTCTTCATTTTCTAACTGACAAGGCCCTGCAATCAAAGTAAATGGTTTATCATTAGCTATTTCAAAATTAGAGCATTTTACTTTATGATTTGTCATTATTTATCCGATTTGGTTTTTGCGGCTTTTATAAATGATGAGAATAAAGGATGTGGAGCTAAAGGTCTAGATTTAAATTCTGGATGAAACTGAACTCCAATAAACCAAGGGTGGTTTTCCAATTCTATTATTTCTGGTAATTTTGAGTCTGGAGATAAACCGGAAAATATCATACCTTCTTTTTCAAATTTATCTTTAAAATTTATATTTACCTCATATCTATGCCGGTGTCTCTCATTTATCTTAATAGAATTGTAAATTTTGTTTATTAATGATCCCTTTTTTAGTTTCGCTTCGTAACTGCCTAACCTCATCGTGCCACCTAGATCTTTATCGGTCCCTTTAAACTTTTTACCATCTTTTACCCATTCACTCATTAAACCAACCACTGAGGCTTTAGATGGACCAAATTCACTTGATGTTGCTTTTCTTATATTTAATTTATTTCTTGCAAATTCTATTACGGCCATCTGCATTCCAAAGCATATGCCTAGAAAAGGAATATTGTTATTTCTCGAATAAGTAATTGCAGCTATTTTCCCTTCAGTTCCTCTTTTTCCAAATCCACCAGGAATTAAAATACCTGATACGCCTTTTAATTTATCCTTAATATCCTTAGGCTTTAAATAATCAGATTCAATTCTAATTAAATTCACTTTTAAATTATTAGCTATTCCACCATGGGTTAAAGCTTCATCTAGTGATTTATATGCATCTTTTAATTCTACGTATTTACCAATAATCGCAATGTTCACTTTAACTTTATTTCTTAATACTGAATGAGTGATTTTTTTCCATGGGGCAAGATTTACTTTTTTTCTAGTCTTAATTTTGAAAAATTTTAAAACTCTTTCATCTAACTTTTCCTTATTAAAACTTATTGGAGCCTCATAAATTGTTTTAACATCAACAGTTTCAATAACATCATCAATAGAAACATTGCAAAATAATGAAATTTTTTTTCTTTGATCCAGTGGTATAGTTCTTTCTGATCTACAAATAATTATGTCTGGTTGAATACCTATGCTTCTTAATTCTTTTACGGAATGTTGTGTTGGTTTTGTTTTTATTTCATCGGAAGCTCTCATGTAAGGAACTAATGTGAGATGGATGAATAATGTATTTTTTCTACCTGTTTCATTAGAAAATTGTCTTATAGCTTCTAAAAAAGGCAGACTTTCAATATCCCCTACTGTCCCTCCTATTTCACAAATAACAAAATCCTCTTTTGCTACATCGTGTTTTATAAATTCTTTAATTCTATTTGTAATATGTGGAATTACTTGAACTGTTTTACCCAGATATTTACCCTGACGTTCTTTTTTTAATACGTCGCTGTAAATTCGACCTGTAGTTATATTATCAGATTTTTTTGCTGAGATGCCTGAAAATCTTTCATAATGACCTAAATCTAAATCTGTTTCAGCTCCATCATCAGTAACAAAAACTTCACCATGTTGAAACGGGCTCATAGTTCCTGGATCAACATTTAAATAAGGATCCAATTTTCTAATTCTTACTTTGTACCCTCTGGATTGAAGTAAGTAAGCTAGAGATGCAGAAGATAATCCTTTACCTAGAGATGAAACCACGCCGCCAGTAACGAATATATATCGCGCCATGGAAGTATGTTATACGTTAAAAAATTAGAATTACAAAGTCTTAATTACTTAGACTGAGGTATTTGTGGAAGGTTTGGATTTTCTTCTTCCTCTTTTTCAAGAACTGATTGTGTTTCACGAAACTCATCTCTAGAAATGGCAACAATAGCTATACTGCAGATTATGAATAAAGCAGCTACGATAGATGTAAATTTTGTTAAAAAAGTACCTACTGATCTTGCTGATGTGAAATTATCTTGTGAAACACCTAGGCCTAAAGCTCCACCCTCAGATCTTTGCAATAAAATTACTATCACTAATATTATTGCTAAAGCAATATTCACAAATGTAAGTAAACTTTCCATGAGAATTATCTATAGTAATTTTTTATTATATCAATAAATTTTTTAGATGATTTCGATGCTCCACCAATCAAAAATCCATCTATTTCTTTTATTTCTTTGAAAATTTTAACATTGCTACCATCAACTGAGCCTCCATATAGAACTGCAGGACTATTTTTTTTAAAAATATTTTTTAGCACTTTTTTAATATAAATAGTTGTTTTTTCTAATTCTAATAAAGTTGGAATTTTTCCAGTTCCAATAGACCAAATAGGTTCATAAGCTACAATGATATTGCTCTTATTAAATTTTTTCTCCAAAACTTTAGTCAATTGATTTTTTAGAACATTTAATGTTTTTTTATTTTTTTTTTCAGATTTATTCTCTCCAATACAAAAGACTACTTTTAAATTATTTTTAAGGGCATATTTAACTTTATCTTTTAGCATTGCATTGGTATCACCTTCCCCGCGATTATCCGAGTGACCTACTAAAGTGTATTTTGCGCCAACGCTCCTTAACATGTAAGGGCTAACTGCTGCAGTATCAGAGGAAAATTGTTCTTTTTGATAACAGTTTTGAGAGCCTATAGAAATTTTCTTATTTTTAAAATTTTTAGCATAACTTTCGATTAGAGTGTATGGCGGTGTCATAATTACTCTGTATTTATTTCTATTTTTATCTTTTGAGTAAAAAGAATTAATTTTATTCAGTATATTTATGGATTTTGGGACGCCAAACATTTTCCAATTTCCGATAAAAAATTTCATAATTTGCCTTAAACTTAAATTTAATCTATACGTGTATAATTTTTGAATTTAATAAATTAATATAATGTCAACATCAATAGGTAAATTATCTAAATCTTTTTTTATAAAACTCCTAGTGGGGATCATTATCCTTCCTTTCGTTTTTTGGGGTATGGGTGATGTTTTTAGGGGAGGAAATCAAAACGTAATAGCCACGATTGACTCTAAAAAAATAAGCACACAAGAGTTTATGAATTATGTAAATAGACTAAATCTTAATGAAGAACAGGTAAAAAATTTATCAAAAACGGATTTAGTAGAGCAAATTTTGTCCGATTACATTGGAAAAAAAGTAATGTCTCTTGAAATTGAAAAAATCGGTATTGAGGTAAGTGATAGCGCTCTTAGAGATATCATCAAAAATGATAAATTGTTTTTCAAAAATAATAAATTTTCGAGAACAGAGTATGAAAAATTTTTAATTAAGAGTGGGATTACCGCTCCACAATTTGAAGCCAATATCGTTGAACAAGAGAAAAGAAGACAGTTCTTAAGTTCTTTGGCTGGAGGAATAGTAATTCCTGAAATTTTAATTGAGAAAGAGTTCAGAAAAGAAAATCAAACTAAAATAATTCAATATATAGATTTAGACAAATATCATTTAAAAAATAAACCTTCACAGAAAGCTATTGAAGAGCTTTACGAAAGAAATAAAAATGTATTTTTAACTGAATTTAAAACAATAAGATACGCAGAAATCAAACCAGAATTAATTGGTGGAAGTGAAGATTACAACGAGAACTTTTTTAAACAATTAGATGTTATTGAAAATAATATTTTAGATGGTCAATCGTTTGAAGAAACTACAAAAAATAATAATCTAAAAATTGTAGAATTTAAAAAAATTAACGCAAAAAAAGAGAATGAAAAAAAAATTAAAATAGAAAAGCTACCCGATAATCTTTTTAAAAAGATATACAATATTAAAATACTAAAATCTCCTGAGGTTATTAACATAAACAATAAATATTATTTAGCAGAAATTAAAGATGAAGAAAAAAAAAATAGACCAATGAATGATCCCGAGGTTTTAGAAGCGCTAAACGCTCAATTAAGTTTTAAAGAAAAAATTGAGAATAATACGTCTCTTGCTAAAGATATAAGTTTGGGTGCTTTTGATGGTGATAACTTTAAAAAATTTGCTGATGAAAATGGTTTAATTGTTAAAGATTACAAAATCTCTAATTTTAAACAAAACGAAATATTTAGTGAAGGACTGATAAAAAGAATTTTTTTAACTAAAGATGGTGATATTAATCTAATAACAAACAACACGCTCACAAAAAGTTTTTTAATTTCTACTAAAAAAACTGAATATAAAACCTTGGATAAAAAAAGTAATAATTTTGAGCAATATGAAGCTAAGGCACGTTTAAATTTGATAAATGAAATCTATCAATCATATGATGAAAATGTTAATCAAAAATATAAAGTAGAGATTAATCAAAGAACTATAGATCGTGTCAAAAATTCATTTCAATGAAGCTAAACTTAAGTTTAAAAGAATTTAAAAAAAAACATTCTAAAAAAAACAACCAAATTTTGTTTAGAGCTAAGACTTGTAATCAATATTACAAAATTGAAAACTTATTTAGATTTCTCTTAGCTGAAAAAAACAGTTTTATTTTCGAATCTGTTGAAAAAGGAACAATAAAAGGTCGTTATACAATAATTGGTCTTAATCCTGATAAAATATGGGATATTAATAAAAATACTATTACGATTAATACTTCAGGTAAAAAAACTAAAATTAAATCTGATCCATTAAAATATATAAATAAACTTATTGAAGAATTTAAAATTAAAATTCCAAGTCAATTACCATCAATGTCTTCAATGCTTGTAGGTTATTTTTCTTATGACGTTATCCGTTATATAGAAAAAATACCAAACAATTGTAAAGAGGATCTCAAAGTGCCTGATGTTAGATTGTCAAGACCTAAAAATTTAGTAATTTATGATAATGTTAAAAAAAAGATTTTTTATGTAGAGAATGTTTATGCAGATACGAAAATTAAAAATTACGAAGAAGAATATCATGCAATAAATAAAAGATTTAATTTATATGAAGATTTTGAGAATATTAAGCTCCCTGAAAAATTTACATTTAAACCTAATAAAAACTTAATAAAATCAAATACTTCAAAAGAAAAGTATAAATCACTTGTAAGAAAAGCAAAATCATATATTGAGAAAGGAGATATTTTTCAAGTGGTATTAAGTCAAAGATTTGAAAGAAAAATAAATAAAACACCAATAGAAATTTATAATCATTTAAGAAAATCCAACCCCTCACCTTTTATGTTTTATTTTAATTATAAGGATTTTAACATACTTGGTAGTAGTCCAGAAATACTAGTAAGACTCAGAGGTGGAGAAGTCACAGTTAGACCTATCGCCGGTACAAGACCAAGAGGAAAAAATAGCAAAGAAGATAAAAAATATGAATTAGATCTTTTAAAAGATAAAAAAGAATTAGCTGAACATTTAATGTTATTGGATCTAGGAAGAAATGATGTTGGAAAAGTTTCTAAAGTAAATACTGTAAAAGTAACTGAAAAATTTAAAGTCGAGAGATACTCTCATGTCATGCATATAGTTTCAAATGTGATAGGTAAATTTAATAATAAATTCACATTATTTGAGACTTTATTATCAGGCTTCCCAGCTGGCACTGTAAGTGGTGCTCCTAAAATAAGAGCAATGGAAATAATTGATGAATTAGAGAAAAATAAAAGAAAATTATACGCAGGTGGTATTGGTTATTTCACCTCTAATGGTGAATTTGATACTTGCATAGCTTTAAGAACAGCCTTAATTAAAAATAAAACATTTTATGTACAAGCTGGTGCAGGTATAGTTGCTGATAGTAAACCTGAAAAAGAGTACGCTGAAACAGTTAACAAAGCTAAAGCTTTAATGAGAGCGGTAGATTAGATGAAAATTTTACTAATAGATAACTACGATAGTTTTACTTACAACTTATTTCACTATATCTCTAATTTTAAAAAGAGTGTTAAAGTTATAAGAAATGATAAAATTGATGGAAAAACAATTTTAAAAAAAAAATATGATAAGATTGTTATTTCTCCTGGACCTGGCAATCCTAATCAAGCTGGTAACTGTTTAAAAATAGTTAAAGAGGTTTATAAAAAAATACCAATTCTAGGAGTATGTCTAGGTCATCAAATCATTGGTCAGGTGTTTGGTGGAAAAATAGTTAAAGCTAAGAATTTAATGCATGGAAAAACTAGTAAAATTAAACATCAAAGAATAGGTCTATTTAATAATATCCAAAATAATTTTGAAGCTACGAGATATCACAGTTTGATAGTTGATCGTAAAAAGTTCCCAAAAGACTTAATAATTACTGCAGAGACCAAAAATAAGACAATTATGGGGTTAATGCATAAAGACTATGATATTCATGGATTTCAGTTTCATCCTGAAAGTATAAATACTAAAATGGGTATGAAATTAATTAAAAATTTTATCACTAATTAATTAATATGTCTGATATTGCGACTAAATTAAAACTAGGTCAAAACCTTTCATTTGAGGATAGCAAATCTCTATTTTCAGATTTAATGGAGGGTAAACACAAAGAAAATCAAATTATTGAAATTCTAGAAGCTTTAATAAAAAAAGGTGAAACAAAAGATGAATTAGCCGGTGGTATCTTTGTTTTGAGAGATAAAGCAACAAAAGTTTCTTGCGACTCAGACACCATTGATACTTGTGGAACTGGCGGAGACGGTCAAAATTCTTTAAATATTTCAACGGCCGCTGCAATTGTTTTAGCTAGTATGGGAGTTAAAGTAGCAAAACACGGTAATAAAGCTGTTTCATCTAATTGTGGTTCAGCGGATGTTTTGGAGGCTTTAAAAATAAATATTAATTTAAAACCAAAGGAAGCAGAAGAAAATATAAAAAATTTTAATTTTGCTTTTATGTTCGCTCCAAATTATCACTCAGCCATGAAACACGTTGGGCTTGCTAGAAAAAAGATGGGTAAAAAAACTATTTTTAATTTAATTGGTCCTTTAAGCAGTCCAGCTCAAGTTAAAAGACAAGTGATAGGTGTTTTTGATAAAAAATGGATGAAACCTTTTGCAGAAGCTTTAAAAGAAAATAATGTTGTGCACGCTTATATTGTTAATAGTGATGATGGATTAGATGAAATTTCGCCTTTTGCGAAAACTAATGTTGTTGAATTAAAAAATGATAAAATAAATGAGTTTACAATTAACCCAAAAGATCTTGGTATAAATGTAGGCGATAAAAATAATTTAAAAGGTAAAAATGCAGAATACAATGCAGAAAAAATTATAGATATCTATAAAGGAACTTCTAATGAATTCTCACAATCTGTTGCCTTAAATGCTGCAGCAGGATTAATTGTTTCAGGAAAAGAAAATGATTTTAAAAATGCTTTTGACAAAGCTACTAAACATCTTAGTTCTGGTGAAGTTTTTGGGCATTTGTCAAAATTACAATCGAAATAATGGCTAATGTTTTAGATAAAATTATTGAGGATAAAAAAGAGTCTTTAAAAATAATTAAAAAGGCAAATTCTTTAGACTCTCTTGAAAATACAATAAAATCCTTAAATAACTTATTAAATTTTAAAGATGCAATATTAAATAATAAAGGTGTTTCACTTATTACAGAGATTAAAAAAGCGAGTCCCTCTGGTGGAGTATTAGTGAAAGATTTTAATCATTTAAATATTGCAAAAATGTACGAAGATAACGGTGCAACTTGCCTTTCAATTTTAACTGAAGAAAAACACTTTCTTGGTAAACTCGACTATATAAGAGATATTAAAAAAAAGTTTAAAATTCCTGTTTTAGCAAAAGATTTTTTTATTGACCCTTACCAAATCGCTTTATCTAAAAGTTATGGTAGTGATTGTATTTTAATCATAGTTGCTGCTTTAGATGCTAAACTCGCAGATGAAATTTATGCTGAAGCAATAAGACATAACCTTTCAATAATAGTTGAAGTGCACGATAACAAAGAAGCTGAAAATGCTTTAAGATACGAAAATGCTTTAATTGGGATTAATAATAGAAATTTAAAAACATTAGACATCTCTATAAACAATACGATTTCTATTTTTGAAACTTTAAAAGAACATAAAGGCCCAGTTATTTCAGAAAGTGGAATTAAGAATGAGACTGATGCTAAATATATTTATGAAAATACAGGAATTAAAAATTTTCTAATTGGTGAATCACTTTTAAAATCTGACAATCCTGCAGAATTATTAAAAAAATTCACTCAAATAATTCAATAAAATAAGGGTTTATTTCAAGTTGTAATTTAAGTAGAACTTTTATAGAACATATATGTACAAGGTTTGTTCTATGCTTACAAAAAAACAAAAAAACTTACTAATATTCATTAATAAGAAGATTAGATCTTCTGGAATCTCTCCATCATATGAGGAGATGAAAAATTCACTCAACCTTAAGTCGAAATCAGGAATTCATAGATTAATTTCAGCTTTAGAAGAGCGAGGATTTGTAAAAAGATTAGCTCACAAAGCAAGAGCTTTAGAAGTTGTTAAATTACCAGAAAATGCAAGTGCTAATGATATTTTTAATACTTTTACGCCAAGTGTTATCAAAGGTGGATTAGATAAAGAAAAAACAAAATCGACTGATGTATCTGTTTTAGGAAGCATTGCAGCTGGAACTCCAATTGAGGCAATTCAACAAGAAGTTGACAGAGTAGCTTTGCCTGAAGATTTACAAAATAATGGTGAACATTATGGTTTAAAAGTAAAAGGTGACTCAATGATTGAAGCTGGTATCAATGATGGAGATACAGTAATAGTTAAGAAAACTTCAAATGTAGATAGTGGCCAGATTGCAGTTGTATTAATTGATGACCAAGAAGCAACTTTAAAAAAAGTGAGAAAAAAAGGAAACACTATTGCTCTTGAAGCTGCAAATAGAAATTACGGAACAAAAATTTACGCTGCAAATAGAATAAAAATTCAAGGTAAACTTGTTTCTTTATATAGAAACTTTCACTAAAATAGTCTAATTAATAGAAATGTCTTTTTATTGTAGGTTTGCGCCCTCTCCTACTGGGCCTCTTCACATTGGTGGTGTTCGAACTGCTTTGTTTAATTGGCTTTTAGCTAAGAAGAACAAAGGAAAATATTTCTTAAGAATTGAAGATACAGATAAAGAAAGATCAAAAGACGATTTTAAAAAGCAGATTATTTCATCATTATCATGGTTGGGCATTGAGCATGATGGTGAAGAATATATCCAGTCTAAAAATATTAATAGACACGTTGCAGTAGCTGAAGAGCTTATTAAAAAAGGTTTTGCTTATGAATGTTATTGTTCTGAAGAAGAAATAAATGAACAAAAAGAAAAATGTAAAAAACAAGGTATACCGTATGTTTATAACAGAAAATGGAGAGATGCTAAAGACCTTAAAATTCCAGAGAATGTAAAACCGGTAATTAGATTTAAGAGTAAAATTTCAGGGAATACAATTATAAATGATTTAGTTCAAGGAGAAAGAAATATCTCTAATTCTACAATTGAAGATTTTGTAATATTAAGAAAAGATAAATCACCAACATATCAATTATCAGCAACAGTTGATGATCATGAGATGAAAATAACTCATGTAATTAGAGGTGACGATCATATGATTAATTCTTTTAAACAAAAACAAATCTATGATGCCATGGGTTGGGACGTTCCGAACTTTGCTCACATTCCATTGATACATAGTGAACAAGGAAAAAAATTATCTAAAAGAGATAATGCATCTATCCTTGAAGATTATGTTAAAATTGGAATTATTTCAGACGCATTAAGAAATTATTTATTAAGATTAGGATGGTCTTATAAAGATAAAGAGATTTTTACTAAGCAAGAAAGTATTGATTTATTTGATTTAAGTGGCGTTGGTAAATCACCCTCAAAGCTAGATATGAATAGAATTTATTCAATAAATGAAACTTACATAAAAACAATAGATGAGAAAGATCTTTTTAATTTTTTCAAAGAATACGTCTCGAAATACAAAAAACCTATAGATCAATCTAAAGAGAATATACTTTTAAAATCAATGTGTTTTTTAAAAAATAAAGCAAAAACCCTAGAGGATATTTGGAATAATGCTCAATATATTATTAATGATAAAATTGAGATTGGCGCAGATGATAAAAAACTCATTGATGATTTATCCAAAAAAGTAATAAATGACTTTATCAATGAATTTGAAAAACTTTCCTCTCCGTCTAGAGAAACTTTAGAGCCTGTAATTAAATCTTTAATAGATAAACATAAAACTAATTTTAAAGGTGTGGGACAGCCTTTGAGAATATCTTTGGTGGGCTCAAGATTTGGACCAGGTCTATATGATGTAATATTATCCTTAGACAAGGCTGAAGTAATAAAAAGACTAAAATCAGTTTAAATGAAAGACGCTGTATCTTTCAGAACAAGAAAAACATCTATTTACGATAAAAAATCAAACACCCCTTTTAAAATAAGTAGGTCTAAATTTTTTAATTTTCTCAGTTGTAAACGGTGCTTTTATCTAGATCGAGTTAAGGGCCTAAAAGAACCTTCTATGCCTGGATGGGCTCTAAACGTTGCTGTAGATGAGCTATTAAAGAAAGAGTTTGATCAATATAGAAAAGAACAAAAACCTCATCCAATTATGGTTAAGCATAATTTAAACTTTGTACCTTACCAGCACAAAGATATAGATACTTGGAGGAATTCTTTAAAAGGTGGAATCTCATATTTAGATGAAAAAACTAATCTAATTATTCATGGGGGCATCGATGATCTTTGGTTTGATTTAAATGAAAAAAAAATAGTTGTAGTAGATTATAAAGCTCAATCATCAACTTATCCTGTAACAGTTTCATCCTATCTCGATGCTGAATGGCATCTTAGCTACAAATTACAAATGGATATTTATGTTCATATCTTAAGAAAAATGCACTTTGATGTCTCTGAGCGAACATTTTTTTATGTTTGTAATGGAGAAAAAACAAATGATAAATTTAATAATAAAATAGACTTCAAAACTACACTTATACCCTATCGTGTAGACACATCTTGGATTGAAGAAAAATTAATTGAAATGAAAGATGTTTTAAATCTTGATGAACCGCCTGAAACTGAAAAAACTTGTGAGAAGTGTGCCTATTTAGAAGGTGGAAAAAAATTTTAACTAATTATCTACTATTATTCTCATCATCGTTATTAGACGATTGATCATTATTTTCTGATTGAGGTTCTTCCTCAGTAGTTTCTGTCGGGGTTTCCTCTTGAACTGGTTGCTCTTGTTCTGGCTGAGGTTCTGGCTCTGAATACGTCTCTTCTTGAGGCTCTGGAGTTGGATCTTGTTGAGACTGAGCTCTAGCTATATCTGCTGCACTTTTTGTTGCTGGTTCTCTTCTCATAAAGAAGTATATTCCAGCTGCTATCACTGCAATTGCTCCTAGGATATAAAGAAGAATATTAACCATACTTAATCCTTTTTCCTCCGTAGCTTCAGTAGTTTCTTCTGTAACTGGTTGAACTTCTTCCTCTTCAGGTTTTGCATCTTGCTCCTGAGTTGGTTGAGTATTTACCTCTTCTTTAGGTTCCTCTTTTTGAGGTTCTGGTTCTGGTTCTGGTTCTGGCTCTGGTTCAGGTTCTGGCTCTTTTGCTGGCTCAGGTTCGGGTTCTGGCTCAGGCTCAGGCTCAGGTTCTGGTTCTGGTTCTGGTTCGGGCTCTTTAACTTCTGGAGTTGTTACCTGCGTTTCTGGAGCTTTAGCAACTTCTTCTGGATCTTTAGCCTTTGGATTGATTACACCTGTAGCAGCAACTATTACACCAATTATAATTACTGTAATTAGATCCATTTCTTAGTTTTAAACTTAAATTCATAAATTTCACTTACAAACATGGACGAATTGGGTGCAGTCTGTGAACAAAAAAGCTTAAATAATATGAGATTCTTAAAAGATTTAGCTGCTTTTACTCTGGTTTGAAAATTAAACAAAGTCCATTATTACAAAATCTTTTACCCGATTCTTTCGGACCATCGTTAAAAACATGTCCATGATGTGCGCCACACTTTGCGCAGTGGTATTCTACTCTTTCCATGCCAAAGCTATAATCTATTTTTGTTTTAAAAGCCCCTGGTAAAGCTTCAGAAAAAGAAGGCCAGCCAGTTCCACTATCAAATTTTGCAGTTGATGCAAATAGTTTATTTCCACAATTAGCACAATGATAAAAACCCTTTCTTTTTTCCTTTAATAAATCACTAGTAAACGGTCTTTCAGTCCCCTCATTAAACATGATATTTTTTTGCTCTTTAGATAGGTTTGGATTAATGATTTTTTTAGAAGAGGCTAAAAGAGTTTTGATTGGAAATAGTGAAACTAAAGCCGAAAAACTAAGAATTTTAACAAATTTTCTTTTACTGAATTTCATAAAATTAGTTTAATATATCAAAGAAATGAAAACAATTTTTTTGTTTTTTCTAACAATATATATTGCTTACTATCTATTTAGACCAGTAACTGAAAAAGAAATAAAAAAATTTAACGACCCAGATAACTGGTCAAACATGGGATTTTAAAGCATTTAGGTGTTCGATTATACTTTCAGATAAAGCTTGTAAATCATAACCACCCTCAAGAAAAGATATTACTCTACCTTTAGAATGTGTGTTAGCAATGTCGACAATATTTTTTGTGATTTTAAAAAAATCATCTGACTCCAAACTAATATTTGCTAAAGGATCTCTTTTATGAGCATCAAAGCCTGCTGAAATTAAAATTACCTCTGGTTTAAATTTATCTATAGCTTTAAGAACTTTTTGTTCAAATTTAGCTATAAACTCTTTACTTTTAGTTCCAGCTTTTAAAGTTGCATTGAAAATATTTCCTACCCCTGTTTCATTTTCCGCTCCTGTTCCAGGAAATAAAGGGAACTCATGAGAAGACCCATATACAACTGATTGATCTTTATAAAAAATTTCTTGGGTTCCATTACCGTGATGAACATCAAAATCAATTATTGCAACTTTATTTATTTCGTATTGTTTTTGTAAATATTTTGCTGCTACTGCAATGTTATTGACAAAACAAAATCCATTAGCTCTTACAGTTTCAGCATGATGCCCTGGTGGTCTTACAGCGCAAAATACTCTCTCATTTTTAATCATGAGGTCCTTTACTGCAGCAATACCAGCTCCACACGATCTCAGAATTGCATTTTTACTTTCAGGACAAAGCATAGTATCGGCATAAGGTTCTTTCTCTACTCCTACTATGCCCTCTTTAGGAATGTTTAAAAAAATTTGCTCTATATGTTGTTTTGGATGAACTAATGAAATGGTTTCTAAATCAGCTAAAGGCGCTTCTTTAAATTCTACTTTTAAATTTGATGATCTTATTGAACTTAAAATACTCTCTAATCTTTCTTTTCTTTCAGGGTGAGTATGACCATTAAATTTTTTTAGGCAGTCATTATGAGTATAAATGATCATAAATACTTATTTATAGCATTAGCAGCTAAAGTTGAGGATAAAGTATTAGTTTTAAAACTTTTTAAAATCGTCTGCGTTTTTGATACTTGTTCGTCAATTTTTTTTGGATTATCTAAATAATTAGAAACAACTTCAAATATTTTTTTTGGATTGCAATTGGATTGAAGTAATTCTGGTATAATCTCTTTTTTAGCAGCTATATTAATAATATTTGCAAATTTAGTTTTTACTAACATCTTTATAATAAAAAAATTTATTAAACCCATTTTATATAATATTACTGATGGTATTTTGGCTTTGCATATTTCAAGAGATATTGTCCCTGATTTTGAGACAGCAAATACTGATTTTTTTAAAATATGATTTTTAATTTTACTACCATTTATAACTTCACAATTCCGTAAATTATTATTTTTTATGTGAGATAGGATTAAATCTGAATATTCTTTTGTTGCATGAAAGACGTAAGAAAAATCATTATACTTTTCATTCATAAGTTTAATAAAATTTAAGAGTATTGGAGTTAAAACATCTATCTCAGACTTTCTGCTACCTGCGAAAATAGAGATTAATGCTTTATTCTTTCCTAAAATTTGATTGATATCAATCGCACTTTCGGATGTTGGATCAAGTAAAGGGTGGCCAACAAACTCATGACTCATGCTTTCTTTTTCAAAATAGCTTTTCTCAAAATTAAATAACAAAAGAATATGGTCAATAAATTTTTTAATTTTTTTAACTCTACCTTCTCTCCAAACCCATACTTGGGGAGCCACGTAGTGTATAGTTTTAATTTCTGGGTTTTTTATTTTTATTCTTTCAGCTACTCTTAAAGTAAAATCGGGGCTATCGACGGTAAATAATATATTAGGTTTAAAATTTTCTATAGCCTTTACTGTTTCATTAATTTTTTTCTTAATTTTAAAAATATTAAATAATACATTGGTAAATCCTAAGTATGTTATTTCTTTAAGATCATAAATAGATTTTATACCCAACTTTTCTAAATTTTCACCTCCAACTGATAAGTATTTGATATTTGAATTTAGTTTACTTAATTCACTTATAACTTTTGAAGCTAGTTTATCTCCAGATGCTTCACCTGTTAGTATAAATATTTTTTTCACTTTTGTAGTCTCCAAATAGAACCTTGATCTGATAAAAGAAAAATTTTTCCTGTATTTTCTTGAATTTCTATATCTCTAATTCTTCCAATATTGTCCTTAAATATTATTTTTTCATCAAGAAATTCATTATCTTTAAATTTTATTTTTCTAAGGGATTTATCACGAAGGGAAGTAATCAAAGCATCACCATTCCATTCTTTAAATTCATCACCTTTGTATATAATCATTGAACTTACTGCTATTGAAGGTACCCAATATTTGATAGCTTTTGTAAATCCTGGTTTCCATTTAGGTCCAATTTTTGTTCCTGAATAATTTGTTCCACCCCATCCTAAAATTTTCCAACCATAGTTTTCACCATACTTAGCTTCACCAAACCAATCGCCGCCTCTAGCTCCATGATTTGTTAAATAAATTTTGTTATCATAAGGAGATACATCCATGCCTTGAGGGTTTCTTACGCCAATTTGGTAAATCTCTGGTAACCAATTACTTTTTCCATTAAATTTGGGATTATCTTTTGGAATCTTACCGTCTAAATGGATCTTTATAATGCTCCCAGGATGTTTTGTTGGATCTTGTGCAATCATTCCCTCGCCCCTCTCTCCTGCTGTTATAAATAGAAAATTGTCTTTTATAACAAGCCTGGATCCAAAATGGTAACCAGAGTTTATAGCTGGCTCGGCTCTAAAAATATTATTGAATTGCAAATTCTCATAATCAAAATTAGCAGAAGCTACTGAAGTACTAGATTTACCGTTTCCTCTATTTTCTGAATAAGAAACAAAAACCATCTTTTTGTGATAAAGAATTTCAAGTAGTCCACCCTGCCCGTCTTCTAATATTTTTAAATTATGATTTATTTTTTCTTTTTTGTTATCTTTTAAATTAATTAATATAATTTGACCTGATTTTTCTGTTATTAAAATTTCATTTTGATTTTTAAACGTCAAACTCCAAGGTTTATACAATCCAGAGATAATTTGATTTAATTTAAAATCTTCAGCTTTAAGATTTAACGTTTGAATAAAAATAATAATCAAAAATAGAGAAATTTTTTTCATTTTACTAAAATAAACATCTTGTTTTTATTTGCAAATTTGATTGCCTTAATTTTATCTAAAAAAATATTACATTTATGTTTTAAAACAATTCCTTTCAAACCAGCTAATTTACATTGTTTCAATGTATTCAAGCCAACTGTAGGCAAATCTAATCTTTTGTCTTGTTTTTTCTTTGGAAATTTAACTAAAACACCATTACTTTTGTTTTTGTTATTTTTTATACGTCTTAACATATCTTGTGTGCCTTTTTGTTTCTCCGGAATCACTGTGTCATCCCTTCCAACAGCAGCTTGTATATAACTATAAGGTTTTGATTTATTCAAAAAGTTAATTGCATTTTTAATATTTCTTTTATCATCATTATCTGGCTTATATTTTGTATAATTCCCTCTTGAAAGATTGAGTTCTGGGTTAAAAAAAGTTGAACTTATAGTTTTTATTCCTTCTCTTTTAAAAATATTAATTATTTCTTTTAAGATAGCTGCATCGCCAATTTTTGATTTTTTTATAATCTTAGATATATAATAAACTCCTTTAAAATCTAATTTCAGTTTTAAAAAATTGGGTTTATCAACTTTTCCAGCAAACAAAACCTTTTTACAATTCTTTTCTTTTAAAATAGAAATTATCTTTCCAAATTGACCAATTGAGACTTTATGTGAGTTTTTATCTTTTTTAAAAAAATTTTTATTAGTTAAATCAATTATTGTATATTTTTTTTTATTTTTTATTTTTTTATATATATACTTTGGAAAATCAGTTTCTCCAAAAATAAGACCAATCATAATTTAATTTTGTGGTGAGCAAATAGGTCTTTTTTTATCTTTCTCAATAAATCTTATAACTTCTGAGACGAGCTCATTGTCTTTATACTCACCATTAATTTTACTTAGATTTTCGTATAGATTTTTTGATGAAAAAATTTCTTTGTAAGCTTTATCTAATCCCATTATTTTTTTATTGTCATATTTTTTCCTACGCAAACCAATGAGATTTATACCTTGAAGATAGTTTCTGTTTCCAATTGATAGACCAAAAGGTGTTACATCCTTAAGCACACCTGTCATTCCTCCAATCATTGCAAGTCTCCCAATTCTTGTAAACTGTTGAACAGCAGAGTTGCCTCCTATTACTACGGAGTCCTCAATTGTAACGTGACCTCCAAGAGGAACATTATTTGCAATTATAACATCGTTTCCTATTTTACAATCATGAGCTATATGAGAAGAAATCATAAAAAGACAATTATTACCTATTATAGTTTCCGAACCACCTCCTGCTGTGCCAGGATTAATAGTTACATATTCTCTAATAAGATTATATTCTCCAATTGATAAGCTATTTTTCTCATTTTTAAATTTTAGATCTTGGGGTTGAGTGCCGATGCTAGCAAATGGAAAAATTTTGGTTCCTTTTCCTATTTTTGTATTGCCTTCAATATGTACGTTGGAAGCTAACTCAACATTATCAGACAGTTCTACTTCAGGCCCAACATAACAAAACGGACCAATTTTGACTGTCTTAGACAATTTAGCTTTTTTATCAATTACACTTGAACTATGTATCATTCTTTTCTATCCACTATTGTTGCAGACCACTCAGCATCAGCCATTCTTTTACCGTCAACTTTTGCAGTGCCTTTATATTTCCAAACTCTTCCGTGAGATCTAATAGCTTCAATATCCAAATGTAATTCACAATCTGGAATAACAGGACTTCTAAATCTAGCTTTGTCAACTCCCATCAGATAAACTAATTTATTAGCGTACTCTTTTGGATCAATTCCGTATGCAGTTAATGCTGCTGCGGCTTGCCCAAAAGCTTCTACTATCAACACTCCTGGCATAACTGGTTGACCAGGAAAATGACCTTGTACATAGAAACCATTTTTTTTTACATACATTATGGCTGTAGCTGATTTTAGATGAACTATCTTAGTTAGCTTGTCAATCAAAAGCATTGGTTCTCTATGAGGCAACAATTTTTGAATTGTTTTTTTATCTATTTCTGTATTGCTCATTTTTTATTTTTTTTTAAAAATTCTTTTAAAGGTAAAGCTGGATAACCCATTACGATTTGATTATCTTCAATATCTTTAACTACACCGCTACCACCTCCAATTTTTACATTATCTCCAACTTTTAAATGTCCGGAAACACCAGCCTGACCGCCTATTTTAACATTATTTCCTATTTTTGAACTTCCTGCAAAACCTACCTGTCCTGCTATCATGCAATTTGATCCAATTTGAACGTTGTGTGCAATATGTACCTGATTATCTAAATATGTATTTTCACCAATTATTGTGTCATCTATTGAACCTCTATCGATAGTACATCCAGATGCTATTTCTGCGTTATTTTCAATAACCACTTTACCAATATGTGGAAATTTAAAATTTTGTTTCTTAAGTGGTATAAATCCAAAACCTTTTTGGCCAATTTTACAATTATCTTGTATCACTACATTATCTCCAATTATAGATTTTCTAATAATTACTCCGTAACCAATCACACAATTTTTACCTATTCTAACGTCATGCTCAATTATCGAATTAGAACCTATTTGAGAGTTTTTACCTATTTTAACATTTTTACCAACTAAAACATTGTTACCAAAACTAACACCCTTAAATGAATTTTTTTTAGGAATTTTCAATGAATTATCATTATAATCTATATCGGAATAAGGATAAATAACTTTTAAGATCCTTGCTAATTCAAATAAAACATTATCAA
>CACMQA010000006.1 GCA_902615715.1 uncultured Pelagibacteraceae bacterium | reverse complement strand
TAAATCTGAACATTTAAAAATTTTAAAAAAAATACAAGAAAATCCTGATCAAAATCAGAGAGATATGGCAAAGAATTTGAATCTAAGCTTAGGTAAAATAAACTATTGTTTAAATGCTTTGAAAAAAAAGGGATTGATAAAGGTAAAAAATTTTAAAAAAAATAAAAATAAACTTCGATATATGTATTATTTGACCCCAAAAGGTTTCTCGGAAAAAACAAGAATTACTATACGTTTCATGAAGAGGATTAGCGAAGAGTACGAAAATTTAAAAAAAGATAGCAAATAATTCTAATGAAAATTTTAGTAACTGGAGCGGAAGGCTTTATAGGTTCCCACTTGGTCGAAAGACTTATTAAATCAAATCATAAAGTAAGGGCATTTGTTTTATATAATTCTTTTAACTCTTTAGGTTGGCTAGATACTTTAGAAGAAAAAATAAAAAAAAAAATTGATTTTATCTCTGGCGATATAAGAGATGAGAATTCTATAAAAGAAAGTTTAAAAGGTTGCGATGTCGTGATTAATTTAGCAGCACTAATAGGAATACCTTATTCGTATAAGTCACCAAGATCATATTACGATACTAATGTGATAGGAACTTTAAATATTTTACAAGCCTCAAAAGATTTGAAGATAAAAAAAATTATTCATACTTCAACCAGCGAGGTTTACGGCACTCCAATTTACACCCCAATAGATGAGAGACATCCAATAAATTCACAGTCTCCTTATGCATCATCAAAAGTTGCTGCAGACCAACTAGCTATTTCTTTTTATAAAACCTATAATTTGCCAGTTACTGTTCTAAGGCCTTTTAACACTTATGGTCCAAGACAATCAGCAAGAGCAGTTATACCAACTATAATTACTCAAATTTTATCTGGAAAAAACTTTGTTAAACTTGGCAATATTGAAACAACTAGAGATCTTACCTACATTGATGACACAATTAATGGTTTTATAAAATCAATAAATAAAAAAAATAACGGAGAGGTAATAAACCTTGGAACTGGTTTCGATTATTCAATTAAATACTTAGTAAACACAATATCAAAAATATTATCAGTAAATGTAAAAATTATTTTAGATAAAAAAAGGGTAAGGCCAAAAAAAAGTGAAGTTCTAAAACTTCAATCAAAAAATTTAAAAGCTAAAAAATTATTAAATTGGAAACCAAAATACGTAAATAAAAAAGGGTTAGTGCTGGGTTTAAAAAAAACTATAGAGTGGTTTGCTAATTCCGAAAATACTAAAAATTATAAACCAGATAATTATAATATTTAATATCAATGAACAGAATATTTTAAATTAAGTGAGAAAAATAATGATTTTAACTGATACAGGATTTTCTAAAAGAGATTATGATAGATTTTTTGTTGAAAAATTGAGTAAAGCTTACGATGTCCTGGTATTAGATTTAGCACCATATTTAAATAAAAAAATATTTAATTTAACCTTAAAAGATCAAAAAATATTTAAATATAAGAATTATGTCAAAGTAAAAAACTTTAAAGAGTTTGAGGATTTTTTGGCCAAAAATAAAAAAAGTTTTAGCTATGCTTTCGACTTTATTTCAGCAAGAAACAAAGATTCATTCTATTTTAAAAAGTTTTTAAAAAGCATTGATATAAAGTTAGTTTATTTTCAATTTGGTTTAGTTCCAAATATTATAAGAACTAATAAAGAAAAAATTTTGAGATTTTTAAGATTATTGAAAAATCCACTTTTATTTTTAAAAAAAATCTATTCAATTTTAAATACTCGTTTGAGAGATAGAATTTTTCAAAAAATCAAATATGATTATATTTTTATATCTGGATCAAAAGGAGTTGATAATGATTATGCTAAAAAGGCTGTAAAAAAAATTTTTACACATAGCTCAGATTATGAAAATACTTTCAACTATTCTTTTAGTAAAATTAACCTTAATAATTATTTTGTATTTTTAGATCAAAATCTACCATTTCATCCAGCACAGTTCTATAGAGGTGAAAAACCACAAGTTACATCAAAAAAATATTTTCCTTCATTGGCAATGACTTTTAGAAAAATAGAAAAAAAATTTGATAGTAAAATTGTTGTAGCAGCTCATCCAAGAGCTGATATTTCAGATTATGATAATTTTTTTAAAGGAAGAGAAATATTTAATTCAAAAACTATTGACCTTGTTAAAAATTGTAACTGTGTACTTGCACATACCTCTACAGCAATTTCATATGCCGTTATATTTAAAAAACCAATTATATTTTTGACATCAAATGAAATTATTAAGTCGTACGACGATTATAGGGTGCACAGTAATGCAAGAATTCTTGACGCTAAATTATTAAATATAGACTCGGATAATGATAAATATATTCATTCAACAGATTTCAATTTAGAAATTAATGATAACAAGTACGAGATTTTTATGGAGAAATTTATTAAACACCCTATGTCAAATGAAATGTCAATTATTGATAACATAAAAATAAATTTAAATTGATTAAACTATGGCTAATAATAATGAGATAAAACACATTGATTGTACTTTGCGGGACGGAGGATATCATAATAATTGGAAATTTAACGTTTCACTTATAAACGATTATTTAAATTGCATGTCATTACTAGACATAAAATATGTTGAACTTGGTTTTAGATTTTTAAATAAAGATAAGTTAAGAGGAGAGACAGCATTCACTAGCGAAAAATTTATTAAAAGATTAAGTATTCCAAAAAATCTAAGTATTGGCGTAATGATAAATGCAGGGGACTTTTTCAAAAATAATTTAATTTTATCTAAAATATGTAACGAAACCTTTCCAAATTTAAAAAAAAGCAAGATTAAATTTGTAAGAATTGCTTGCCATCATCAAGAAATATTTAAGATTGGACCCATTATAAATTGGTTAAAGGAAAAGGATGTATTAGTAGCTGTAAATTTAATGCAAATATCGGAACTTAAAAATAAAGAAATACTCAGTGTTTCAAAATTCTTATCAAAAAAAAATTTTGATATTTTGTATTTTGCTGACAGTCTAGGATGTCTGAAACCAAAAAATGTTGAAACTATCAAAAAATTGCTTAGCAGGTATTGGAAAGGTGCAATAGGTATCCACGCCCACGACAATCTTAATTTAGCTTTGAAAAATACTTTAAAAGGAAAAAATTCTGGTATTCAATGGTTAGATAGCACTGTTTCAGGCATGGGGAGAGGTCCTGGTAACACAAGAACAGAAGAACTAATTAAACATATCGGTAAAAATGATAAAAGTAAAAAAAGTAAAATTAAGTCTGTAAAAACTTTAATCAAAAATCATTTTCATGCTTTAAAAAAAAAGTACAACTGGGGTACAAATAAATATTACAAATTTGCAGCTAAAAATAAAATTCATCCTACATACATTCAAGAAATTTTAACTGATAAAAGGTACCCGAAAAAATCTTACTCAAATATTCTCAATAATCTAAAATTAACAGATAGCAGAAAATTTAATCCTTTTAAACTTATCAGTCCAACAAATATCTATTCTGGCAGAGCAAAAGGTAATTGGAATCCATTTTCAGATATTGCTGGCAGAGATATTCTTATAATTGGAGCTGGTAAAACGGCAAATTCTCACAGTATAAAAATCGAAAAATTTGTTAAAAAAAATAAATTATTTGTGATTAGTCTAAACACAAATAAAAATATTAAAGAGAGTTTTATCAATTTAAGAACAGCTTGCCACCCATTTAGAATTTTATCTGATATTGGAATTTATGAAAATAGAACTAAATTAGCTATTCCATTTTCGATGTTGCCTAAAACAATCACAGAAAAAATAAAAATAAAAAAAAAAAATATAAAAGATTTCGGAATTTCAGTCGATTTAAATAAATCAATAAAGATAAAAAAAAATTATTGTATAATACCTAATTCTCTAGCTATAAGCTATTCTTTTGCAATTGCAATAGCTGGCAAAGCTCAAAAAATTTATTTAGCGGGTTTTGATGGATTTAATATTGATGACACCAAAAACGATGAGACTCAATTAATTTTTAACCTTATAAAAAAAAGATTTAAAAAATTGGGCTTATATTCAATCACTCCAACAAAATACAATTTAAAAATTTACAAATAAAATATGACTAAAATTTCTATTATAATTCCTGCAAGGTTTAATTCAAAAAGATTGCCTGGGAAACCTCTAGCTAAGATTTGTGGAAAGGAATTGATAATTCATGTTGCAGAAAAGTGTTCAAAAGTAGTTGGGTCAGAGAATTTATATATTGCAACAGACTCACAAAAAATAAAGAAAAAAGTTTTAGAAAACAGCTATAACGTTATAATGACCTCAACTAAATGCTTAACTGGCACTGATAGAGTTGCTCAAGCTTCTAAAAAAGTTAAATCAAATATTTTTATTAATGTTCAAGGAGATGAACCGCTTGTGAGCCCTAAGGATATCAAAAAAATTATTGCAGCGAAAAAGAAATATCCTAAATATATTATATGTGGTTTTTCAGAGATTACAAAAAAAGAAGACCCGTTCAGCAGAAATATTCCCAAGGTAGTTTTAAATAAGTTTAATGAACTTATATATATTTCGAGAGCTGTAGTTCCATCATCAAAAAATAAAAAAGATAAGATTAAATATCTTAAACAAGTTTGTATTTATGCCTTTAACAAACGAGAACTTTATAAATTTATGAATTATAAAAGAAAGGGAGAAGTAGAGAAAATTGAAGATATTGAAATTTTAAGGTTTTTTGATTTAGGTTTTAAAGTAAAAATGATAAAACTTAAGGCTAATACAATTGCTGTTGATGAATTCAAGGATTTAAGAAAAGTTGAGAAAATTTTGAAAAGATGAATAAAAAATTTATAGATCCAAATATTAAAAATAAATCTAAAACTGTTGAGGATAGATTACAATTTATAAAATATGAAAATAAAGATCTGCCATTACCAACGGAGATAGAAAT
This sequence comes from uncultured Pelagibacteraceae bacterium, assembly GCA_902615715.1. Taxonomy (GTDB): domain Bacteria; phylum Pseudomonadota; class Alphaproteobacteria; order Pelagibacterales; family Pelagibacteraceae; genus Pelagilacustribacter. The sequence goes on along the minus strand of CACMQA010000006.1, from coordinate 36,970 downwards.
AAGTGAGTCCGGGACTTGCAATAGAAAATGTTCTTTTTGTCCAAGAAGTGCCCCAGAATTTATTGATAAAAAAGAGTTCATATCAAATGAACTTCATGCAAAAATGTGTGAGGAACTTAAATCATTAAATTACAAAGGAACAATTAGATACAGCGGATTCGTAGAACCTTTGCTAGATAAAAATATTTATAATTTAATTGATATGGCAAGAAAAAAACTGCCTGATTGTAATATTGAAATGGTAACAAATGGTGATGTCCTCAATGCGAACCGTTTAAAAGAATTATTTTCAAAAGGATTAAGTAAGATTTTAATAAGCGCTTATGATGGTAAAAAAGAAGCTAATGATTTAGAAAATCTTTGTAAAGACTCTAATTTAACCACTCAACAATATATTGTTAGACATAGATATTTATCTGAAAGTGAAGATTTTGGTATTACCTTAAGTAATAGATCTGGGACTATGGAAAACGCAGAATATAAAATTAAATCTTTAACTGAGCCACTTAAAAAACCATGTTATATACCTGCTTACACTTTTTTTTTAGATTATCAGGGAGATGTTTTAATCTGTCCTCATGATTGGGGTAAAAAAATTATTCTCGGAAACCTTAATACAAAAAAATTAATTGATATTTGGTTTAGTTCTAAAGCTATGACTATTAGAAATAAACTTGTAAACTCTAACAGAGAATTTTCTCCATGCAATTTGTGCGACGTTGAGGGAACATTTATGGGAAAAAAAAACTCATCTTATTTTAGAAATTTATGAAAGAAAAAAATAAAACAATACTTATTCTCGGTGGAAGTTCGGACATAGGAATAGAAACTACATCTAAGTTTTTGTCAAAAGGATGGAAAGTTATCGCTCATTTCAATACTAACAATAATAGTTTAAAGAAATTAAAAAAAATATATTCAAAAGAGTTATTTTTAATTCCAGCAAATTTTAAAAAAAGAAACGCAATTAATTTGTTTTTTAAAAAGATTAAAAAATTTAACATTTTATCGTTCGTAAATTTAATAGGATATATCGATAATATCAGTTACCAAAAAACAAGTTTAATTCCCTTGATAAATTCTCTTCAAATAAATTCTTTAATTCCAATATTGATTCAAAAAAGTTTGTTAAAGAATATGAAAGAGAAAAAATTTGGAAGAATGTTACATGTTAGTAGCATTGGCGTGAAATATGGAGGTGGAGAGAATACTTTTAATTATTCTCTCTCTAAACATCTATTAGAATTTAGTCCATCATTTATAAAAAAACTTACGCAGTATAATCTTTTGAGCAATGTTTTACGTGTTGGATTTGTAAAAACAAAAATCCATAAAAAAATTAAAAATAAGAATTTAAATAAAAGAATTAATTTAATTCCAATAAAAAGAGCGGCAAAAATAAATGAGATTACTGATATGATTTTCTTTCTAGCGTCTGAAAAAAATTCTTACATTTCTAATGAGACTATTACTATTGCAGGCGGGGAATGAAAATAGAGGTATTACAAAAAAATCTTTTAAATTCGGTTAAATTTTTTTTCAAATTAAAAAAATTTTCAGAATTAGAGTTTTCTTTGTTAGGTTATTTTTATCTATGTCCTTTTGCTCCCACAAAAGGAAATTCAAGATTATTTTTTTTTTTCAATAAAATAGAGTCTTTAAAAATTTATATCTACGCGACAATAAATGATTTAATTAGACTTTTAAAGTCAGGAGGATATTCAACTATTACCCCAATAAATTTTAAAAATTATAAAACTATCATCGTAAATTGGGGTTATCTAAAAGATTTTAATAATAATGGTGAATTTTACGATAAACATCTAAATGTATCTTCAAAAAACTGTCTAGATGTAATGTGGTACATAATATATTTAGATAATGTATTACCAAAAAAAATTTCAAGTAATATAGTTATTGTTCATGAAAAGAAGCAATTAAGCTTAGTACTTTATAAAAATATTTTCATCAATTTTTTCAAAAATAAAAAAAAGTTAAAATTTCTAAATCAAGAGTTTTCCCACTATTCAACATTAGCAAATTATATTTATCATGATTTTGGCAAATATATTAATGAAGTAAAAAAAATAATTATGCCTTACGAGGGTCAGCCTTATCAAAATGCAATTTTTAAAAAAACGAGTGAAAAAGGCAAGCAGATTGAAACAGTTGGGTACATACATTCATTCCCTATTGGTTTACCATCGAATCTTGCAAAAAGACCTGGACATCCAAAAAAACTTATCGCTAATAGTTTGTCTCAAAAATATTCGCTTGTAACCCATCTAGGCTGGAAGAAAAATGAAATTAAGATTTTTCCATCAGCAAGATTTAAAAAAAAAGTTCAATTAAGTATGAAAAATAAGATTTTTTTACCAATCACTATTTTTGATCATAAAAAAATTATCAATTCGTTTGAAGAACTTATAGAATATAAAAAAACAGATTTTTCAAATTTTGAAATACGGAATCATCCAAGTTGTATTTCTTCAAAAAAGCACATTAAACTCATAGAATTACTAAAAAAAACGATTGCCAAAAAGATTTATAAGAAAAAGAATAAAAATAATTTCTCAGTATTTATAGGACCTACTGGTTCTATAATTGAAGCACTGGAAAGAAATCTTGAGGTCTTTCACATTTGTGAAAAACCAGTATTAGAATCATATTCAAAAAAAATTTGGAAATATTTAAACACAATAAAAATTAAAGATAATTTGTTTAAATACAAAAAAATCGAGAAAAACAAATTATTGATATTTAATTCAAATTCAAAAATTTATAAAAAATATATTTATTAAATTATGAGAGATTTTTATAAAATATTTAAAAATAAAAAGGTGCTTATTACTGGGCATACTGGCTTCAAGGGTTCTTGGTTAACTTTTTGGTTGCTACAATTAAATGCCAGAATTTGTGGAGTTTCTAAAGATATTCCAACAAAACCATCTTTGTTTGAAGCCTTAAGTCTTAGAAAAAATATAATAGATAAAAGAATAGACATTAGAGATCTAGCTAAATTAAAAAAAACTATTAATAATTTTAAACCAGACTTTTTATTTCATTTAGCTGCTCAACCATTAGTTAAGAAGTCTTATGATGATCCTGTTAATACATTTACGTCAAATGCTATAGGTACTTGTAATGTCTTAGAAAGTGTAAAATTTTTAAAAAAAAGATGTAACGTAGTTATTATCACAAGTGATAAAAGTTATAAAAATTTAGAAATTTTAAGAGGTTACAGAGAAACCGATCTACTCGGTGGCTTCGATCCTTATAGTGCTTCAAAAGGTTGTGCTGAGTTTATAATTCAATCATACGTGAAGAGTTTTTATAAAAATAAAAAAAATTTAAGACTCGGGGTGGCAAGGGCAGGAAACGTAATTGGAGGAGGAGATTGGTCCGATTATAGAGTAATACCAGATTGCTTAAAGTCGTGGTCGAAAAATAAAACAGTAACAATAAGAAGCCCAAACTCCACAAGACCATGGCAACATGTACTAGAAGTATTAAAAGGTTACCTAATATTAGCAAAAAACTTAAAAAATAATAAAAATAATCATGGAGAAGTATTTAATTTTGGTCCAAAAAATTTTCAAAATAAAAGAGTAATTGATGTTTTGAACGAAATGTATGAATTTTTACCAAATTTTAAATGGAATATTAATACAAATAAGAAGTTTCGTGAGTCTAAACTTTTAAAACTTAATTCTACTAAAGCTAAAAAAAAATTAAACTGGACAAACAAATTATCATTTAATGAAACAATTAAGATGACCGCAGAGTGGTATAGAATGTATTACAAAAAAAAAAATATGGTAAATTTTACATCGAAACAAATACAGGAATTTGAGAGAAAATTGTGAAAGTAATTATATTAGCTGGCGGCAAGGGATCAAGATTATCTGAATACACAAAGCTCATCCCAAAACCGATGGTAAAAATAGTTAAAATACCAATCATCGTAAGAATAATTAATCATTATTTGAAATATGGTTTTAACGACTTTTTAATTGCAGGAGGATATAAAAGTAAAATTATTCAAGATTATTTTAAAAAAAATATGCGTAATTTGAATATAAAAATTGTAAATACTGGCATTAATTCAATGACTGGAGGAAGAATAAAGCTTTTAAAAAAATATATTCAAGGATCTTTTATGTTGACCTATGGAGATGGTGTTTGTGATGTAAATTTAAAAAAATTGCTTAGTTTTCATAAAAAAAATAAATATATGGCAACTTTAACAGCAGTTAGGCCGCCCGCACGTTTTGGAGGAATTAAAGTTTCAAAAAATACAGTAAAATATTTTAAGGAAAAATCGAAATTAGATGCTGGTTGGATTAATGGGGGTTTTTTTGTAATGGAACCAGAAATTATTAAATTTATCAAAGGCAAGCAAACTGTGCTTGAACAATATCCGCTCGAAAAACTTAGTAAGTTAAAAAAACTTGGTGCTTATAAACATTTTGGTTTTTGGCAATGTGTGGACACAATTAGAGATAAGGAAATTTTAGAACAAGCTATTAAGAGAAAAATATACAAGTGAAAGAAAAAATTCTAGTTGTAGGTGGCACCGGCTTTATCGGATATCACGTATTAAAAAATCTATCCTTAAAAAAATACTTTTTGTACTCTCTATCTAAAAATAACCCCAAAAGCGATAGAAAAGTAAAAAATGTAAAATATATATTTTGTAACATAATTAATAAAAAAGATTTAAAAAAAAGATTATCAAAAAATTTTGATCACGTAATAAATCTCAGTGGTTATATCGATCATTCGAAAAAAAAAGAAAATGACCTATATCATTATGTTGGATCAAAAAATTTAATAGATATTTTTAAATTAAAAGAAATTCAAACTTTTATTCAAATTGGAAGCAGTTTGGAGTATGGAGATTTAAAATCACCTCAACAAGAAATAAGAAAATGTAATCCTAAAAGTTGGTATGGATCATCAAAATTAAAAGCGTCAAAATATTTAGAAAAAATTAATAAAGAATATAAAATTCCATATATAATTTTGCGACCTTACCAAGTGTACGGGCCAAAACAAAAGTTAAATAGATTGATCCCTCAAACGATTGACTCATGCCTTAAAAATAAAAGTTTTAAATGTACATCTGGTGTTCAAAAAAGAGATTTTATCTATATTAAAGATTTCGTTGATTTAATTAAAAAAATTTTGCAGCTTAAAAAAATTAGATGTGAAATTTTCAATGTTGGCAGTGGCAAACCTATTTATGTAAAAGATGTAATTAAAAAAATTAAAACTATTACAAATTCAGGTAATCCAGAACTAGGATCTATTAAAATGAGAAAGGATGAAATTATGAATTTATATCCCTCAATTAAAAAAGTTAAAAAATATTTTAATTGGCAACCAAAAATTAAGCTTAGTGATGGCCTAAAAAAAACAATAAAATCCTATGATGAAAGATAACAGTTTAATTGTAAGTATAATTATGAATTGTCATAATGGAGAAACTTTTTTGAAGCAGAGTATTGATAGTATAATTAATCAATCTTTCAAAAATTGGGAATTAATTTTCTTTGACAATGTTTCAGATGATAATAGTTTGGAAATTGTTGAGTCCTTCAATGATAAGAGGATTAAAGTATTTAAATCTGAAAAATTTATAAATTTATATCATGCAAGAAATGAAGCAATTCAAAAAGCCAAGGGTAAATATATATGTTTTCTTGATACTGATGACTATTGGGAGAGAAACAAAATCGAGGAACAAGTAAATTTTTTAGAAAATAATAGAAACTTTGAAATGGTTTATTCAAATTTTTATACAATTAAAAAAGATAATACAAAATATATTCAAAATAATTATAATTTACCTGAGGGTAAAATTGTAAAAGATTTGTTAAAAAAATATTCGATTGGTATTCTTACGGCTTGTATAAAAAAAAAGATTTTCGAAAATATTTTATTTGATGAAAAAACAAATATTATTGGAGATTTTGACTTTTTTGTAAAATTAAGCTGTGATTACAATATAGGTTGTATACAAAAACCTTTAGCTTTTTATAGAGATCATGAAAATAATCTTTCTAAAAAGAAGCTAGGAGTCTATATAAATGAATTAAATTATTGGATCAAAAATAATAACAAAAGGTATAAGAAACTTGGAATTTCACTTATAAATATTAAAATTCTTTTATTTAAATTAAGATTAAAAAATTTTTTAAAAATATTGGGCGTGTAGTTCAGTGGTAGAACGCTACGTTGACATCGTAGAGGTCATAAGTTCAATTCTTATCACGCCCACCAAAAAATAAATCAACTATTGAGGGGTTTAGATAGACTAAATAAAGCTTCTTTTACTATTTACATAATATTTTAAAAATAATATAAGATCCTGCCTGGTGATTATTGCGAAGGGGCCACACCCGATCCCATCCCGAACTCGGAAGTTAAGTCCTTCAGCGCCGATGGTACTTTGTCTTAAGATATGGGAGAGTAGGACATTGCCAGGCTTAAATTTTAAATTATGAAAATAGCAAGTTCACTCAAATCATTAAAAAAAAGAGATTTAAACTCTAAGCTGGTGAAGCGCAAGGGAAAGCTGTACGTAATAAATAAGAAAAACCCAAAATTTAAAGCTCGTCAGGGTTAAAGATGAGCGATAACGATTTCAAGAAAACGTACAATGGTTTTACAAAGTTTGTATTGTGGGGAACAATTGCAGTTATTGTAATATTAGTAATATTAGCATTAACATTACTTTAACATCTAAAAATAAATAAAATGATAGTTGGTTCAATTAAAGAAAATACAACATTAGAAAAAAGAATTTCAATTACTCCAGAGTCTGCAAAAAATATTATAGGGCTTGGATTAAAAGTATGTGTTGAAAAAGGATATGCACTTCACCTTGGAATTGATGACAGTGAATATAATGATATTGGAGTTGAGGTTAAAGTATCACCACAAGATGTATTAAACTCCAGTCACTTGATTACAAAAGTTAATTGTCCTTCTGAAGATGAAATTGGAATTTTGAAAGATAATACAATTATAATTGGTATGCTTAATCCATCAAAAAATAAAAACCAAATTAGTAAAATGATTAACAAAAAGATTAAGCCTTTTTCTTTAGAATTATTACCCAGAATAACAAGAGCTCAATCAATGGATGTTTTATCTTCTCAATCTAATTTAGCTGGATATAGAGCAGTAGTTGATTGTGTTGCAGAATTTGAGAAAGCTGTTCCCATGATGATGACAGCTGCAGGTACTGTACCAGCAGCTAAAGTTTTAGTTATTGGAGCAGGTGTAGCAGGTTTACAAGCAATCGCTACCGCAAAAAGGTTAGGAGCGATCGTTTCAGCAACAGATGTAAGATCTGCATCAAAAGAGCAAGTAGAAAGTTTAGGTGGAAAATTTTTAACAGTTGAACAAAATGAAGATATGGAAACTGAAGGCGGATATGCAAAAGAGGTATCTGACCAGTATAAAAAAAAACAAGCTGAAATGATGAGAGAGGCTCTTAAAAAAAATGACATAGTAATATGCACCGCATTAATTCCCGGAAAACCCGCGCCAAGAATATTATCTGAAGATTTAGTAAAACTAATGAAACCTGGGTCTATTGTTTATGATTTAGCAGCAGAACAAGGAGGAAACTCTGCATTTTCAGAAGCAGGCAAGATTAATTCAGTTGATGGTATAAAGATAATAGGTGTCAAAAGTTTGATGAATAGCTTACCACTTACTGCCTCAAGCTTATATGCCAAAAACTTATTTAGTTTCATACGTAACTTGTATAGTAAAGAGAAGAAAGATTTTAATATTAATTTAGAGGACGAAATAATAGATAAATCATTAATTAAAAAAGTTTAACCATGGAAATAGATCCTTTTATATTTAGATTGAGTATTTTTATTTTATCAATTTTTATTGGTTACTATGTTGTATGGAGTGTCACTCCATCTCTTCATACTCCTTTAATGTCAGTAACTAATGCAATCTCATCAGTTATCATTGTAGGTGCTATTATTGCAGCTTTAGCAGGAACCTCAGAGAGTATTTTTAATACGTCGAGTATTTTTGGATTTATAGCTATCATTTTAGCAGCAATAAATATTTTTGGAGGTTTCTTGGTGACCCAAAGAATGCTTCAAATGTACAAAAAAAAGAAAGATAAAAAGAAATGATCTCAGCTAATCTAGCAGCAATTTTTTATTTAGTATCTGGAATATTATTTATTCTTGCGCTTAGAGGATTATCATCACCAGATACATCTAGACAAGGGAACTACTTTGGAATTGCGGGAATGATAATCGCAATCGTAGTGACATTCCTATCAATTGGAAATTTTTCAACTTCTTTAGTTTATGTAATAATATTTTTAGTTATCGGTGGAGCGATCGGCGCTTTTATAGCTATTAAAATTCCGATGACAGCAATGCCAGAATTAGTAGCTGGTTTTCACAGTTTAGTAGGTTTAGCGGCAGTTTTTGTTGCAATAGCGGCTTTTTTAAATCCCGCAGTTTTTAATCTAGGAAATATTGGTGATATAAAATTAGCAAGCCTTATTGAAATGTCTATTGGAGCGGCAGTAGGAGCGATAACTTTTTCAGGTTCTATAATCGCTTTTTTAAAGTTAAGAGGAATAATGTCTGGTGCTCCTATTATATTTAGTGGTCAGCATATTTTAAATTTGATACTTGGAATAGGTATTTTTGTTTTAATTTTTTATCTATGTAAAACTCAGTCTTCAAATATTTTCTGGACTGTAATTATAATCTCATTTCTTGTTGGAGTTTTATTAATTATTCCTATTGGAGGAGCAGATATGCCTGTAGTAATTTCAATGCTTAATTCCTATTCTGGGTGGGCCGCGGCTGGAATAGGTTTTACATTAGAAAATACTGCTTTGATTATAACAGGTGCGCTTGTCGGATCCTCAGGAGCAATACTTTCATATATAATGTGTAAAGCAATGAACAGGTCTTTTGTAAGTGTAATTCTAGGTGGTTTTGGAGCAGACAGTTCTACCGATGATAAAAAAGAAAAGAAAGATCAAAAGCCAGTTAAAAGTGGTAATGCAGAGGATGCAGCTTTTTTAATGAAAAATGCCTCATCTGTAATTATAGTTCCAGGGTACGGTATGGCCGTAGCCCAAGCTCAACATGCTCTTCGAGAGATGGTAGATAAATTAAAAAAAAATGACATTAAAGTTACTTACGCAATACACCCTGTAGCTGGAAGAATGCCTGGTCATATGAACGTTTTATTAGCTGAAGCAAATGTTCCTTACGATGAAGTTTTTGAATTAGAAGATATAAATAACGATTTTGCTAATTCTGATGTTGCATTTGTAATTGGAGCAAACGACGTAACAAATCCGGTAGCAAAAACAGACCCAAAAAGTCCAATATTTGGAATGCCCGTGCTTGATGTTGAAAAATGTAAATCTGTTTTATTTGTTAAAAGAAGTTTGTCACCAGGGTATGCTGGTATAGATAATGAACTCTTTTATAGAGATAATACTTTAATGTTGTTTGCAGATGCAAAAAAAATGACAGAAGATATAGTTAAAAATTTAGACTAATGAAAACAAAAATTTTTTGTGACATTGCTGACTACAAGACAATTAAATTTTTTAATAATAAATCCTTAGTTGATGGTTTTACAACTAATCCAAGTTTAATGCGATTAGCTGGAGCTAAAAATTATAAACAGTATTCTCTTAAAATTTTGAAGACTTGCAAAAAAAAACCTATTTCTTTTGAAGTATTTGCAGATAATTTTAAAGACATGCTCAAACAAGCTTACGAAATTAACTCTTGGGGTAAAAATGTTTATGTAAAAATTCCAGTTGTAAATTCTAAAGGAGTATTTACAGGACCAGTAATCAAAGAATTGAGTGATAAAGGAATTAAACTCAACATAACTGCAGTTTATACATTTGAGCAAACTAAAAAAATTTTTAAAAAATTAAATAAAAAAACAAAATCAATAATTTCAATATTTGCAGGTAGAATGGCTGATAAAGGCAAAGACCCTCTTCCAATATTTAAAAAAAGCATCTCTTTAACTAAGAAAAATAAAAATATTGAAATTCTGTGGGCTAGTACGAGAGAAGCTTACAACTTTATTCAAGCAAAACAATTAAATTGTAATATAATTACAATGCCGCCAAAAGTAATAAATCAAATTACAGGATTTGGTAAAAGTTTCAAATCTATGACACTTGATACTGTTAAAGGTTTTCTAACTGATAGTAAAAAATCAAGATTCAGTCTCTAAGAAGCCTTGGCTCTTGATTGCCTTTTTCTTTCATGAGGATCTAATATCAACTTTCTAAGTCTACAAGATTTTGGTGTTATTTCTAAAGCTTCATCTGTATTAAGCATACTTAATTGTTCGGCAATAGATATCTTTCTTACTGGTGTTAAAACTACATTTTCATCAGTTCCTTGAGTTCTCATATTTGTAAGTTTTTTTCCTTTTAAAACATTAATTTCCAAGTCACCACTTTTTGAAGAAAGGCCAACAATCATCCCCTCGTAGACTGGATCATTATGTGTCACAAACATTTCACCTCGAGCTTGTAAATTGAAAATAGCAAAGGCAACTGCTTTACCATTTTCCATGGAAATTAAAGCACCGTTTCTTCTTCCCTCCATATCTCCTGTGTATTCTCCATAAGAGTGAAAAATTCTATTTATTACACCAGTTCCTTTTGTTAAAGTTAAAAATCGACTTGTGTAACCCATCATCCCTCTAGTTGGAGCATGAAAAATTAATCTTTTTTTGTTTTTTCCAGTATCTTTTAAGTCAATTAGTTTGCCTTTTCTTCTATTCATTGAATCGATTACTTTTGAAGAAAATTCTTCGTCCAAATCCATTGTTATTTCTTCGATTGGCTCCATTTTATTACCTTGATCGTCTTTTCTAATTAAAACTTTTGGTGGGCTAACGGTCATTTCAAAACCCTCTCTTCGCATCTGTGTCAAAAGAATCTCTAACATTAACTCACCTCTACCACTTATAACGAAAGCATCCTTATTGTCATTTTCTTCAAAGTTGATCCCAACATTGTTTTCAGCTTCCAAAATTAATCGTTCTCTTATTTGTGTACTTGTTAATTTTTTTCCTTCCGTACCTGCTAAAGGAGAACTATTAACGGTAATTGTTATTGACATAGTAGGAGGGTCAATAGGGGTTGCATTGATTGGATCATTTATTTCTAAATCACAAATTGTATCAGCAACGTTAGCTTTTTCTAACCCTGCAATAATTACTATATCTCCAGCCTCACCTTGTTCGATAGGAACTTTTTTTGTTCCTTCATATCTAAATATTTTTGTTAGTCTTCCTTCATCAACTTTTTTTCCACTTAGATCTATTGCTTTAATTTGTTGATTTGCTTTTGCAATTCCTTGAGCAATTTTTCCTACTAGGCTTCTTCCTAAAAAACTGTCGGCATAAAGAAGTGTAGAAAGCATAGCGAATGGTTTTGTTTTATCAAAAGTTGATGGTTTGACATGTTCAATTATTAAATTTAATAAGGGTTGCAAATTTTCTCTTGGACCATCTATCTCTTTAGATGCCCAACCAGATCTTCCGCTTGCGTATAATACCGGGAAATCTAACTGCTCTTCATTTGCATCAAGACTTACAAATAAGTCAAAAGTTTCATCTAATACTTCATTTGCTCTCTGATCCTGTTTATCAAGCTTGTTAATTACTACAATTGGCTTTAAGCCTTGTTTCAAAGCTTTAGATAATACAAATTTCGTTTGTGGCATTACTCCCTCGGCTGAATCAATTAGTAATAATGCTCCATCAGCCATATGTAATACTCTTTCAACTTCTGCTGCAAAATCTCTGTGTCCAGGAGTATCGATAATATTAATTTTAGAATCTTTCCAATTTATAGATGTAGGTTTAGCGAGAATTGTTATTCCTCTCTCTTTTTCCAATTCTCCAGAGTCCATTACTCTTTCCTCTACATTTTCATTTTCTCTAAATGTACCACTTTGCTTCATTAAACTATCAATCAAAGTTGTTTTTCCATGATCGACGTGGGCTATAATTGTAATATTTCTAATTATATTTGCCATTTTGGTTGCGGGGGTAGGATTTGAACCTACGACCTTCAGGTTATGAGCCTGACGAGCTACCAGACTGCTCCACCCCGCGATAAATTATTTTTTCTTTATGTTTATTGCTTGAAGTTTATCTTTTTCTTCTTTTATGTCGTAAACTATTGTCTGATCCTCTTTTAAAACTCTAAGCTTTGAACTCTCCAAAGCTGATACATGAAGAAAAATATCTTTTTGAGTTTCATCATCAGTTATAAAACCATAACCTTTTTTGGCGTTAAACCATTTAATTTTACCAGATGGCATTGTTAATCCTCTCATTTTGAATAAATTTAGTACCTGTTCTTTAGTTTTTGAAGTTTTTTTATTCTTTTAATATTTTCTGTTTGAACTCTCTTTTTTTTTTCGGATGGTTTTTCATAAGTACTTTTCATCTTCATTACTTTAAAAAAACCCTCTTTTTGGAGCTTTCTTTTAAGAACTCTTATAGCTTGCTCCACATTGTTATCTTTAACGTCTATTTTAATAAAAACCTCCAGTTAATTTTCTTGGTAGTTATCATTAGAAGATCTTTTTGTCTAGAGAGAAGCTGCTTGAGCTTTTTTTTCCTCTCTAATTTTAGCTTTTTTCTCTCGCTCAACTCTTCTTTTTGCTTTATCCAGAGCTTTTTGAAATGCTTCTTGGGTGCATAAAGCTAGGATTACAGGGTCTCTTGGTTTCAAACTAGAAAAATTCCAATAACTTCTTTTTCTTATAAGAGAAACAGTACCTTTTGTGCTACCAACAAGCTTAGAGATTTGTCCGTCAGTTAATTCAGAGGCGTTTTTACATAGCCATAAAATTGCATCGGGCCTGTCTTGTCTTTTTGATAAAGGAGTATATTTCGGTTTTTTTCTCTCCTTGACCTCTATTTCTTCAATTTTTTTTAATAATTTTAACTTTTTTTCCGGGTCTTTCGAACAAATTTCTATTTCTTCTCTAGATAATTGACCAGCTAATATTGGATTATAAGCTTTTATTCCTTTAGCTACATCCCCATCTGCAATTCCTTTTACTTCCAACTCATGTAAATTACAAAATTCTGCAATTTGTTTAAAAGTTAAAGTAGTGTTCTCTACTAACCAAACAGCTGTTGCTTTTGGCATGAATGGAGTTTCAGTCATAAACTATTTTTTTGATCTTAGGTTGCTAAATTTTTTATTATATTTACTCACTCTACCTTTATCTAAAATTTTTTGAGTACCACCAGTCCAAGCGAAATGAGATTTTGGATCAATATCTAATTTTAAAACATCATTTTCTTTACCCCAAGTCGATCTAGTTTCAAACTCTGTACCGTCAGTCATTACAACTTTAATTTTGTGATAATTTGGGTGTATGTTTTTTTTCATGTGCGGAGTTTTATATTAATAATAGTTTTTACTCAATATCTTTATTTATTAATTAAATCCCTTAATTCCTCATGAATAATGGAATTGGATGCCAAAATGTTCTTTTTTAGAGGCAAGTTTTTATCCTCTTCAAAAAAATCTACATAACCTCCAGCTTCTTTTAAAATTATAATACCTGCAGCTATGTCCCAATAATTAAGTTCTCTTTGCCAATATCCATCAAACCTTCCACAAGCAACATAAGCTACGTCCAAAGCGGCACTTCCGAACTTTCTTACGTTTGAAACATTATTTGAAACATTAATATATTCTGAAAATATTTTATCTTTGATTTTACTAGAGCCTTTTGGCCCTCCAGTAACAATTAATGCATCTTTAATATTTTTTTTATTTGAAACTCTTATTCTAGAATTATTTAGATATGCACCATTACCTTTTTCCGCACAAAACAGCTCATTCATAATTGGATTAAAAATAACACCACATTTAATTTCATTATCTTCTTCATATCCGATTGAAATAGCAAATTGTGGAATACCGTTCATAAAGTTAAAAGTTCCATCAATTGGATCAATAATCCATCTATTTTTAGTATTTGATTTATTAATTATTCCTGTTTCTTCAGTTATAACACCATAATCAGGATGAGCTTTTTGCAATTCTTCTAATAAAATTTTTTCCGTTCTTTTGTCAGCAGAAGTTACAAAATCTCCTGGACCTTTTGAGGAAACTTGTAAGTTTTCAATCTCACCAAAATCTCTAATTAACGATCTAGATGCTTTCATGCATGCTTTTGTAATTAAATTTATTTGAGGAGAATTCAACCTCATTAATTTACTCTTTTAACATACTCTAATGATCGAGTGTCAATAATGATTTTTTCTCCACTTTCAATGAACGGAGGAACATTTATCTTTATCCCACAATCAAGCATTGCTGGCTTATATGAAGATGAAGCCGTTTGGTTTTTTATTGCTGCGTCTGTAGTTTCAATAACACATTCAATATTATTTGGAAGTTCAATTGAAATAGGTTTTCCCTCCATAAATGAAATAGTAACTTCTAAATTTTCTTTTAAAAGTTTGTATTGTTCTCCAGTTAATGATTTGGGTATTTCTACTTGTTCAAAATTTTTGTTGTCCATAAAGTGACAATTTTCTCCATCTATATATAAAAAGTTAAATTTTTTTTCATCAACCTCAGCTTTTTCAACAGTTTCATTTGATCTAAATCTTTCGTTTAATTTCGTTCCTTTAATAACACTTTTTAATTCTACTTGATTAAAAGCTCCACCTTTGCCTGGTTTAACATGTTGAGTTTTTAAAACATTCCAATAGTCATTTTTATGCTCTATTATCATTCCAGGTTTTATTTCATTTGCTGTAATTTTCATTTAAATTTCCTAATCGCTTGTTCAGGTTTTAATTTTGGGTTATCCCAAATAAAACTTGATAATGCAATATATTTTGCACCAGCTTTAATCAATCTTTTGTAGTTAATATTATTAATACCACCAATAACAACAATTGGTTTTTTTATATTTTTTTTCGCCCATTTTAAAATATTTAAATTTGCCTTTTTAGCATCTGGTTTAAGTCTTGATCTAAAAAATGACCCAAAAGCAATATAATCTGCATTATGATCAATAGCTTTATTTGCAAGGACTTTGGAGTTATGACATGTAATTCCTAAGATTTTTCCTTTAAGTTTTTTTCTTACAATTTTAAAAGAACCATCTTGTTGACCCATATGACATCCATTAGCTTTAATCTTAGAAACTAAAGTATAATTATCATTAATAATAAACTTCACTTTATGTTTGACAGTTATTCTTCTTATTTTTTTAGAGATATTAATAATTTTTTTTTGGCTTACATTTTTTAACCTTAACTGAAAAAAATTTACATTATTAAAAGACAATACTTTATCTAAACTATTGTAAAAATTTTGATTAATTTTATTAGGTGAAATTAAATATAATGATCTTCTCAAAGGTTTTAAGCCACAAACTCTTTCTCTAATTTTTCTGACCACTCCCCTTGAGATGAGAGACCATTCATTTTAGCTCTATGGTTAAAAGCCTTTTGAATATTTTCTAAATTTTCTTGATTTTTTCCGAATTCTTTCAAGGCACTTGCTTGTAGTCCTCTTCCATAAGAGAAAGTAATTAAAAAATTACTATCATTTATTTTATTTATTTCATTTAAGTTTTTACTAGATTCTATTTCTGACTGTCCGCCAGATAGGAATGCTATACCAGGCACTTCATCTGGCACATTTTTTTTCAAACAATCCAAAGTTTTTTTTGCTATTTCTTCAGAGCTAGGTTTATCTTTGCATTCTGAACCAGGTATTACCATATTAGGTTTAAGCACCGTACCTTTTAAATCAATTTTGTGAATCTCAAGTTCATTAAAACACTCATTAAGAACGTCCGTTGTTACTTGGTAGCATTTATCAATGTTATGTGAGCCATCCATTAAAACTTCAGGCTCAACTATGGGCACCATTTTAGCTTCTTGAACTAAAGCAGCGTATCTAGCTAAAGCATGTGCGTTTGACTTTATTGATTGAGATGATGGAAAATTATCTGAAATTTTATATACAGCTCTCCATTTTGTAAATCTTGCACCCAAATTATAATATTCTTTTAATCTTTCACGCAAACCATCTAAACCCTCTGTTACAGTCTCGTCATTAGATCCTGCAAGAGGTTTTGCTCCTTTATCAACTTTTATTCCTGGTACAGCACCATGTTTTGAAATTAATTCAGGAATTGAAGGACCTAATGTAGTTTTTTGTTTTATTGTTTCATCAAATAAAATTACTCCTCCAATATAGTCTTTCATTGCGCTTGAATTAAAAAGAGTCTGTCTAAAGTTCAGTCTATTTTTTTCAATGTTTTCTACATTTATACTTTTAAATCTCTTTGCTATTGTTCCAGTACTTTCGTCTGCTGCAAGAATACCTTTGCCCTTAGCGCACATTTTTTTAGCAATTTCATTTAATGTCATAGCGATTATTTATTTTAAAACACTTATACCAGGCAAGTCTTTTCCCTCTAAGTACTCTAAAAATGCTCCTCCTGCTGTTGATAAGTGAGAGAAAGTAAGTTTGTTACTACCCTTATTAATTGCTGCTAGAGTATCTCCACCTCCAAGCACAGATATTAAAGACCTCTCTAAAGTATTCTTAGAAATACTCTCTGCTATAGATATAGTTCCTTTAGAAAAGTTGTCATTTTCAAAATATCCGGCTGGTCCATTCCACAGAACAGTATTTGATTCGTTTATCTTTTTTTGAATATTTTTAACTGTATTGAAGCCAATATCTAAAATTATTTCATTTTCTTTAATCTCATCAAGATTTTTATTTTTACCAATTCCTTCAAAGTCTGTACCTACCATGCAATCTTCAGGTATTAATATTTCACAATTATGTTCCTCTGCTTTTTTATAAATATTTTCTAGTATCTCTTTTGTATTTTTTTCAATTAAAGATTTACCAACTTTTAAATTTTTATGAACGAAGAAATTATTAGCCATTGCACCAACTATTACTAAATTATTTACTTTTTTTAAAAGATTAGTAATAACATTAATCTTTGTAGAAATTTTTGATCCCCCAATAATGCAAGTAACTGGTTCTTTTTTATTTTTTATAACAAGATTTATTGCCGTTATTTCTTTTTTTAATAGTGGACCAGCATAATTTTTTTTTACAAATTTTGTTATACCATGCACAGAAGCTTGTTTTCTATGAGAGCATGAAAATGCATCATTAATATAAATATCTCCAAGTTCACCTAGTTTTTTTGAAAAATCTAGGTCATCTTCGGTTTCCTCCTTAAAAAATCTTATATTCTCAATTAATATAACCTCACCCCCTTTTAGGTGGGAAAATTTTTCTTTAGTATCACCATCAAAAGTTCCTCTAAAAAAATAAACATTAGTTTTAAGCACATCTTTGAGATATTTATAGATAGGTATTAAAGACAGGTCCGGGACATTAATTCCTTTTGGTCGACCTAAATGACTAATAATTATAATTTTTGCTTTTTTTTCAATTAGTCTATTTATAAAAGGTAAGCATAAAGTTATTCTAGTATCATCTCTTATAACCTTATCTTTAATAGGGACATTTAAATCTAATCTAAGAATTATCTTTTGATCTTTGATTTCTAAATCGTCAGGAAAGAAATTTATTTCACCCATCGACTTCTGTTACTCTCTCAATCTTTTTTGAATAAAATTTGTTATATCTTCCTCTGATAATTTAAAATGTTTGTAAACTTCTTTATAAGGAGCACTTTCACCAAATTTATCTATACCTAAATTGGCGCCTTTATTTTTAATATATTTTTGCCAAGACATTACACTTCCAGCTTCTAATGTGATGATCAATGAGTTTTCTTCTAAAATATCTTTTCGGTAATCTTCAGACTGTTTATCAAAAAGTTCCATACATGGCATCGAAACTACTTTTGAGTGAATATTATTTTCTTTGAGTTTATCTTGAACTTTTAAGGCAAGCTCTACCTCCGTTCCTGAAGCAACCAATGTTACATTGCTCTCATGCGAAGTTAAATTAACTACATAGGCCCCTTTTTCACATTTATTTTCTTTTGAGTTTTTTGGATTTATGTAAGGAACTTTTTGTCTAGATAACGCAATCACACTTGGAGTGTTTTCGCTTTTTAAAGCTATTTCCCAACATTCAAAAGTTTCATTAATATCCGCAGGTCTAAATACGTTTAAATTTGGGATAGCTCTTAATCCAGCTAGTTGTTCAATTGGTTGATGAGTAGGTCCGTCTTCACCAAGACCAATCGAGTCATGAGAAAAAACATAAACAACTTTTAGACCCATCAAAGCAGAAAGTCTTATTGAAGGTTTACAATAATCAGAAAAAATTAAAAAAGTTCCTCCATAAGGAGTTATTCCTCCATAAAGCGCTAAACCGTTCATAACTGCAGCCATACCGTGTTCCCTAACTCCATAATGAATGTAATTTCCATTAAAGTTTTTAGAGTTGATAATTTTAGAGTTTTTAGTTTTTGTATTATTTGAACCACTTAAATCTGCTGACCCACCTATTAATTGCGGAAGAAAAGCAGAAATTTTTTCAATCGCTGCCATTGAGCACTGTCTTGTGGCTAAACTTGGTTTAGTCTCAAAATATTTCTCCTTCTCTTTTTGTAATAAACTTTCTAAATCTGAGAGGTCTAATTTTTCTATAAATTTGTTAAGTTCATTTTTAATTTTTGGATTTTTTTTATTAATAATTTGCGACCAGTCTTTCTCTAATTGCTCACCTTTATTTCCTATTTCACTCCATTCATCTAAAATTTCTTGAGGTATTTCAAATGGTGCGCTGTTCCACTTTAATTTTTTCCTTACTAATGCAATTTCATCATCACCTAAAGGGGAACCATGAGAGGAAGCGTTACCAGATTTATTAGGCGAACCAAATCCTATGATAGTCTTACAAGATATGATCGTTGGTTTTTTTGACTTTGATGCTTTAGTAATCGCTTTTGATATTTGTTTTTCATTATGACCATTAACCTCCATAAAGCTCCATCCATAGGACTCAAATCTTTTTTTATAGTTATCCGAAACACTTAAAGATGTTGGGCCATCTATTGAAATTTTATTATTATCAAAAAAAACTATTAAGTTTTTTAATTTAAGATGCCCGGCTAAACTCATTGCCTCGTGACTAATACCTTCCATCAGGTCACCATCACTGGCGATTACATATGTTTTGTTATTAATAACTCCTGAGCCAAATTTTTTTCTAAATATTTCTTCAGCTACTGCCATACCAACTGCATTAGCTAATCCTTGTCCTAAAGGACCAGTAGTTGTCTCAATACCGGTTCCTTTTTTATATTCGGGGTGGCCAGCACAAATTGAATTTAATTGTCTAAAATTTTTTATGTCTTCAAGTGAAATACTTTCATAACCAGTTAAATAAAGAAGAGAGTAAAGTAACATGGACCCATGACCTGCAGATAAAATAAATCTATCTCTGTTAATCCAGTTAGGATTTTTTGGATTAAACCTCAGGTGGTATTTAAATAGTACAGTGGCAACATCTGACATTCCCATAGGCATACCTGGATGACCCGAGTTTGCTTTTTGCACAGCGTCAATTGATAAAAATCTAATTGCGTTTGATAATTGATTAAATTTTACAGTCACTTTGAATTACCTATATAGACTTAAACTAACTATATCAATATTATGGTATAAAACATTATGAGAAGTTTTGAAAAGAAAGAACAAAATTTAAACCGACTTATCGATAAATTAAACTCATTATCTTTAAGTTATACACAGCCAAACAACGAAATTGAAAAAATAAAAAATGAAAAAGATGAGCTTAGCATTAAAAAAAAAGAAATAGAGAAACAAAATCAAGAATTGATTAGAGAACATAAATATCTTAAGGAAAAAATTAAAAAACTTCAATTAGAAGTACATAGAAAATCGGAATTAGAAGATAAATTTAATCAAGATATTGATGAACTTAGTCAAGAAACAGAAAACCTGGTTAGCGAAATAAATAAATGGCAAATGTAAACATTAAATTCAATAATAAAGATTATCTCCTTTCCTGTGATGATGGACAGGAGGAGTCATTAAAAAAGCTTACAAAATTTTTGGATAAAAAATATTCTGAGCTAAAAGATAAACTTGGAAATATTGGGGAAAATAAACTGTTACTGATTACAACCATTCAATTAATCGATGAGTACTTTGACTTGAAGCAAAAAGTAACAGATCAGAAAAATAAATTGGATGAAATTTCAAATAAATTTAAAGAAATTAAATCTTTAGCAATACAATATAAAGAAGATAAAGATTTCGAAATAAAAAATTTGCATGAAGAATTAGATAGCTTTAAAAAAACTATAGAGAAGAATAACTCTATGTATGAAACTATGTTAGATAAAACAGCTCAATCTTTGGAAAAGATAATTTCAAATACAGAGTCCTTGTCTAAAATACAGTAGATGTTAGAGAAAAATCAGTTAAGAGCGCAATATTTACATCTACGAAAAAAAAAATATTTTGAAATTACAAAAGAATTTTTTTTACCTATTAAAAAATTGTTAAGGTCGTATTTAAGAAAAAAAAACTTTAAAATTGCTCTATATTACCCCTCTAATTATGAAATTAATGTTCTTAAATTATTAGAGAATAAGTATTTAAAAAATACAAAAATTTTAATTCCTTTAATTGAAGAAAGTAATTTTATGAACTTTTATCCTTGGAAAAAAAATGAGGTTTTATTAGTAAATAAATTTGGCTTGCTTGAACCTGTTAGATCAAAGGCTCAAACTCCTGATGTTATACTAGTTCCAATTTTATCCTTCGACAAAAAAAAATATAGATTGGGTTATGGAAAAGGTTTCTACGATAGATATCTTAACAAATACCTAAAAAATCTTAAAAATATTTTAACAGTGGGTGTTGCATTTTCTTTTCAAAGACATCATAAACTTCCTATTACTAAAAAAGATGTAAAATTAGATTATATTTTAACTGAAAAAGGCTTAATTAAATGAAGATACTAGTCTTAGGTGATGTTATGGGACCATCTGGAAGGATAGCATTAAAAAAGAACTTACCAAATTTAATAAAAAGTGAAGAATTAAACTTCGTAATAATAAATGGAGAAAACTCTGCTGATGATGGATTGGGTATTACTAAATCAACTGCAGAGGAGCTCTTTAATTATGGTGCAGATGTCATCACTTCCGGTAATCACGTTTGGGATAAAAAAGAAGCAGTAGATTATATTAATATTGAAAGCCGATTACTGAGACCAGCTAATTTACCAGAAGGCTCACCTGGAAAGGGAAGTGGAATTTTTTTATCAAAAAATAAGAAATTTAAAATTGGCGTAATAAATTTAATGGGAAATGTTTATATGCGAAAATCAGATAACGTATTTCAAGTGGCTAAAAATCTTAAAGAAAAATTATTGCTTAAAAAAAATTTAGATTTTTTAGTTGTTGATTTCCACGGCGAAATTACAAGTGAGAAAATGGCAATAGGGCACTTTTTTGATGGTTCCACTACTTGCGTAGTTGGTACCCATACTCATGTTCCGACTGCTGATACTAGAATACTTGAAAATGGTACTGCTTATCAAACTGATATTGGGATGTGCGGTGACTATGACTCTGTAATAGGAATGAATAAAAATGTTTCATTAAAAAAGTTTTTAAAAGAAAAGGATATCGAAAAAAATTTTCCAGCTAACGGTTCAGGGTCTCTTTCGGGAGTGATAGTAGAATGTGATCATAATACTGGTTTGGCAAAAAAAGTTAAGAGATTAATTTTAGGTGGTAGTTTAAATCAATAAATATGGCGGGGCATTCTCATTGGGCTGGAATAAAGCATAAAAAAGGAAGAGCAGACAAAGAGAGATCAAAAATTTTTTCTAAACTCTCAAGAGAAATTACTGTTGCCGCAAAGCTTGGAGATAAAGATCCAGACATGAATCCACGTTTAAGGACTGCTATCCAAGCGGCAAAACATGCTAATATGCCAAAAGACAATATTTCAAGAGCAATTAGTAAATCAGAAATGAGCGGTGATAAAAATTATGAAAGTCTAAGATACGAGGGATTTGGACCCGCTAATATTGCTTTGATAATTGAAACTCTAACAGATAACAAAAATAGATCAGCATCAAGTATAAGAACAGTGCTACAAAAAAATGGGGGAAGATTAGGAGAGTCGGGATCAACAACTCATATGTTTTCGAGTTGTGGAATTATTCATATAGACAAAGATAAAACTAAAGAAGATGAAATATTTGAAATAGCAATCAATTTAGGAGCAAAAGATTGTTTAAATTTAGATGAATTTTTTGAGATAATAACAGAAAAAGAGGATTTTTACAAAATCAAAACTGAAATAGAAAAAAAAATAGAAACTTTAAAATATGCTTCTATTGAATGGCGACCCCTTAATCTTGTAAATTTTAAAAAAGATCAAAGTGAGAAAATCCTAGAAGTTTTGAATTCATTAGAGGAATTAGATGATGTTCAGAACATTTTTACTAACGCTGATTTAAAAAAATTACAATAATGAGAATTATAGGAATAGACCCTGGTTTGAGCGGAGCAATTGCAATATTAGAACATAAAAAAGTATTAAACATATTTGATATGCCAGTAATGTCTGAAGGAAAAAAAAACAAAAAACAGTTGAATAGTGCTTTACTTGTAAGTTTACTTAGAGAGAATATAGTGAAAGATCAAGAAGCGGTCGTGGTAGTTGAGCAAGTTAATGCAATGCCTGGTCAGGGCGTAACCAGCATGTTTAATTTTGGTCAAACTTTTGGCGCTATTAAAGGAATTTGTGCTGCTTTAGAATTACCTATTTTTTTTGTCAGACCCTCAAAGTGGAAAAAACATTTTGAGTTAATCAATTCATCAAAAGACTCAAGCAGAACAAAAGCTATTGAGATGTATCCAAAATTATCAAATCAGCTTACAAAAAAAAAAGATGTTAATAAATCTGACGCTATTTTAATTGCAAGATTTTTTAGCGAAACAAGATTAGCTGAAGAAAATTAAACCCAAATTAACTAATAACGCCAAATTCATGACACAATCTAAAAGTAATCAACCTCTATGGAACAAGATATAGCAGCACAAGTAGTAGGATTAGGTGGAGCGACAGACTTTTCTTTATGGAAATTATTTTTAAGAGCTGATTTTGTAGTAAAATTTGTGATTATATTGCTAATAGCTTCTTCAATTTTTTCATGGGCACTAATTTTTGATAAATTTAAATTGTTTAAAAATATTAACAAATCAATAGTAGATTTTGAAAAAAAATTTTGGAAAGCAAAATCAGCAGAAAGTTTCAATAATAGTCTACCGGCTAACTCAAAAGATCCAGCAATACTTATTTTTAAAACAGCTATGGCTGAATTAATAAAAACAAAAAGACAATCTTCTGCTGTTCAATCTGCTAGAGTTAGCAGAATATTAGAAATAGCTACAGATGATGAAATGAAAAAAGTTGAAAAAAATTTTACCTATTTAGCTACCATTGGCTCTACAGCTCCTTTTATTGGTTTATTTGGAACAGTTTGGGGAATAATGAATTCATTTCAATCTATAGCAATATCTAGAAACACTAGTTTAGCAATTGTAGCCCCAGGTATTGCGGAAGCTTTATTCGCAACAGCTCTTGGATTATTGGCAGCTATTCCAGCTGTTGTTGCTTATAATAAATTTAATAGTGACTCACAAAGATATTTCTCAAAAATAGATAATTTTTCTAAAAGATTTTTGTCGATAATTTAAAATGGCTTTTAATTTCAGACGCTCAAAAAAGGAACCTATGAGCGAAATAAACGTAACTCCTTTCGTTGATGTAATGTTGGTTCTCTTAATAATTTTTATGGTAACTGCGCCTTTATTAACTGTTGGTGTCCAAGTTGATTTACCAGAGTCTGCAGCTGACTCACTGCCAGACGACCAAGAGCCATTAACCTTGAGTATTAATTCAAAGGGTGAAATTTACATTCAAGAGCATCAAGTTACTTACCAAAAGATGATACCAAAATTACTTGCTATTGCAAAAAATAGAACCGACACAAGAATTTACGTTAGGGGAGATAAAAATATAAATTACGGAAGAGTGTTAGAAGTTATGGGAACACTTTCTGGTGCTGGTTTTTCAAAAGTAGCTCTGATATCAGAACCTTATAAAAATTAGGATGATTTATGTTAAGAAGTTTAATTTATTCAATCACATTTCATTCAATTTTAGTTCTATTAACAATTTTAAGCTTACCATTTATGATAAGAGAACCAATTGACCTTCCCCCAATAGTTTCTGTAGAGCTTATTCAAATTACAGATAAAACAAGTATTCCATATGCTCCTAAGGCAAGAAAGATAATTGAGGAGACAAAAAAAAAGGAAGAAGAAAGATTAGTATCAGAACAAGCACCACCAGCAGCAAAAGCCAAAGAAAAACCTGATCGAATTCCTCTGCCTAATGAAAAAAAAGAGGAAAAACAAATTGTTAAAAAAAAACAAAATCCTGAAGAGATAAAACCTGAAATCAGACAAGCTTCCGAATTTGAAAAAAAAGAAATTATAGACACTAACCAAATAGCAGCTTTAATTGATAAAGCTAAGGAGGAGGAAGCTGTTAAACAAAAGAAAACTGATAAAATAACTCAAAGTACAAGAAAAAATTCCTTTGCAACGGGATTAACTCTTTCACAAGAGGATGCGTTAAGGGCTCAAATTTTTGGTTGTTGGAGCGTGCCATTAGGTTTACCATATGATGAAGATTTACTTGTGAGGATTAAACTTAAATTGAAAAAAGATGGAACAATATTGAAATCAGAGATTTTAGACCATCAGCGAATGAACAGACCTGGCCAAAAATTTTACAAGGTCTTAGCTGAAAGCGCGTTAAGAGCAGTTAGATTATGTCAGCCATTAAAGGTTCCACCAACTGGTTATGATAAATGGAAAGATTTGCAATTAAACTTCAATCCTACGGAAATGTTAAAAGGTTAAAATGAAAAAATTTTTTTTTATATTTTTTTTTAATATTTTTTTAATAACTAATTCTTCTGCTTTAATTGAAATAGATATTACCAGAGGAAACTTAGATCCATTACCAATAGCAATCTCTCCCTTACATGTAGACGTAAAATCTGAGAATTACGAAGGAATGAAAATTAAAGAACTTGGTGAGAATATTTCAAAAATAATAGAAAATAACTTTAGAGGTACAGGACTATTTAATCCTTTAAAAAAAGAGGCATTTGTACAAAAACCAGATATTGCACATTTAAAGCCTAGATTTGAAGATTGGAGATTAATAAAAGCCCAAGCTTTAGTCACAGGAAAACTTTTAGTAAAAGGTGAAAAATTAAAAGTAGAATTTAGACTTTGGGATTTAGCTGCAGCTAAAGAAATGACAGCTTTAGCTTTCACAACTACACCGTCAAATTGGAGAAGGGTAGCCCATATTATTTCAGATAAGATTTATGAAAGATTAACAGGTGAAGAGGGATATTTTGATACAAGAATCATTTATGTTGCAGAAAGTGGACCCAAAAATCAGAGAATTAAAAAACTTGCGATAATGGATCAAGATGGAGCAAAGACGAAATACTTAACTTTAGGAAACGAATTAGTTTTAACTCCGCGTTTCAATCCAACTAATCAGATGGTGACTTACATGTCGTATTTTAGAAACATGCCAAGAGTTTATTTGCTTGATATTGAAACCGGAACTCAAGAAGTAGTTGGAAATTTTCCTGGAATGACATTTGCGCCTAGGTTCTCTCCTGACGGAAAAAAAATAGTAATGAGTTTTGCCAAAGATGGAAATTCAGATATTTACACAATGGATTTAGACTCAAGGGTTGTAGAGAGAATAACCGACCATTCATCTATTGACACATCTCCTTCATTTTCTCCAGATGGAAAATTTATAGCTTTCAATTCAGATCGGAGCGGACTACAGCAAATTTATGTCATGCGGAGCGATGGAACAGGAGTGAAAAGAATTACTTTTGGAAATGGTATTTACGGTACACCTGTTTGGTCGCCAAGAGGAGATTTAATTGCATTCACAAAAATGAGAAAAGGAAGATTTTATATTGGTGTAATGAGAACTGATGGATCTGGTGAAAGATTGCTGACAGAAAACTACTATCAAGAAGCACCTTCTTGGTCACCAAATGGTAGAGTTTTAGTTTTTTATAGAGAAACTAAATCTGGATCTAAAGGGGAGGGGTTCTCAGCCAAATTGTGGTCCATTGATATTACTGGATATAATGAGAGAAGACTTAAAACAGAAACTGATGCCTCAGACCCATCTTGGTCCTCTCTTTTATCAAAATAGGGGATTATTTTGTGTAAATTACACTTGAATAACTTTGAATAATTTGAAATAAAACACTAACAAACCTAGGGGAAAAAATGATGTTTAATAAGAATTTAAAAAATATATTGCTAGTAATCTTTGCTACGTTAATCTTAAGTGCGTGTTCAACAGCAAAAAAATCAGGAAATATAGAAGGTGACGTTTATACTGGAAAAGAAACAGTTAAATTTTTAGCCTCTGGAGTTCCAGACAGAGTATTTTTTGCTACTAACAAGTCTTCATTAACGACAGCTTCTAGAGCAACTTTAAGAAAACAAGCGACTTACTTAAGGAAGAATAAAAATCTTACTGTGACTATAGAAGGTCATGCTGATGAAAGAGGTACTAGAGAATATAACTTAGCACTAGGCGAAAGAAGAGCTAACGCTGCTAGAGATTATTTAATGACTTACGGAATTTCCGGAAAAAGAATTTCTGTAATCAGTTACGGTAAAGAAAAACCTGTTAATCCTGCTTCAACACCTTTAGCATGGTCTCAAAACAGAAGATCTGTAACAGTTAAAGTAAACTAATTTAAATATTATAATTAAATTTAAGACCCCTTAATACTTGATATTGAGGGGTCTTTTTTTTGCCATTTTATGAAATTAAAAGATAAATATGTTAAATGAGTTAAAATTTAAAATATTTATTTTAGTAGTATTTATATTTTCTTTTAAAATTATCTTAGCGGAAGAAGAGGAAATTTACTTGAAATCTATCTCAGATCAAATTCAAGTAATAACAAAAGATCTTAAAACTTTAGAAAAAGCTGTTTATCAAAAATCAGATGTAGTTTCTGTTAAGTCTTCAAATGTTACGAGTTCAGACGGATTAAATGAAGATATTATGACTAAACATCTTTTGAAACTAAATGAAATTGAAGATCAATTTAGAATGCTCACTAATAAATTTGAAGAAGTTAATTTTAAATTAGATAAATTGGCAACCCGGGTAACTAAAATTCAGTCAGATACGCAATTACGATTTTCAGATTTAGAAAACGGAACAAAGAATAGTTCAGTAGAGAAGCAAACAGTTCTTCCTGGGTCAAGCAAGCCTCAAGATTTTGGTGCAGCACCAGGCTATCAAACCTCAAATTTACCTAAAGAACAATCTATTAATTCTGTCGAAGGCGCTCAAACTGTTATTGCAGAAGAACCTGAAAAAAGAGAGTCACTATTACCGAATAAACCCGCTAAAGAACAATATGAGTTTGCGGTTAGTTTTATGAAAATAGGAGATTATGAAACAGCAGAGTTTGCATTGAGAGAGTTCATTGATAAAAATAAAGATCATGATTTAGCAGGAAGTGCACAATACTGGTATGGTGAGACATTTAGAATTAGACAACTATATTCTGATGCCGCTACAGCTTATTTAGACGGATATCAAAATTATCCAAAAAGTAAAAAAGCTCCGGATAATCTTTTGAAACTTGGTATCACAATGGTACAACTAGGTGAAAAAGATCAAGGTTGTAAGATGATTTCTGGTCTAAAAAAAGAATATCCAAAAGCTAATAAGTCTGTGTTACAAAAAGCTCAGTATGAGCAAAAAAAATTCAAATGTAAATCTTAAAAACGGTTTTAAGAATTTTAATGATTTATCTGGTATATTTATTAATTTCAGGAAGAAACTTGATAGTCTAAATAAAAAGAATTATTTAGTAGCAGTTTCTGGTGGTCCAGATAGCTTAGCTTTAGCTGCATTAGCAAAATATTACTCCTATATAAGAAATACTAAATTCCATTATGTTTTAGTAAATCACAATATTAGAAAAAATTCTAACCGGGAAGCGGAAAAAGTAAAAAAAATCTTAAAAAAAATAAATATTAATCTTAAAATTTTTAAAAATAAAAAAAAGATCACTCAAAACATCCAAGCTGAAGCAAGAAATACAAGATATAAGATTTTAAACAATTATTGCAGAAATAATAAAATAAAAGTTTTGATAACAGCTCATAATTTGGAAGATCAAGTAGAAACTTTTTTTATAAGGCTATCCAGAGGAAGTGGTCTGAGAGGTTTATCAGCAATGAAATTACTAAGTAAACTAGATGGTCAAGCAAGTCTATTTAGACCTTTGCTAGATATCAAAAAAAAATTTTTAATAAAAATTACTAAAAATGTTTTTGGTAATTATATAAAAGATCCATCGAATAAAAACATTAAATTTTTGAGAACAAAAGTAAGAAATCTCAAGAAACCTTTAGAAAATAGTGGCATAAGTTACGAGAAAATTTTTAAATCAATACACAATTTATCTATTAGCAAAGCCACTCTTGATGAGTACTTTGAAGTTACTTTTAAAAATTTAATAAAAAAAGCTAAAGGTGAAATTTTAATTAAGTTTAGGAAGTATGACGCACTAAATAATGACGCAAAAATGGCTTTAATAAATGAGTCTATAAGACGACTTAAAAAAAATTACTATGACTCAAGATCAAAGAAAGTAATTAATTTGATTAAAAATATAGGCAAAAAAGACTTTAAAAAATCTACTTTAGGAGGTTGTATTTTTTCAAAAAAAGGGGAAAATCTATGTCTAAAAGTTGAAAAGCGATAAAAATTCAGGATAAATTCGTCCATTTTTGTCTTATTTACAACTTATTAGACAATACAATATACTTTATATACTTGTTAAAAAATATTTAATGATTATTTAAAGATTATGAATATAAAAAACTTAATTATGTGGGTCATAATAGTCTTACTTTCAGTAGGATTATTTAATATGTTTCAAGATCCAAATAAAATAGCTTCAGAAAAAAATTCATTACCATTTTCCAACTTTTTAGATGAGGTTGAAGCAGGAAGAGTTGTTGAAGTTCAAATTCAGGGAAACAACATTACAGGTGTTTTAGCAGATGGAAAAACATTTAAAACTTACTCTCCTAATTATCCAGAATTAGTTGATAAACTTTCAACAAAAGGAATTAGTATTGTAGCTACTCCTTTGGAGGACAAAATGCCTTCACTATTAGGAATATTATTATCATGGTTTCCAATGCTTTTATTGATCGGAGTTTGGATATTTTTTATGCGTCAAATGCAAGGCGGCAAAGGTGGTGCGATGGGATTTGGTAGATCTAAAGCCAAATTATTAAATGAAGCTCAAGGAAAAGTTACTTTTAACGATGTGGCTGGTGTCGAAGAAGCTAAAGAAGAAGTCGAAGAAATAGTTGAATTTTTGAAAGATCCAAAAAAATTTAGCCGTCTTGGAGGAAAAATTCCCAAAGGCGCACTCTTAATCGGTCCCCCAGGAACAGGAAAAACTTTATTAGCTAAAGCAATTGCAGGAGAAGCTAACGTACCGTTTTTTTCTATTTCAGGTTCTGATTTTGTAGAAATGTTTGTAGGTGTTGGAGCATCAAGAGTAAGAGATATGTTTGAGCAAGGAAAAAAACATTCACCATGTATTATATTTATTGATGAGATTGATGCAGTCGGGAGAAGTAGAGGAGCTGGATTAGGTGGAGGTAATGATGAAAGAGAACAAACATTAAATCAACTTCTTGTAGAAATGGATGGCTTTGATACTAACGAAGGAATTATTTTAATTGCTGCAACAAACAGACCTGATGTTTTAGATCCAGCACTATTAAGACCTGGAAGATTTGATAGACAAGTTGTTGTTGGCAATCCTGATATAATTGGAAGAGAAGCCATACTAAAAGTACATGTAAAGAAAATAAGCACTGGACCTGATGTCAAATTAAGAACGATTGCTAGAGGAACACCTGGATTTTCTGGTGCTGATTTAGCGAATTTAATAAACGAGTCAGCATTACTTGCCGCAAGAAAAAATAAAAGAGTTGTAACTATGTCAGATATTGAGGAAGCCAAAGATAAAGTAATGATGGGAGCCGAGAGAAGATCAATGGTAATGTCAGAGGACGAAAAAAAACTTACTGCATATCATGAAGGTGGCCATGCTATTGTAGCTTTAAACGAGAAAGCTTCCGATCCAATTCACAAAGCCACAATTATTCCAAGAGGAAGAGCTTTAGGTATGGTAATGAGATTACCCGAAAGAGACCAATTGTCTGTAACAAGAGAAAAAATGCATTCAGATATAGCTGTAGCTATGGGAGGAAGAATAGCGGAGGAAATAATTTTTGGTCACGATAAAGTTACGTCCGGAGCCTCATCAGATATTGATATGGTAACTAAAATGGCAAAAAATATGGTTACTAAATACGGTATGAGTACAGAGCTAGGAACAGTTGCATACGGAGAAAATGAGGAAGAAGTTTTTTTAGGGAGATCAGTTACAAAACAACAAAATATGTCAGAGGAAACTGCAAAAAAAGTAGATGCAGAAGTTAAAAAGATTGTAGACAAAGGTTATGAAAGAGCAAGAAAGGTCTTAACAGAAAAAATTGACGATTTACACAAAATAGCTAAAGCTTTATTAATTTACGAAACGCTCTCCGGCGATGAAATCAGAGACTTAATTCTAAAAAATATTAAACCGACAAGATCTTTCAAAGAAGATAATGAAGATGATGGAAAAGCTTCTTCAGCTCTCGGTTCACTTGGATTAAAACCTAAGCCAGCAGTTTAATAAGTATGAAAAAATATTACACTCGCGCGTGTAATTTTTTTTATGGATCAAATTCAAAGAAACTTATAAAAAAAAAGCTTTCTCTACCTTTATGTGGAGATAATTCATTCTCTTTCAACCAAATTGAAATTTTTATCAAAGATAAAAAAAAAGTAACATCTAAAGTCATAAATATAAAAAGCATTAAGAAACAACCTACTGTTATTAAAAAAAAGATATTACAAGATATAAAGAATATTACTTCTAAAAGAGAATTTTTAAAGAAAAGAAATCATATGCTTATGGGAGTTTTAAATTTAACACCAGATAGTTTTTCTGATGGTGGTAAATTTAACTCTAACAAAAAAGCATTAATTAGAATTAAAAATATGATTGTTAGTGGGGCAGATATTATTGATGTGGGAGGAGAGTCCACTAGACCAAAGTCAAAAACAGTTCCCGAAAAAAAAGAACTAGAGAGAGTTAAACAAATAATTAAAAAATTTAAAAAAAAGTATCCTAAAACTTTATTATCGGTTGATACAAGAAAATCACTGGTTATGAACTTTTCAATAAAACATAAAGCAGATATTATAAATGATGTATCGTGTTTTCAATTTGATCCAGCTTCCTTAAATACCGTAAAAAATAAAAATTTGTGGAAAATAATTCACCACATGCAAGGAACTCCACAAACTATGCAAATTAATCCGAAATATAATCACGTATTATTAGATATTTACGATTTTTTTGAGAGAGAAATCAAAAAACTCAAAAAATTCAAATATAACAAAAAAATAATACTAGATCCTGGAATAGGTTTTGGAAAAAACTTGAAACATAATTTGATGATATTAAATAAAATTTCTTTATTTCATTCACTTGGTTTTCCTATATTAATTGGCACTTCTAGAAAAAGATTTATTAATCAAATTTCTGGAAAATATGATACGAAAGAAAGAATTGGAGGAACGCTATCGTCAATAATTTATTCTTACTTGCAGGGAATAAGAATTTTTAGAGTTCATAATGTAGAAGAAGTTAAACAAGGTCTTTTAATATTTGAGAACATATTAAATAAATGAAAAAAAAATATTTTGGCACTGACGGAATAAGAGGAAAAGTTAATATTGGAAACATTAATGGAGAAAAATTTTTTAAGTTTGGTTTAGCAGCAGGTACATATTTCAAAAATTTAAAGAAAAAAAAACAAGTGGCGATTATTGCTAAAGATACAAGATTATCTGGTTATACTCTTGAACCAGCATTAGTGTCTGGTTTAGCTTCTGCTGGCATGCATATATTTACTTTAGGACCATTGCCCACAAATGGATTAGCCATGCTTACTAAAAAGATGAAAGCTAATCTTGGCATAATGATAACTGCTTCTCATAATCCTTTTCATGATAATGGACTTAAATTGTTTGGGCCGGATGGGTTGAAATTGTCTGACAAGATTGAAAAAAAAATTGAAAACTTAATTGATAATAAAACTACAAAATATTTATCCGAACCTAAATCATTAGGCAGAGTAAAAAGATTAGAGGACGGAAATGAAAAATATATTAAAATACTTAAAAATAATTTTCCAAGAGATTTCAGTCTTAAGGGTATGCGAATAGTTTTAGATTGCGCAAATGGAGCAGGATATAAATCTGCACCAAAAATACTCTCAGATCTTGGTGCGAAGATTCACTCAATAGGCGTAAAACCTAATGGTTTAAATATCAATTATAATTGTGGATCAACATTTCCGGAAGTTTTGAGAAAGTATGTTAAAAAGTTCAAAGCAGATCTTGGCATTTCTCTTGATGGTGATGCAGATAGAGTAATTATGTGTGATGAGAAAGCACAAATAATAGATGGTGATCAAATTATTGCAATGATTGCCAAAAGGTGGAAAGCAAAAAAAATTCTAAAAGGTGGAGTAATAGGAACACTAATGTCTAATTATGGCTTAGAAAATTTTTTTTTAAGTGAGAGAATTAATTTTAAAAGAGCAAAAGTAGGCGATAGGTATGTGAAAGAATTGATGAAAAAAAATAATTATAATTTAGGTGGAGAGCAATCAGGTCATATAATTTTGGGTAAATTTGCAACTACAGGTGATGGTCTATTAGTTGCTCTTGAAATATTGTTTGCATTGAGAAAAGGCAAGCTAGCTAGTGAAATATTTAAGGTTTATAAATCAGTACCTCAAAAACTTTTAAATATTAGGGTAAAAGATAAAAAAATAATTAATTCCGCCAGATGTAAAAAAGCTATTAAAACCGCAAATGTATTAATTAAAAATAAAGGCAGACTATTAGTAAGAGCCTCTGGGACAGAACAAAAAGTGAGAATTATGTGTGAATCATTTAATGTTTCTTTGATGAACAAGTGTTTAGCTATGGTAAAAAAAACAGTTCATTAAAATGAAACCGAAATCCAAAGTTTTAATTATTGCAGGATCAGACTCTTCAGGAGGTGCGGGTATTCAAGCAGATATAAAAACTGTTACGTCGCTGGGCAGTTATGCAATGACTGCTATTACTGCCGTAACTGCTCAAAATACTACTGGGGTAAAATCAATAGTGCCAATTAAACCAAAAGAGATATCTAATCAAATAAATTTTTCAATTGAAGATATTAAACCTAATGCAATCAAGATAGGAATGCTGCATTCAAAACAAGTAATTCAAGCCGTAATAATATCTTTAAAAAAAACTAAAGTTAAAAAAATAGTTCTGGACCCAGTTATGGTCGCTAAAGGTGGTGCAAAATTAATTAATAATTCTGCTATTAGTTATATAAAAAAAAAATTAATAAAAAATATTTTTTTAATTACCCCAAATATTCCTGAAACTGAAATTTTAACAAAAACAAAAATAAATTCCATTCAAGATATGATAAAAGCAGGAAAAATTTTAATAAGGCTAGGTGCTAAAAATGTTTTGATTAAGGGCGGACATTTAAAATCGAAACAAATGAATGATATTTTATTAAATAAAAAAGTTATTAAGGTATTTAGAAGTAAAAAATATAGCTCAAAAAATACTCATGGAACTGGATGCACCTTATCTTCTGCAATAGCAACATATTTATCATGTGGAAAAGATTTGATTAAATCTTGTGAGCTTGGAATTAAATATGTTAATGAAGCAATAAAATCTAATCTGAACTTAGGAAAAGGAAATGGTCCGATTAATCATTTGAATTCAATCAAAATAAATAAAAAATTTAAATAATGAAAAATGTTGTTGTAGTAGGATCACAATGGGGGGATGAGGGGAAAGGAAAAATAGTTGATTGGCTATCAAGTGAAGCTGATATCGTTGTAAGGTTTCAAGGAGGTCATAACGCCGGGCATACTTTGGTTATCGATAAAAAGGTATTCAAATTGAGATTGTTGCCATCAGGTATTGTAAGAAAAGGAAAAATTTCAATTCTTGGAAATGGCGTTGTTATTGATCCGTGGGCACTTTTAAATGAAATTCAAGAAATAAAAAAACTTGGAGTCGAAGTTACTCCAGAAAACTTTATGATTTCAGAGTCAGCATCACTTATCTTGCCATTTCACCAGGAAATGGATGAAATAAGAGAAGATGCTGCTGGAAAAGAAAAGATTGGAACTACTAGGCGAGGTATTGGTCCTTGTTATGAAGATAAAGTTGGTAGAAGATCAATTAGAGTAATGGATTTAAGATCAGAAACTAATTTAAATAATAGACTTGAAAACGTTTTGTTACATCATAACGCTATTAGAAAAGGTCTTGGTAAAAAAATTTATGAAAAGGATAAACTTAAACAAGAATTATTAAAAATATCACCAGAGATCTTAAAATACGCTCAGCCAGTTTGGTTAAAACTTGACCAATATAATAACGAAAGAAAAAAAATATTATTCGAAGGTGCGCAAGGTATTCTTTTAGATGTAGATCATGGCACTTATCCTTTTGTAACATCCTCAAATACTGTGCCTGCAATGGCTGCTACTGGATCAGGATCTGGACCTAATAAAATTAATTATATTTTAGGTATTACAAAAGCTTATACGACAAGAGTAGGAAGCGGACCTTTTCCAACAGAATTAGATGATGATATTGGAGAAAGTTTAGGTAAAAGAGGTAAAGAATTTGGGACAGTGACAGCAAGGAAAAGAAGATGTGGTTGGTTCGATGGAGTTTTAGTAAGACAAACAATTAAAATCTCAGGAATAAACGGTATTGCTTTGACTAAATTAGATGTACTGGATGAATTAGATGAAATAAAGATGTGTGTTGGTTATGAATTAAATAATAAAAAAATAGATTATTTACCAGCTACCTCTGAAGATCAATTTAATGTGAAGCCAATATATAAAACTTTCCCAGGATGGAAATCAAAAACTCAAGGTATAAGAAATTTAAAAGATCTCCCTGATAAAGCTAAGATATATGTCCATGCTTTGGAAGATTTTATTGGTGCTAGAATCTCAAGTATTTCCACTAGTCCTGAACGGGATGATACAATTTTGGTAGAGGATCCTTTTAATAATTAGTTAGAAGGTAATAAATTTTTTGATTTACGTGCATTAATCATAGTTTTTTGTAATTTCTCAAAAGCTTTTGTTTCAATTTGTCTTATTCTCTCTCTACTTATTTTATATTTTTTACTTAATTCCTCTAAAGTTTTTGGTTCTTCCGAAAGTCTTCTTGCTGAAATAATTTCCTTTTCTCTATCATTTAGAATTTTCATTGCGCTATTTAGTAAGTCTTTTTTATCGTCATATTCTTGCTTTTGAGACACAATTAATTCTTGGTCTAAACTATCGTCAACCAGCCAATCTTGCCATTCATCTTTTTCACCATTTTTAATAGGATCGTTTAATGATTTTTCTTGCCCCATCATTCTTCTATTCATATTAACAACCTCATGAGACTCTACGTCTAATCTTTTTGAAATTTCATTAACATGCTCATCTTTTAAATCACCCTCTTGACCTGGTGCAATTTGATTTTTCAATTTTTTAAGGTTAAAAAACAATTTCTTTTGAGCTGTAGTTGTTCCCATTTTTACAAGACTCCAAGACCTTAAAACATATTCTTGTATTGCAGCTTTTATCCACCACATTGCATATGTAGCAAGTCTAAACCCTTTATCTGGGTCAAATTTTTTCACAGCTTGCATCAAACCCAGGTTTCCTTCTGAAATCAACTCGTTTACTGGAAGTCCATATCCACGATAGCCCATCGCAATTTTTGCCACTAATCTTAGATGACTAGTAACCAACTTATGTGCAGCCTTTAAGTTTCCATTTTCTTTCCAATTTTTTGCTAGCATATATTCCTCTTCAGCATCTAGCATTGGGAATTTTTTGATTTGTGCTAAATAAATGGATAAACCTCCAACAGAAGGAATTGGAAGATTGCTTATTTGGTTATTTTCACTCATAGTTCTTATTTATATATAAAATTTATTTTTTCAACTGGTTAAATTTTCAAGTAAATTTAATAATTTTTTAAATCCTTCTGGTAATTCTGAATTTAAACTAATCCGTTTCTTAGATGAAGGATGGGAAAATTCAATAGTTTTAGCATGTAAAGCTTGACCAGATAAATTATTTAAATTGATAAAAAAATCGTTATTAATTTTTTTAAATTTAACGTTATTTTTACCATACTGTTTATCTCCTAATATAGAAGCACCCTTATATTTTAAATGCACCCTAATTTGATGTGTTCTTCCTGTTTCTAATTCACACTCAACTAAACTTATTTTTGGAATATCTTTAATATTAAAAACTTTGATTGTTTTATAATTTGTAATTGCTTTTTTTCCATTGATATCACTTACTGTCATTAACTGACGATTTCTTTTGTCTCTTGATATTAGTGTAGTAATTCTACCATTAAGAGGTCTGATAACTCCCCAGGACAAGCATAGATATTTTCTCTTAATAGTGTGATTGCTAAATTGATTACTCAAATTCGCATGAGCTAAATTATTTTTAGCTATCACTAATAATCCACTAGTTTCTTTATCAATTCTGTGAACAATACCTGGTCT
>CACMQA010000005.1 GCA_902615715.1 uncultured Pelagibacteraceae bacterium | reverse complement strand
TATTTTTACTGCTTTTACAATCAAATTTTGTGTTTTATTTATTAAAGACCTTTTAACAACTTCAACTTCTGGTAATTCTGGCATATAATTAGATTATGAAAAATACTATTCAAGATAAAGCAAAATTAGTCAATTCTGTATTTTCAGAAGTTTATAATAAGTACGATTTGATGAATGATGTTATGTCTTTAGGAATACATCGTATTTGGAAGGATAAATTTATTGACTGGATGAATCCCACTCATAATTCCTCTTTGATTGATGTTGCTTCAGGAACCGGGGATATAGCAAAACTATTTTCTTTAAGAGGTAAAAATTCGCCGATAATTACTTGTATAGAACCTAATGAAGGTATGTTTAATAAAGGAAAAAAAAATCTTATAAATTTTAAGAATATTAAATGGATTAAGTCTAAAGCTGAAAATTTGCCTGTTGAAGATAATATATATGACTATTACTCAATTAGCTATGGCATAAGAAATGTTTCAGATATAAACAAAACTTTAAGAGAGGCTTATAGAGTTTTAAAACCAGGTGGTCGTTTTATGTGTTTAGAGTTCTCAAAAATAGACAATGAGTTATTAAATTTTTTATATAAAAATTATTCAAAATTTATACCTTTTTTAGGAAAATATATTGTAGGATCATCAAAACCCTATGAATATTTAATCAACAGCATAGATGCTTTTTATGATCAAGAGCAACTTTTAGAACTAATAGCTAAAAATGGATTTATAAATGTAGAATTCAGAAATCTTTCTAATGGCATCTCGGCTATACATTCTGGGTGGAAAATTTAAATGTTAAAAAGAGTTTTTAAGTTATTTCAAATCGCTAGGAAACTGTCTACCTCAGGTGCAATTGATACAATAAATCAGGTATATCAAATACCAATTTCTATAAATTTATTTTTCAGTTTGATCTCTCTAGGTTCAAAAAATTCTCGTTTACAAAATAATAATCCAGGTCAAAACCTATGTGAAGCACTTCAAGGTATGGGAACTACATTTATAAAACTTGGACAATTTTTAGCTACTCGACCAGACATAATTGGTGATGATATGGCAAAAGATTTAGAAAAACTGCAAGATAAAGTTCCTGCGTTTGAACTTTATGAGGCAAAGAAAGTTATTAAGAAAGAAATTGGTGAGAAACAATATCAAAATATTATTGAAATAGGTGAACCGATAGCAGCTGCATCAATTGCTCAAGTTCATTTTGCTAAAATTAAAAATGAGAATCAAGAAAAACAAGTAGCTATAAAAATTTTACGGCCAGATATAGAGCAATTATTTAACGAAGAATTAGATGCATTAATGTTGTTTGCATATATCGTTGAAAATACGATTTCAAAAGCTAAAAGATTGAAGCTTGTAGAGGTAGTGCACCTTTTAAGAGAAATTACTAATATCGAAATGGATCTAAGATTTGAGGCCGCTGCTGCAAACGAATTATATGAAAATACTAAGCTAGATAAAGGATTTAATGTACCAAAAATTTATTGGAATTATACAACAAAAAAA
The DNA here is from genome assembly GCA_902615715.1 of uncultured Pelagibacteraceae bacterium. Taxonomy (GTDB): domain Bacteria; phylum Pseudomonadota; class Alphaproteobacteria; order Pelagibacterales; family Pelagibacteraceae; genus Pelagilacustribacter. Next base: position 117,592 of record CACMQA010000005.1, on the reverse strand, counting down.
ATACTTACTTTAGACAAAGTAAATGGTGTTTCAATTAGAGAACAAGGAAAATTAGAGGAGCAGGGTATAAATTTAAAAAATTTAGCCGAAAACCTCATTCAACATTTTCTAAAACAAGCTGTTAGAGATGGTTTCTTCCACGGAGACATGCACCAAGGTAATCTATTTGTAGACCCTAAAGGTAATATTGTCCCTGTTGATTTTGGAATTATGGGGAGACTGGATAAAAATAATAGAAAATTTTTAGCAGAAATTTTATATGGGTTCATACAAAGAGATTATGTTAAAGTTGCGGAAGTTCATTTTCAAGCTGGTTTAGTTCCTCAAAATGCATCTAAGGATGAATTCGCTCAAGCATTACGCTCTGTAGGTGAGCCAATTTTTGGCCAATCTATAAAAGATATTTCTGGTGGAAATTTACTTGCTCAATTATTTGAGATTACCGAAAAATTCAATATGGCTACACAACCCCCATTACTACTACTTCAAAAAACGATGGTTGTTGTTGAAGGAGTAGCGAGAAAATTGTACCCAGAAACAAATATTTGGGAGGTTTCTAAGCCTGTTTTAGAAGATTGGCTAAAAAACATAAAAAGTCCTAAATCGACAATTGATACGGCTTTGAATACATCTGCTGAAATAATTAAACGAATACCTGATTTCCCTGGATTGATGGATAAGGCGGAATATGCATTAAAACTTGTAGCAGAGGGAAAATTAAATTTAGGTATAAACAATAAGAACTTGGAAGTTGAACAAATGAGATTAAAAAATTTTAGAAATAATGTCGTAATTAGTTTTTTTGGTATTGTAATTGTCTTCTTGTTAGTATTTTAATCTAAATTAATGACATTAAAAAATAAAAAAATATTAATAATTATAGGAGGAGGTATAGCTGCCTACAAATCACTTGATTTAATTAGGTTGTTAAAAAAGAATAATATGGAGGTAAAAACTATTCTTACAAAAAGTGGAGGAGAATTTGTAACACCTTTATCCCTATCAACTTTGTCTAATTCAAAAACATTTGAGAATATGTTTGATAGTGAGTCAGAAACTGAAATAGATCATATAGCTCTCTCTAGATGGGCTGATATTATTTTAGTAATGCCAACTACCGCAAATTTTATGAGTAAATTATCAATAGGAAGAGCTGAAGATTTAGCTACTACTGTTTTATTAGCTGCAGACAAAGATATTCTTTTAGTACCAGCTATGAATGTCAGAATGTGGTTGCATAAAGCTACTCAATCAAATCTTAAAATTTTACAAGACTTTGGTTATCTTTTCATAGGACCCGAAAAGGGTGAAATGGCTTGTGGAGAATTTGGAGAGGGTAAAATGTCAAGTCCAAGACAAATTTTCACATATTTAAAAAATTATTTTGATAAGAGAAATATTATTAAAGAGAGAAAACTCAAAGCCTTAGTAACTGCCGGACCAACACGAGAATATATTGATCCAATTCGATATATCTCAAACGAATCAAGCGGCAAACAAGGTTATGAAATTGCAATAGCACTTAATAAACTTGGTATTAAAACAACATTAATAACCGGTCCCTCTAAACTAACCTCTCCGAAAGGTATTAAAGTAAAAAAGATAATATCGGCAGATGAAATGATTAATGAAGTAAAGAAAACTTTGCCTGTAGATTTAGCTGTATGCACAGCAGCAGTAACTGATTTTAAACCTGCCGAAAAGAGTAAAGATAAAATAAAAAAAGATAATTTAAATTTTAAATCAATAAATTTTGTAAAAAATTACGATATTCTAGATTTTTTGTCAAAAAATAATAAAAATAGACCAAAAATAGTTGCGGGTTTTTCTGCAGAAACTAAAAATATTATTAAAAATTCATCACAAAAAATGAAAAATAAAAATTGTGATTTAATTTTTGCTAATGATGTTTCTAAAAACGATATTGGCTTTAATTCTGACTACAACAAAGTGTCAGTGATAGACCAAAAAGGAAATGTAAAAATAATACCGAAAAATAAAAAAAGTTTTATTGCTAATAAAATTGCTAAAATTTTATTGGATAAATTAATTGATGACAGAAATATTAATTAAAAGGTTATCAAAAAAAGTTCTTTTACCAAAATACGAAACTGATGGATCATCAGGATTAGATCTTTTAGCGCATATTGATAAAAATATTGAAATTAAACCTGGAAAAACCGAGGTAATCCCAACTGGCCTAGCAGTTGCAATCCCAAAAAGTTTTGAAATACAAATAAGACCAAGATCTGGTTTAGCTGCAAAAAATCAAATAAGTGTATTAAATACTCCCGGTACAATTGATTCTGATTACAGAGGAGAACTCAAAGTAATTTTAATAAATCTAAGTGACAAAACTTTTGTAGTAGAAAAAGGTCTTCGAATAGCTCAAATGGTTTTATGTCCAATAATAAAAGCAAAATTTAGAGAAGTGGAGTCTCTTGACGAGACCAAAAGAGGTTTGGGTGGATTTGGATCTACAGGAGTAAAATAATTAATGAAACTTGATATTAGGGACTTTGAAAGATTTAAAAAACAAATTATTTTAAAAAAAATTGGGTTAGCTGGACAAAAGAAAATTAAAAAAGCAAAAGTTTTGATCATCGGAATGGGTGGCTTAGGTTGTCCTCTTCTTACTTACCTGGCATCATCAGGAATATGTAATATAGGTTTAGTAGACCACGATAAGATTGAACTAGGTAACTTAAATAGACAAATTTTATTTAATACTTCAGATATTGGAAAGTTTAAAGTTAATCAGGCAAAATTAAAAATCAATAAAATTTATAAAAAGGCTAAAATTAAAACATTTAAAATTAAAATTTCAGAGAAAAATATTAAGCCAATAATAAAAAAATTTGATATTATTTGTGATGGAACTGACAACTTTAGTACAAGATATTTGATAAATGATTATTGCAAAAAAAATAAAAAAATACTTATTTCTGCTGCTATTAGTAAATTTGATGGACAATTATTCAAATTTGACTTCAATAAAAAAGGTCCATGCTTTAGATGTTTTATGCCAGAATATCCTGATATAGAAAATAATTGTGATATTGAAGGCATTTTTTCACCAGTTGCTGGTATACTAGGATCACTTCAAGCAAATGAGGTTTTAAAAACAATTTTAGATTTACGAGACGATTTGAATAGTAAAATTCTAGTATTTGACTCTCTTAAAATGAATCTTCGTAAAATTAAAATTTCTTTTAATTCAAAATGTTTAAATAAATGCGGTCAATAAGTATTAATTTTTGTATACTTTTTTTTTTTGTTTTTGGAACTGCTTATTCTAGTGATGAATTTTTTCTTACTCTAAGAAATGATAAAGTAAACTTGCGCCAAGGCCCTTCTTTTGATTACCCTGTAAAAATTTTTTATAAAAAAAAATTCCTTCCAGTTTTAGTATTAGATAGATCTGATAATTTTAGAAAAATAAGGGATCATGAAAATAATACTGGCTGGGTTCATATCTCTCAGCTATCAAAAAAGAAAGCTGCAATAGTAATAAATGATAAATTAATCTTATTTAATAGCCCAACAGTTTACTCAAATCCTATAGCAATTTTAAAAAAAGGAAGATTGGTAAAAATTAATAAGTGTAAAAATGACTGGTGCAAAGTAGTAACTGGGGACTTTAAAGGTTGGGTAAAAAAAGAAGGTTTGTGGGGATTATTGTAAATTTATTTTTTATATTTTGACGTCCAAATTTTATCAAGAACAAAATACCAGACAGCGTTAGCTAAAGGCTCAACAATTGCATCAGTAAGAGCAATCATAAAAGAGACGTCTGCAACTAACATTAAAACAGTTATAGCGATTGCAAAGTGACCAATTGTATAAATAATCGTTCTTAATATGGACCCTTTATTGTTTTCATATATGGTTTTTGAAGCTGAGAATATTCCGTGTGTAAATTCTGTCATTTAATTAAATGGGTTTTCTAGAACACAAGCAACTAGATGTATTCTATTTTGCTCCCCTCCGTTAAAAAAGTTATGATACTTTGTATTATTTGTAATTGTGACTGATCCATCTGCAGGCATATGTTTGCTTACGTCCTCAATAACCATTCTACAGCCCTTGTTTGTTATGATTGGAATATGAAGTCTTGGCTCAGGGTCTCTATGCCAACTCAAAGTAGATCTAGGTTCTTTTAAAAGTATTCTTACTCTCCCTAATTTAAAATTTTTTCTTAAAATATTAAAAACTTCCTCAAAGTATGTTCCTTTAAATTCTGGAACTAACTCTGTGTATTTTGACTCATCAATGGACTTATCTCTTTTAGCCTCTTTGCCTGTTTCATCAGGAATTGTCCAATAAGTGCCTCTAACATTGTGTCCTTCAATAGATGATTTATCGCCAGGTACTTGATTAAGTGGTATCGCGGCAAAATTTTTAATGCCCAAAGATTTAAAACTTTTAAGCTTTAAAATCTTCTCTAGATCAGATCTTAATTTATCAACATCAAATTTAAGATCTGGAATGGTATAGAAATCTCTAAAAAGATTTTTATTTATATTTTCAAAACTTTTTACTGTCTCAGTGCTTTTCATGTTAGTTTAATTTTTTTAAATTTGGTCTATCTGCATTCATTATCTTTGTCCATACAGCTACAAAATCTTTAACAAATTTTTCTTTGTTATCATCTTGAGCATATACTTCAGCATATGATCTTAAAATTGAATTAGAACCAAATACTAGATCTACCCTAGATGCTGTATATTTTACTTTATTAGATTTACGGTCAATAATATCGTAAGAATTTTTACCAGTAGGTTTCCATATATATTTCATATCTAATAAATTTAAAAAGAAATCATTTGTTAGAGCACCTACTTTTTCTGTAAACACGCCTTTATCTTTTGCTGACTCATGGTTTGTTCCTAAAACTCTCATACCTCCAACCAAGCACGTCATCTCCTGCGCAGTCAAACCCATCAAAGAAGCTCGCTCTAATATAAGTTCTTCAGGCATTACAGAGTAATCTGATTTAACAAAATTTCTAAATCCATCGTGTAAAGGTTCCAACCATTTAAAGTTTCTATTTTCTGTTTGTTTTTGAGTTGAGTCACCTCTACCTGAATTAAATGGAACTTTGACTTTTAAGCCACCTTTTTTGATTGCTTTTTCTAAACCAACATTTCCTGCAAGAATAATTGTGTCAGCAATGGATGCGCCTGTTTTTTTTGCAATATTTTCTAAAACTTTTAATACTTTTGAAAGTCTTTTAGGTTCGTTTGCTTCCCAATTTCTCATTGGTTCTAATCTAATTCTTGCTCCGTTTGCACCGCCTCTTTTATCTGTTCTTCTGTATGTTCTGGCGCTATCCCAAGCAGTAATTATTAAATCGTTACTACTTAATTTACTTGCTGCAATCATTTTTTTAACTTTTTCTACGTTATATTTCTTTTTAGAAGGCTTAACATTACCCTGCCACAGAAGATCTTCTTTTGGTGCCCAAGGACCTATATAGTTGTCTTTGTTTCCCATCGTTCTGTGCGTTAATTTAAACCAAGCTCTCGCAAATGCGTCCTCAAAGAATTTTGGATCTTTATAAAATCTTTCTGAAATTTTTCTATATTCTGGATCCATCGCCATAGCCATATCAGCATCAGTAAACATTAATCTGGCTTTCTTTGTTGGATCGCCGAGATCAACTGGTTTCTTTTCTTCCTCAAGGTTAATTGGTTCCCACTGCCAAGCGCCTGCTGGGCTTTTTTTGCTTTCCCACTCATAATTAAGTAAAAGATCTAAATATTGATGATCCCATTTATCTGGATTGGTTGTCCAGGCACCCTCAAGTCCTGATGTAATTTGATTTACACCTGTACCGCCATTTTTTTGAACCCATCCAAAACCTTGTTCTTGAATATCTGCTCCCGCTGGCTCTGGCCCTAAATTTGCAGGATCGCCATTACCGTGTGCTCTTCCAATTGAGTGACCGCCCACTGTTAGTGCGGCTGTTTCTACATCGTTCATTCCCATTCGCCCAAAAGTTTCTCTGACATCCATGGCCGTTCTAACTGGGTCAGGTTTTCCTTCTACACCCTCTGGATTGACGTAAACTAATTGAAAATGAGAAGCTGCTAAAGGTGCCTCTAAAGAAGAACGATCTTGAGGATCTCCATATCTATTTACAGCTAGTGGAACAGTTTCCTTGCCCCAGTAAACATCTTTTTCTGGTCCCCATATATCTTCTCTACCAAATGAGAAACCAAAAGTTTTAAAACCAGCTTTTTCATAAGCCATCGTACCAGCTAAAACCATTAGATCTGACCAACTTAATCTATTTCCATATTTTTTTTTAATCGGCCAAAGAAGACGTCTAGCTTTATCTAGGTTTGTATTATCTGGCCACGAGTCTTGAGGAGAAAACCTATGTGATCCAACGTTTGGTCTACCATCAAATTCTCTGTAAGTTCCAACTTGGTGCCAAGTCAATCTAACCATAAGCCCTGTATAACTTCCTAAATCAGCAGGCCACCATTCTTGGCTATCTGTCATTAATTTTAATAAATCTTTTTTTAAAGCTTTAAAATTTAACTTTTTAACTTCTTTTTTGTAATTAAATCCAGGTAATGGATTAGTCTTTGTATCGTGTTGATGTAAAATGTCTAAATTAATACTGTTAGGCCAAAGTCGAGATGTATTTGATTCACCTGCTTTAGTAACGCCTCCATGCATTACTGGGCATTTTCCGTTGCTATCTTTTTTATATTCTACACTCATTTTAAAACTAGTTTATAATAATTCTAAAGTAAAAAAAAGCGACAAACTGTCAATTCTTCAAATTTATAAATACCTCTATGTTTTTGATTTTTTTACCGTTTGGTGCTTTTGGAATTTTTTGGATAACTACCTCACTAGCGTCTATGTCAATTAATTCGGAAGTTTCGTTATCATAAAAATGATGATGATTAGTGATATTTGTATCAAAATAAGTTTTTTTTCCTCTTACATCTACTTCGCTTAAATGTCCGGCTTTCTTAAAAGCATGAACAGTATTATAAATTGTGGCTAAAGCAAATTTAAACGTTGTTTTTTTTGCTAAAAACTTATCTAGGCTTTCAATTGTAAAATGAAATGTTTTGTCTCTTTCAAATAGAAATTTGGCGATTTCTACTCTTTGTTTAGTTGGTCTTAAACCTGATGATCTTAATTTCTTAAAAATGTCTATTTTTTTCACTTTTTTTTAATGATTTTGTGTAGTTTATAATAATTCTAAACACAAATATATATGAAACTTTTGCTAAATCAAGTAAAACTGTTTTTAAATCATGCAAAAAAATAATTACAACTATGACGACTTAATTTCGTGTGGAGAGGGAAAATTATTCGGTGAAGGAAATGCTAAACTTCCGTTACCTCCAATGTTAATGTTTGATAGAATTACAGAAATTAATCAGAATACTGGAGAATTTAAAAAAAGGGTTTATAAAAGCTGAGCTTGATATCAAAGATAATTTATGGTTTTTTGATTGTCATTTTCAGAAAGATCCAGTCATGCCAGGATGTCTTGGGTTAGATGCTATGTGGCAATTAGTTGGATTTTATTTGGGATGGATTGGCGAGCCAGGAAAAGGAAGGGCTTTAGGGGTAAATTCGGTTAAATTTACAGGAGAAGTTCTTAAAAATGTAAAAATGGCAACGTATGAAATTAATATGAAAAGAATACTTAAAAAAGAGGGTACCGCGGTGGGTTTAGCTAACGGAACATTAAGTGCTGATGGAAAAATTATCTATCGTGCTGAAAATTTAAAAGTTGGATTATTTAAATCATGAGAAGAGTAGTAATTACAGGTTTAGGAATAGTTTCTTGTCTAGGAAACAATCAAGAAGAAGTTCATCAATCATTGCTAAACTCTAAATCGGGAATATCGTATGCAGAAGAATACAAAGAACATAACCTTAAAAGTCACGTACACGGTAAACCTAATATTAAACTTTCAGATTTTGTAGATAGAAAAACAATAAGATTTATGGGATCTGGCTCAGCTTATAATTATATTGCTATGAAAGAGGCAATTAAAGACTCAGGTCTAGAAGGTAAAGAAGTTAGTAATTACAAAACTGGAATTATAATGGGCTCTGGAGGTCCATCGATTGAGAACGTAATTCTTGCTGCAGATAAAACCAGAGCAAAAACCCCAAAATTAATGGGACCGTTTATTGTGCCAAGAACAATGGGTAGTACAGCTTCAGCCACTCTGGCAGTTCCATTTAAAATTAAAGGAACTAATTATACAATGAGCTCTGCGTGCGCAACCAGTGGTCATTGCATTGGAAATTCTATGGAGCTAATTCAAATCGGTAAACAAGATATTATTTTTGCGGGAGGTAGTGAAGAAGTTCATTGGGCTATGACTGCAATGTTTGATGCCATGACTGCACTATCATCCAAATACAATGATAAACCCGAAACTGCTTCAAGAGCATACGATAAAACCAGAGATGGCTTTGTTATTGCTGGTGGTGCTGGCGTTTTAGTTCTTGAAGAATATGAGCATGCGAAAGCCCGAGGGGCAAAGATTTATGCCGAACTTACCGGATATGGAGCTACTTCTGATGGTTATGACATGGTAGCTCCTTCTGGTGAAGGAGCCGTTAGATGTATGAAAATGGCTATGGCTACTTCTAAAAACAAAATTGACTATATAAATACGCATGGTACTTCAACTCCTGTAGGAGATATTACAGAATTAAATGCAGTGAAAAATACTTTTGGAGAAAATATTCCCAAAATTAGTTCTACAAAATCTTTATCGGGTCATCCATTAGGAGCTGCCTCAGTTCACGAGGCTATATATTGTTTAATTATGATGAAAAATAATTTTATAGCTGGATCAGCAAATATTATCGAAATGGATGATGAGGCAAAGAAATTTCCTATAATAACCAGAACTGAAAAAGGAGCTTCACTAAATACAGTCATGTCTAATAGTTTTGGTTTTGGGGGAACTAACGCAGCACTAATTTTTGAAAAGGTTTAATTATGAACTTAATGAAGGGTAAAAAGGGATTAATAATGGGCGTTGCAAATGAAAGATCTATTGCATGGGGTATCTCCCAAAAACTTGCACAAGCCGGTGCGGAACTTGCTTTCACTTATTTGGGTGACGCTTTGAAAAAAAGAGTTATACCATTAGCAGAAAAACTTAATTCAAAAATTACATTTAGTTGCGATGTGGAGAAAAAAGAGGAAGTTGTAAGACTTTTTGAGGACATTAAAACAAAATGGGGAGAAATTGATTTTGTGGTTCATGCAGTAGCTTTCTCTGACAAATCAGAATTATCTGGAGAATATTTAAATACTACTAGAGAAAATTTTCTGAGAAGTATGCTTATCTCGTGTTTTTCATTTACAGAAGTATCTAAAGAAGCTTCAAAAATAATGAAAGATGGTGGAAGTTTATTAACTCTGACATATGAGTCCACTAAAGCCATACCTAATTATAATGTCATGGGCGTTTGCAAATCTGCTTTAGAAGCGAGCGTAAAATATTTAGCTAGAGATCTTGGTCATAAAAAAATTAGGGTAAACGCTATTAGTGCTGGCCCAATTAAAACTTTAGCAGCATCAGCTATAGGTGATGCAAAATTTTTGTACAAATGGAATGAAGACCATTCTTTTCTAAAAAGAAACGTTGATATTCATGATGTTGGGAATTCAGCTTTATACTTATTGAGTGATTTAGCTGCTGGCGTGACTGGAGAAATTCATTACGTTGATGCTGGTTATAATAAAGTAGGTATGCCTGATCCTAAAAATATAAGTTAAATTAGTTTTTAATTATTAATTACTGTTTCTGTTATTCTTGCAGAGTTGATCATACTTAATAGGCCAAATGTGGTTGAAGGAATTGAGGTAAAAACTGAGGAGTCAATTATATGTAAATTGTTAAAATCTTTTATTTGACCTAGTACATCTGTGTCAGTTATTTTCTTACGTTTTTTTTTCATTGGAAAAGAACAACCAATATAATAATGGTCTGAATTATTTGCATAATTTAAAAAAAATTTAAATGATAAAAGATTCACTTTTTTGAACTTGTCATTAAGGCTATAATAAAGTGATTTTATAATTTTATTTGTTTTTAAATTTTTTATATAATTAATTTTAAATTCTTTTTTATTTTTAGAAACAATATATTTTCCAGCATATTTGGAATGAAGTGTACAAAAAACAGTAAAGATTCTTTTTATAAAAAAAGTTCTTATCATATTTAAAATAATATTGGTGCCATTCAATAAACCTATCTTATTTAAAATTATTTCGTTTGGTTGACTAAATTGAGCATGAGCCCAATTTTTTGATTTAAAATTTTTAATTTCAATAAAAATTTGCGAAAGTGTATTTGTATTTGGCCAATTAAATGGGAAGGATTTTTTTGAAAATAAAGGCATAACAAAACTTGGACAATGACTCAGTTTTACTTGCTTTAAATTTTTTAGAGAATTGAGCATTATTTTAGATGTGCTTAAAGCTCCACAAGCTAGAAAAACTTTATCATATTCAAAATAAGATTTTTTATTTTTAAAATGTAATCTTATTTTGTTGTTGTTTTGAGTTACTTTAGTAAGTATAAAATTTGGAAAAAAATTAATATTTTTTTGTTTGTTAAATTTTAAAAAATCAATTTTAGAATTGTAGAAACTATCATAAGCACATCCTGTCATACAATAACCGCAATATTTACAAGAATTTTTTTTATTTCTAGTTTCTAGAAAAACTCTTGGATTTCCTGACACAAAATCCTTGGAATTAAGCTTGTCTAATCTTTTTCTTAAACTATTAATTTGTTTTGGATAATTTAATTTATCAAATCTAGTTTTAAGGTTTGGGAATATAGAGTTTATATTATCATTATTTGAAACATACGATATATCATTGAAATATTTTGTAAATGTCTCTATTTTAGGTAAACTTTTTTTTGGCCAACCAATTAAATCCTTTTTATCTGGAAACAAAACACTACCTGACCAAACATTGCTATATCCACCTATAAAATGAGTCATTGATGGATTGTTGTCTTTAGATTTATCGATGTATTTATAAATTAAATCAGACCCAAAAAATTTTTTTCGCGGGAATTCTTTGCCAAAAAATTTTGAGTAACCATTCATTTTTATTTTATCTTCTCTTTTCCATTTTGATGGGTTTGTTTTAGAGAGCTTTGTTTTAAATTTTTTTGTTTGATTATCCAAATCCTCTGCAGCGTCATACACATCAGGAATTATATTATTTTTAATCAAAACTCTACATGCTGACACAGCAGACAAACCAGAACCAATAATTGCAATTCTCATTCTTGTTCTTTTATTTTTGTAATTTCATATATTATTTTATCAATATGTTTTTCTTTAAGTTTAGAAAAACACGGCAAAAAAAGAGAATTATTATAAATTTCATCTACATTATTTAATTGAAAATTAAAACCATATTTAGGTAATTTGTTAAGTTTTTCTAAGCTTGTACTGCTTGTATCTATTCCTTTTTTTAAAAGTTTATTTTTAAGTTCTTTCGGATCTTTGACATAAATTAAAAACTGCCAATAGATATTTTGTAATTTGTCGAATCCTATAGGAAAATTAAAAAAATTTTTCAGGCCTTTTATATATTTTTCTGAAAATTTTTTTCTTATATTGTCTGATATTTCTATATTTTTTAATGATTGAATACCTTTTTGAGCTTGAAATGAAGTATATTTTTGAAACCAAGAAACTGGCAAATTTTTAATTGGTCTCTTATCTCTTTCACCAAGCATTTTTGTATTTTTAGAGAAAATATTTATAAACCTTAAAATATAATATGTTAAAAAATTAAATACAAATAAGTTTGTTATAACTGTTCTTACTATATTAATTAATATTTTTTTTACTAAAAAAAATCTTTTTGGACTTTTTAAGTTTTTTTGAAATTCTTTAAGTAACCTAAAATTGTCTTTGTTATTTGTAAAAGCAACTCCTCCTCCATATGTATCTAAAGTTTTTATTGAAGAACAACTATAAATCGAAATATCAGAGAAATTTCCAGTTTTTTTCCCCTTATATTTTCCATTTAAACATTGAGAAAAATCTTCAATTATTTTTAAATTATTAATTTTAAATTCATCTTTATTGAATTTACTTAAATTTGGTACAATCCCAAATAGATATGTAATCAAAATTAATTTTGTGTTTGGTGTTATTTTTTTTTTTAAATCAACTACGTCGTAAGATAAATCATTTTTATTCAGATCTACAAAAACTGGCTTTAAACCGTTTAAAATTACAACATCCAATATAGGCTTTATTGTAATTGGTGACATAATAACTTCTGAGTTTTTCTCAATATTTAAACTACGTATTGCATAGTGAAAAGCTGTTCTAGCAAATGGGAATGTTACAGAATACTTTGATCCATTATAAGTTGCAAATTTCTCTTCAAATTGATTAATTATTTTTTGATTATTTAGATCTGAAAAAATGCTGAAGTAAAGATCCTTTATTTCCTCTGTTATTTTGTGGTATGTGGATCCTCTTGGTATCTTTAAGTTCATATACTTCCTCACTGAAAACTATTTTAAATAAATTTAAAATATTTAGTAGCTTTTTTTATATCACTTTTGATTTTAAGCTACACTAAGCGATTACCTTTAGCATAAAATGTTTTAAAATCATCCGACGTCGGTAAAAACTTATAGCTTTCATTACGCCCTTTTATTGATATGGGTTTAATTTTATCATTTATGATCGCTTCCATACCCTCTAACACAACATCTGCTCCATAGCTTACCGTCTTAGTCATTAAATCATGCATTGAGTTTGTATCAATTAAAAATCGTCTCTCTGAAACAATTTTTCCCGCATCTAATTTTGAAATAACTTCATGTAATGAAACTCCTGCTGTTTTATCACCATCTCTTAGAACCCAGAAAGAACTTAAACCTCCACGATATTCTGGTAATTTACCTAAATGAAGATTGTAGATGCCTTTCTTAGGGATATTTATAAAAGACTCTCCAGCAATTTGATCAAACAACAAAAAAATAAAAAAATCAGATTTAAGAGAGTCAGCTTCCTTTAAAAAATTTGGGGAATTAATACTATTTACAATTTTCACATCAAATCCTAAGTTTTTATAATAAGAAAGCATATTTTTGCTGTTTGATTTATGAATGTTCAATTTTAATCTTAAATATGCTAACCAATCCTTGAAATTTATGCAAAAGGGATATCTGTTTTTGATGAAAAACCAAAAATTCTTTTTGATAAACCTGAAATTAAAAAGAGTTTTTGAAATATAAATTCTATTTACCTTATAACCGTATGTATTGAGAAATTTACTTAAAATAACCGAAGTGTATTCACTATGATCAACTGTAAAAATAGTAATATTTTTTGGCATTTTTTTTTTAATTTTAATATGAAATGTTAAAAAATAATTTTAATTATAGAATTCAATATACTTTAGAAAATCTAAATTTTAAGAGTTCTAAAAATTATTCTCCAGCTTGTTTCATAGAAAGTTTAACTTTACCTCTATCAAATCCAACTACTTTAACTGAGACTTCATCACCTTCTTTTACAACGTCACCAACTTTTGCAACTCTTTTGTCAGCTAATTCAGAGATATGTACAAGTCCATCTTGTTTACCAAGAAAATTAACAAAAGCTCCAAACTCCATAATTTTTACAACTTTTCCTTTATAAATTTTTCCCATTTCAGGTTTAGCTATCAAATTTTTAATAAACTCTAGCGCTTTATTTCTCGAGCCCTCATCAGGTGCTGCAACTGTTACCTCGCCGTTATCTTTAACATCAACTTTTGCACCTGAAGTTTCAACAATGTCTCTTATAGTAGCTCCACCTTTACCTATCACAGTAGCGATATCTTTTTTATCAACTTTAATAGTTTCTATTTTAGGTGTGTGTTTTGAAAATTCTTTTCTTGAAGTTTTTATTGCTTTGTTCATCTCACCGAGAATATGCTCTCTACCACCTTTAGCTTGATCTAATGCCTTTTCCATAATCTCAAAAGTTATTCCTGTAATCTTAATATCCATTTGAAGAGATGTAATGCCATCTTTTGTTCCTGCAACTTTAAAATCCATATCTCCTAAATGATCTTCATCACCTAAAATATCTGATAGAACAGAAAAATCTTCCCCCTCTTTAATTAATCCCATTGCTATCCCAGCTACAGGCTCCTTTATTGGCACTCCAGCATCCATTAATGAAAGGGAGGTTCCACATACTGTAGCCATAGATGAAGAGCCATTAGACTCTGTTATTTCTGATACTACTCTCAAAGTGTAAGGAAATTTTTCTTTTGAAGGTAAAGATGAATTTATAGCTCTCCATGCTAATTTACCATGTCCTATCTCTCTTCTACCTGTCCCTATTCTTCCACATTCACCTACTGAGAAAGGTGGAAAATTATAATGCAACATAAAATTTGATCTCTGCATTCCCTCTAGGCTTTCTAATCTTTGTTCATCATCTGACATCCCGAGAGTTGTCACTACTAAAGCTTGAGTTTCTCCTCTTGTGAAAAGAGCAGACCCATGAGTCCTGGGTAGTACGCCAACCTCACATTGAATTTGTCTAACATCTGCTAAACCTCTTCCATCAATTCTTTTCTTTTCTTTTAAAATTGCAGTTCGAACAATATCTTTTTCTAGAGATTTTAGCTGAGCCATGACTTGATTTTCTGTTACAGACTCATCGTCAACAAACATTTCTTTACACTGAGTTTCAATTTCAGAAATTGAAGAAGATCTTTTTTTCTTGTCTATTTCTTTAAATGCTGTTCTTAAGCTACCTTCAAATTTTTCAGCTATTTTCTTTTTAATTGCTGAATAATCAATCTCTTCAACTTCCCATTTAGGTTTACCTGACTTTTTTGCTAATTTTTCAATCGCTTCAATAATTGGAACAAATTTTTCGTGACCAAATTTTACTGCATCAAGCATAACTTTTTCTGATAGACCTGAAGTTTCAGATTCTACCATCAATACAGCATCCTTTGTGCCTGCTACAACTAAATCTAACTCTGAGTCTTTTAGCTCCTCTAGTGAAGGATTTAAAAGATATTTTCCATCTTTGTAACCCACTCTACTTGCAGCTATAGGTCCTTGAAAAGGTAGTCCAGATATTGCTAAAGCTGCAGATGATGCAATAATCGACAATACATCTGGTTGGTTATCACCATCATAAGAAAGCACTGTTGGAAGTAATTGCACTTCATTCATAAAGCTGGATGGAAATAACGGTCTTATAGGTCTATCTATCAACCTTGAAATTAAAGTTTCTGCTTCTGTGGGTCTTGCTTCTCTTTTAAAATATCCACCAGGTATTTTACCAGCGGCGTAATATTTTTCTTGATAATTAACTGACAATGGAAAGTAGTCTTGACCATCTTTTAGTTTTTTAGCTCCTACTGCTGTTGCTATTACTACCGTTTCGCCTAATGTAGCAATGATTGCCCCATCTGCTTGTCTTGCAACTTTTCCCGTCTCTAAAGTTAATTTTTTACCGTTAACTTTTAACTCTTCTTTATGTATTTTAAACATTATTTCCTTAAATTTAATTGTTTGATGACCTTTTGATAGGACTCAACATTTTTCTTTTTAAGGTAAGTAAGAAGTTTTTTCCTTTTATTGACTGATTTTGTTAAACCTAAAGTAGAATGTTTATCCTTTTTGAATCTTTTAAAATGATCTGATAATTTTGTAATCTTATCAGTGAGTAGTCCTATTTGAACTTCTGTAGAACCAACATCTTTACCATGTATGGCTAATGACTTAATTGTATCTTTTTTTTTCTTTATCATTTTCTTTATTTTTTTTAATAATTCTCTCTATCTTTTCAGCATATTCAAATGAGTTATCTTCAACAAATGTGAGTTTAGGAAGAAACTTTATATCTAGCCTTTTAGACAAGGCTCTTCTAACAAGATGTGAGTTCTCCGTCAAGATCCTAACTGTTTCTTTAATTTCTATCCCCCCTAAAGGAATTACGTAAACTCTGGCTGTTTTTAAATCTGGTGTCATTCTAACTTCTGTGACTGTAATTAATTTAGAGTTAAACGAGGGTATTTTAGCTTCATTTCTAATAAATAATTCTCCTAAATTTTGTTTCACTAATTCTCCAACTCTTAATTGTCTTTGGCTATAAGGTCTTTGGTTTGATTGATTATCCATCATTATTAAATTGATCTTTGAATTTCTTCAGAAATATAAGACTCGATTACATCTTTTTCTTTAAAATCAATAAAATCTTTAATACTAATTCCGCATTCTAAACCGGTACCTACTTCTTTCACTTGATTTTTTTCTCTATATAACGATAAAATTTCTCCACTATATACAACTACTCCATCTCTAATTATTCTTGCTTTAGATTTACTTTTTACCTCACCGCTTATTACTTTTGATCCAGCAATTTTTCCAGCGTTAGAAACTTTAAAAATCTTCTGAATCTCCGCACTGCCTAAAACAGTTTCTTTTATATCAGGTTCAAGTAAACCTGATAAAGATTTTTCTACATGATCAATAGCTTCATAAATAATATTAAAATATTTTATATTAACTTTTTGCTCTTCTGCTAATTTTTTTGCCTCTCTATTTGGTTTTACATTAAATCCAATAAGAATCGCATTAGATGCTTTCGCTAAAGAGACATCTGTCTCATTTATCATACCAATATCAGAAAGAATAATTTTTGCCTCTACTTCACTGTGATCAATCTTGTTTATTGCCATTTTTAATGCTTCGCTTGAACCTTGGACGTCAGACTTTATAATTATATTCAGCTCATCTTTGGCTTTGACATTTTCAAATAATGTAGTTTTATCTTTAGCTAATATTTTGCTTTGTGCATTATTATTTTTTTTAAATTCAGAAAGTTTTTTCGCTTCGTCTTCATTGTCTGTTACCATAAATTCTGCACCAGCATACGCAGAACTATTCATTCCAAGAATTTCTACAGGCATCGATGGAAGAGCTTCGTTTACCATTTTGCCTTGATAATCTATCATCGCCCTAATTTTTCCCCATGTATCACCGCAGATAAAATAATCACCTCGGTGTAATATTCCATTACTAATTAAAATTGTTGAGACGGGACCTTTACCTTTATCTATTTTTGACTCAATAACTACTCCTCTTGCTTTATCACTATATGAAGCTTTCAAGTCTAAAATTTCGGATTGTAATAAAATAGACTCTTTAAGTTTATCTAGATTCATTTTCTTTAAAGCTGAAACCTCAACAAATAATGTATCCCCACTTAAATCTTCAGCTATTAACTCATACTGCATCATTTCATTTTTAATTTTACTTATATTTTTTTCAGGTAGATCACATTTATTAATTGCAACAATTATAGGGACCTTTGCAGCTTTAGCATGTTTTATCGCCTCCACTGTTTGAGGTTTAATACCATCGTCTGCTGCAACTACTAAAATAACAATATCAGTTATTTTAGAACCCCTTGCTCTCATTTCTGTAAAAGCTGCGTGACCTGGTGTATCTATAAATGTTATAAGTTTATTGTTTTCAGTCTTTACTTGATATGCTCCAATATGTTGTGTTATTCCACCGTGCTCTCCAGAAACAACGTTGCTATCCCTTAAGGAGTCTAACAATGAAGTTTTACCATGATCAACATGTCCCATTATTGTTACTACTGGTGGTCTGTTTTTTACCTCACCTAAAAATTTTTCTTTAGATTTACTAGCTTCAATAGAGGGCCCTTCCTCTAATATAGGTTTATGGCCAAACTCTTTAACAATATATTCGGCAGTATCTTTATCAATATTATGATTAATTGTAGCAACAACCTTCATATTAAATAAGAATTTTATAATGTCGCTTGATTTTTCTGCCATTCTATTTGAAAGTTCTTGAATCGTTATTTGCTCTGGTATTTTTACCTCTCTTATTACTTTTTTAAATTCTTTTTTTTCTTCACCTTCTGGTTTCTTTTTTTCTTTAAGTCTAGCACGTTTTACTGATGCTAAACTTCTTTGTTTAATTTCTATCTCTTCTACATTTAATGCTCGTGAGACTGTTAATTTAAAATCTCGTTTATCTACTGGACCTTTTAGTTTAAGTTTACTTTTACCTGCTGGCTTATTATCTTTTTTTATGAATTCTTTGGTAGCCTGTTGCTCGATAAACTTTCTTGCAAAATTTTTTTTCTTAATATCTGGATTGAAATTAATATTTGGAGCAGACATACTTTTGTTGAAAGCTTTATTTGGTCTAAAAGGCTTTTTTTTCTCCACTGAAAAAGATTTTTTACCAGAAGTTGATATAGATGATGTATCAATTTTTTTTTTTAAATTAGACGAAATTGTAAGTGTTTTTTTTTTATCTTTATCCATAACATTACTTGTACACTATTTCTCTTGCAGCCATAATTAAGTCGTCTGCTTCTTTTCTAGATAATGAAAATTCCTCTAAATATCCATCAATCCTAATTTTTTTTCCTTTGATTTCGTCATAACCTCCAATTAATTCATCTGAAGAAAGATCTGCAAAATCACTTAATTTTTTTATATTTTTTTGACCTAATATAACTAGCATTCCTTGAGTCATGCCTTTTAAACTAATTAAACTATCCTCAACTCCTAATTCTTTCAATTTAAGAGCGACCTCTTCTTTTTCCTTAACAATGGTCTCTTTCGATCTAGTAATTAGTTCTTTTGCGGTTTCTTCGTCTATAGCATCTATCTTTGAGATATCATCAGGTTTCGATTGAGCTATTTCATCAATCGATATAAAACCCTCGGATACTAAAAGTTGACCCAAAGTTTCATCTACCTCAAGATTCTTTATCAAAGTTTCAGTTCTTTCTTTAAATTCTGCTTGCCTTCGTTCAGAGTCTTCCTTGTCTGTTAAAATATCAATTTCAAAATTAGTTAACTTTGATGCTAATCTAACATTTTGTCCTCTTCTTCCGATTGCTTTACTTAAATTTTCCTCAGTTAAAATTATATCAATTCTTTTGTTATCTTGATCTATTAAAACTCTTTGTATTTCTGCAGGCGATAAAGACTCTGAAATAAGTGTAGGTAAATCTTCTGTCCATTTAATAATGTCAATTTTTTCTCCATGCAATTCATTCACAATAGTTTGAACTCTACTTCCTCGCATTCCTACACATGCACCAACTGGATCAATAGAAGAGTCTTGTGAATGAACACAAATTTTAGCTCTACTTCCAGGGTCTCTAGCTACTGATTTAATTTCAATAGTACCTTCATATATTTCGGGTACTTCTTGAAAAAATAATTTAGCTAAAAATTGTGGGTGTGCTCTTGATAAAAATATTTGATGACCTTTTAGCTCTTTTCTTACTTCATAACAATAAGCTTTTACTCTGTCACCTGTTTTTAAAATTTCTCTCGGTATTAATTCATCTTTTTTTATCACTCCTTCAGCTTTACCCAAATCAACAATTACATTTCCGTATTCTAATCTTTTAATAATTCCACTTAATATTTGTCCTTGTTTCTCGATGAAGTCATCATATTGTCTGTTTTTTTCAGCTTCTCTTACTCTGCTACTAATAACTTGTTTAGCACTTTGAGCTGCTATACGGCCAAAATCTATTTGTGGTAACTCTTCAAAAATTTTTTCTCCTACTTTCAAATCTTTATTTTTCGGATCAATTTTTTTTGCATCTTGTAAAGTTATTTCTCTACCAGAGTCCTCTACGTTCTCAACAATATCTAAAACTTTTTGAATCTTTATATCTCCACTCTCTCTATCAATAATAACTTCAATATTATTATCATTTCCGAATTTCGTCAGAGCAGCTTTCTGTATAGCGCTCTCCATCGAACCTATTACAAGCTCTTTATCAATAGATTTTTCGTTTGCAACTGCCTCAACTATTCTCAAAAGCTCTTGTTTATCTAATCCTCTATTTAACATGCTTTACCCCTAAAAAAAAATGGGCTAGTGCCCATTTTGAAAGTTTCAAATTTAACTACTTATAAAAAAAAATTAAGGTTTTTTCAAGATTGCTGTTTAAATAAATCGACTTTATCTGTTTTTTCCCATGTAAATTCACCTTTATTGGAAGACTTTCTGCCGAAGTGACCATAAGCAGACGTAACCTCATATATAGGATTGTTTAATTTTAACATTTCTCTTATCCCTCTTGGAGATAAGTTAAAATTGTCCTCAATTATTTTTTTTACCTTATCTACTTTCCCTTCATCTCCGCTGGCTAATTTAATAAAAATCGATAAAGGCTTTGATACTCCTATAGCGTAAGCCAGTTGAATTAAACATTTTTCAGAGATGCCTGAAGCTACTACATTCTTTGCTAAATATCTTGAAGCGTAAGCTGCAGATCTATCAACTTTAGTTGGATCTTTTCCTGAAAATGCCCCTCCACCATGCGGTGCAGCACCACCGTAAGTATCAACAATTATTTTTCGCCCTGTTAGTCCAGTATCGCCATCTGGTCCACCAATTATGAATTGTCCTGTTGGATTAATGTAAATTTCTTCAGGATTTAAATCTGTTAAAAAATTTTTAGGAATTGATTTTTGAATATATGGAATGATTGCTTCTCTGACTTTTTCTTGATTAAGATCTTTTGAATGTTGAGTTGAAATAACTACTGACGTAACCTTAATTGGTTTTTCATTTTCATACATCATTGTGACCTGACTTTTAGAGTCTGGCTCTATTCCTACCAATTTTCCACTTTTTCTATCTTTTGCCATTAATCTTAAAATTTTATGAGAGTAATATATTGGAGCTGGCATAAGCTCATCTGTCTCGTTACAAGCATATCCAAACATGATACCCTGATCTCCGGCTCCTTCATCTTTGTTATCCTTAGAGTCGACTCCCATGGCAATATCAGTAGATTGTTCATGAAGATGCGTCTCGATATTTGCCGTCTTCCAACTAAAACCTTCTTGATCGTATCCGATATCTTTTATGCACTCTCTTACTTTAGAAATTAATTCCTCTTTGTTAATTTTTGGACCTCTGGTTTCACCTGCTAAAACAACTTTGTTAGTAGTAGTTAGTGTTTCACAAGCAACTCTAGATTCTGGGTCAAGTGATAAATATGAGTCTACAACCATATCCGATATTCTATCGCAAACTTTATCTGGATGCCCTTCTGAAACTGACTCACTTGTAAATAGATAATTATTTTTCATTTTTTTTGAAAATTACAAAGGTAAAAAGATATGTAAATAAAAGAACAAAAAAGATCAAATCATTTTTAATTTTATTTGATTTTATTAGTGGAACTTCAAATTCAATACTTCCAGCTTCATTTCTGTTTAATTGTTTGACTATATTGCCTTTATTATCAATTACTGCGCTTATACCTTTATTGGCTGATCTTAAAAAAAAGGTATTATTTTCAATTGCCCTAAAAATTGACTTAGAAAAATGTTGATCTGGTCCTATAGATTGGCCAAACCATCCATCTTCAGAAATATTAATAATGATATTTGTATTTCTATCAGATTTTTGTAAAAGTTCTGTAAAAATAACCTCATAACAAATTAAAGGTAAAATATCTGCTTTGTTAATTTTAAGGTTAACGTTTTTGGCACCTTTCTCAAAAGATCCATAACCTTCTGTAATTTTTTTTAAACCAAATTTACTAAGAAATTTTTCAAATGGAACGAACTCTCCAAATGGAACTAATTTTAATTTATTATATCCTTGAATAATTTCAAAATCTTTATCAACAATTAGCATACTATTAAAAAAGTTTCCTGTTGATGGATCAAGTTTGTTTGTTCCAAAAATAATTAAATGTTCTTTTGAGAAATTGTCTGAAAAAATTTTTTTAAAATCTTTTATTTCATCATAACTATATCCGCTAAACACTCCTTCAGGCCATATAAACAAAGTTTTTTTTTGTCTGTCTGGCTCGCTAAATCTTATTAATTTGTTTAATCTTTCCTTAATCTGTATTGCGCTTAACCCATATTCTAATTCAAAATTTGGTGATATAATTTTTACAAATATTTTATTACTTTCATCTTTTAATTTTTTATTATTTTGGTTAATTTGGTAATTTCCGTATATAAATAAGCTTAATAATATTGAACTTACACTAATTAAGTAAAGACATTTCTTAAATAAACTTAAATTAAAAAGTAATATTACCGGAAAAATAAAAATCGTAATTACGAATAAATTGTAAGCATAAAGTCCTACATCATTTAAAATTTGCAAATTTTCTCTCATCCATACAGTACTATAAGCCCACAAATTCCAAGGAAAACCAGTAAGTATCTTTGATCTAATGTAATCAGAAATAGCTAAACTAGAAGCCAAAAGCAAAATAGAGTGGAAATTAAATTTTAAGTGTGGGCCAACAAGTAAAATTGTAAAAGCCATGAACAGACTTAAAAATAAAGGTATAAATATTATTGCAAAAGGAATAAGTACTTTAAAATTATTGTCAAAAGTAAGAGAATTAGTAATCCAAGATATGCCGCTTAAATAAAAACCAAAGCCAAAGAACAAACCTAATAAAAATAAATTTATTTTGTAAGGTTTTTTTCTAAAAACTACTTTAGATTTTTTATTAATATAATTGATTAAATAAAATAATAATGGAAATATTATTAAATTTATTATTGTAAAGTTAAAAGGTTGAAAAGATAATACAGTTAGAGCGCCTAATATAGATGGTATTAAACAAATAATAAAAAAACGGTTATTTAAATGTTTTTCAAGCATTTATTGAATTCAAATATTTTCTCTCAATCTTGTTCATTTCGATAAAATCACTATTTTTTTTGTGATCATATCCAAATAAATGAACTAATCCATGAATCCATAATCGATCAAACTCATTTTTGAATTTTTTTAAATGATTTCTAAATTCAATTTTATTTAAATTTATTATTATATCACCAAGATAAATTTCCTTTTCTTTTTTTATTTCTTTTTTTAGTTCTTTGTTGGTATGAAATGGAAAAGATAATATATCTGTAGTTTTATTTTTCTTTCTAAACTTTTTATTTAAAAACTTAATTTCTTTTTCATCTGATAGAAGAAGATTGCAAAAAAATTCATTTTTAAATCTTTTTTTATTTTTTGAGTTTAATTTTTTTATTTTCCTATCAATGTAAGAATTTGGGCTCTTTATATATTGAAACCAATTAAGATTACTTGTTATAACATTAATTTTTATCATCAGTGCTTTTATTTTTATAAGCCCTAATGATTTTTGAAACAAGCGGATGTCTTACAACATCATTATGATCAAATTCAATAATTTTTATTTCTTCAAGGTCTTTGAGAATATTTTTAGACTTAATCAAACCAGAATGAGTTTTATTTATTAAATCTACTTGGCTAGGGTCTCCGTTCACCACTAATTTTGAGTTTTCTCCTATTCTTGTTAAAAACATCTTTATTTGAGTTTCTGTTGCATTTTGAGCTTCATCTAGAATTGCGAAGCAATTTTTTAATGTCCTTCCTCTCATGAAAGCTAGGGGTGCAATTTCTATTTCACCAGTTTCAATTTTTTTTTCTATTTTATCGGCACCAAAAAGTTCATATAAAGCATCATATAAAGGTCTTAAATAAGGATCGACTTTTTCTTTCATATCACCTGGTAAAAACCCTAATTTTTCTCCAGCCTCAACGGCAGGTCTTGATAAAATGACTCTATCTATTTTTTTTTCCATCAATAAAGTTATTGCTACTGAAACTGCTAAAAAACTTTTCCCTGTTCCAGCTGGCCCCAAAGACATTACAATATCATTTTCTTTTAAAGCCTTAATGTATTCTGATTGCTTTTCAGATCTTGCTATTACAGATTTTTTTGGAGTTTTAATTAATTGTTTAAAACTCTTAATATTTGATTTTTCCATTTCCACATTTTCTTTCACAGATAAAATTATATCTTCTTTTTCTATAACATTGGTTAATAAATATTTATTTACTAAGAACCTAATGGCTCCACAAAATAGTAATGAATTTTCATTACTACCTTTGCACGTAATAGAATTTCCTCTAAAAAAAACGTCTGTTTGCGTTAATTTAGATAAATTTTTAAGATTTTTATCAAATTCACCAACAATAGCCATTAACATTTCATTATTATTAATTGATATATTAACTGTTTCATTATCAATTTTTTTTATAATCAGATTTTGTTCTAACTTACTTATTTCAGACATGTATTTAGGCCGCACAATTTTTTTGATTAAAATTTGAAATTAATTCTCCAAAAAGAGTATTTCGATTTATTTTTAAAATTTTTACACTTTGGATCGTACCAATTAGATTTTTTTCACTTTTTACTATTACAGAATTAAAAAATTCATCTCTTCCAAAAAATTTATTCTCATTTTGAATTTTATTTTCAAATAAAACTATAGATTTTTTGTTTACTAGTTTTTGTCTATATTCTGATTTAATTTTTTCTGCAACATTTTGAAAAATATATAATCTTTCTTTAGCAATTTTTTGATTTACTAAAGTTAAATTAAAAGCTGGTGTGCCTGGACGAGGGCTATATAAATATGAATATGAATTTATAAAGTGAACATTCTTCAAAAGCGCAAGAGTCATTTGAAAGTCTTCTTCTGTTTCTCCTGGATAGCCAATAATAAAATCACTTGAGAATTTTATCTCTGGATTGACATTCTTTAGTTTTTCAATCACATCTAAATATTCTTCAATACTATGTCTTCTGTTCATACTTTCTAAAATTTTGTTTGAGCCACTCTGAACTGGAAGGTGAATAGAAGGCATCAATTTTTTACAATCTTTGTGGGCTTCTATAAGGTCCTCAGTAAAATCTCTTGGATGAGAAGTCGTATATCTTATTCTTTTCAAATTTTTAATTTTTGAAAGTTCAATTATTAAGTTAGAAAGTTTTTTACTTTTATAATTATAAGCGTTTACGTTTTGACCTAACAATGTAATTTCTTTAGCGCCATTTTCCACGAGTTGATTTGCCTCTAATAATAATTCTTTTATAGATCGCGAAAATTCTGCTCCACGCGTATATGGTACAACACAAAATTTACAAAATTTATCACAACCCTCTTGTATTGTTAAATATGATGAAATTTTATTATTTGAGTTCTTTAAAGAATTTAAACTATCGAATTTTTCTATTACATCAAATTCTGTCAAATTTAATGGCTTAATTTTTTTCTCAAGATTCAAGATTGTACTATTAATTTGATGATAAGATTGTGGTCCAATAACAGCATCGATATATTTTTCTTTTTTTAAAAGAATGTCTCCCTCTGCCTGAGCTACACAGCCTGTAACTAATACAATAGGTTTTTTTTTATTTCTAAACTCTTTCTTTACTCTACCAATATCATGGTAAACTTTGTCCGTTGCCTTTTCTCTTATGTGGCATGTATTTAAGATATAACAGTTTGCCTCGTCTAATTTTTTTGTCACAAAATAATTTATTTTTTTTGTTAAATCTAAAATACGATTACTATCGTATTCATTCATTTGGCAGCCAAAAGTTTTAATAAAAATTTTTTTATTCAAATTATTTTTTTATTTTTGAACCATAAAGCTCTAACTTATGATCAACTAATTTATAACCTAATTTTTTTGCAACCTCATTTTGAAGTTTTTCTATTTCTTTATCGACAAATTCTATTATTTCTCCACTATTAATATCTATAAGATGGTCATGATGCTCATCAAGGGATGGTTCGTACCTTGCTTTGCCTCCTTTAAAATCATGTTTTTCTAAAATACCTGACTCCTCAAATAATTTTACTGTTCGATAAACTGTAGCAATACTAATTTTTTTATCTATTTCAGATACTCTCTTATGTAACTCATCTACATCTGGATGGTCTTTTGAGCCATAAACTTCTTTAGACTCAGATAAGACTTTTGCTATAGTCTTTCTTTGATCAGTGAGTCTCACACCTTTTTGTTGGCATTTTTGTTCGATTGCATTCATATTTATTAATTTAACTTAAATATATTGGTTTAATCAAATTTTTTTGTACTAATTTTTTTTTAATTAAAAGTTCAATATTAGCAAGGTTAAATTGCCTTAAATCTGAATTTTTATATCCAAATAAGTTAATTTTTTTTGATATTTTTATTCCTTGCGCCACTGCTAGGGAGACTCTCGTGGATGAAAAACTGCCTGGTCCATTATTAACCAATACTGAAAAATTCCTACAAAGATTTACTTTGTGTTTTTTTATCATATTTAATATGCTGGAAACCAACTGTTCGTTATCAGTTTTTTGATCAAAATCATGTATGTAAAAATTATTATTTATTTTTAAACCAATTTTATTTTCTTTGCCTATGAAATTTATAATTAAGAAATCTTTTATCATTTATTTTGTCATATCTTTTTTATCTTTTCAAAACAATTTGCTTTCAAATTCGCCAAAAGAAAAAATCGACGATTTTGGTATTATCTCTCTAATGTATCACAGGTTTGAAGAAAATAAATATCCGTCCACAAATATAAAGATGAACGATTTTTTAGAACATATTAAAATCATTGAGGAAAATAATATACATTTTGTTAATCCTAAAAATTTTGAAAATGAACTACTGAATAATAAAACTCAAAGAAAAATACTTTTAACTATTGATGATGGATTCTCGTCCTTTTATGAAAATGCTTGGCCTATACTAAAAAAAAAGAAAATTCCATTTATCTTATTTGTTAGTACAAGAGAGGTTGGTGTATTTAATTACATGACATGGGATCAAATTAGGGAAATTAGTAAAGAAGAGTTTGTTGAGATTGGAAACCACAGTCACACACACGAATATTTAGTTGAAGAAAAAAATGAACTTATAAGAAATGATATTGAAACATCTATGTCGATTTTTAAAAAAGAACTAGGTAAAAATTCTGAATTTTTTTCTTACCCTTTTGGAGAATATAGTGTTGAATTTAAAAAAATAATAAAATCTTTAAATTTTAAATATGCGTTTGGGCAACACTCTGGTGTTATGGATGAAACCAAAGACTTCTATGAATTTCCAAGGTTTCCTATTAATGAAAAGTACGGAGAAATTAAAAGATTTAAGTCTTTAATGAAAACACTTCCTTTTAAATATAAAAACGTTCTGCCTGAAGAAAAATATCTTTTACAAAGTCAAAACCCTCCTGATGTTAAAATTGAATTTTACGACGGTATAAAAAATTTAAAATCATTAAACTGTTTTTCAAATGAAGCGGCTAAATGGAGACAATCAGAAATAAATTTCTTAAATGATACCACTTTAGAAATTAATATTAATGAAAAATTTATTGGAGAGCGAGGTAGAATAAATTGTTCACTGAGAGATGAAAGCGGTTATTGGCGATGGCTAGGTATTCAATTCGTAGTAAGTGAAAAATAATTTAGGATGTTAATTCAATCTTTTTTACCGAGTTTACTAAACGCACTGGTTCAAAATCCGTTAACCTATTTTGTTTGATAATCTGATTTAAAATTTTTGTATATTCTGAACCTGTTTGAGCATAATTGTTTAAAGTTTCAGTTAATTCTAACCCTTTAATTTTTTTATTTTTATCTCTAAGTGATGCTCTCTTTTGCCTAAATTTAGAATAACTTTTATGAGTGTTTAAATTATTTTGATAGGCTTTAACAGAAGCTCTTAGGATTGGAAATTTTAAAACTTTATGATTTTTATTACTTTCTCTGTCTAAAGGTGCAATACCTTGACCACTAAAAGTCCATTGACCAAAAATAGCATTTCCTTCTAAAGCAAATCTTGAAGTTCCCCATCCACTCTCCTTAGCAGCTTGAGCCAGAGCAATTGAAGTTGGTATAATGTCCATTCTATTAAGTAACTTTTTTAAATCACCCTTTTTTACTTTGTACTCTAACAATTTTTGTCTTAACCATTGTTTTTCTAAATCAGTCGTAAATTTTTTTTTAGTTAGTAATATTAATTTATTTCTGTCTTCAAGTATTCTCTCATTTTCTGCAACAATTAAAGGTAAAACTATTTTAATAAATGTCTCCTTTTTTAGCTTTGTACTTTGTAAGGCATCTAGATCTCTTGGAAATTGAGTGAAATAAATTGGCTTCACTAATTTTTGTGTACGAACTTTTCCAAGATCATACTCTACATCCTTAAAGAGATTTAAAACTGTTTCTGTTTTAAGATTTAGGTTTGGTAAAATTACTTCGTCAACACTTTTTCTTTTAACCTCAAGTTTTGGTTTTTTTACCTCTTTTTTAACCTCAGGTTTTTTAACCTCAGGTTTTTTAACCTCAGGTTTTTTTACTTCTTTTTTAACTTCGGGTTTTTTTACCTCTTTTTTAACTTCAGGTTTTTTTACTTCTTTTTTAATTTCAGGTTTTTTTGCCACCTCATTATCAGAAATGTAATTCATACCGCTAAATGCTACAGTTGCAATTACTGCAACTGATGCGATTGCAATCATTACTTTTTTTGCTTTTCGCGGTTCTATTTGTTGGTTATAGATCCCATGAAATAAATCTGTAAATAAGCTACCAAAAAATTCATATATTACTTTTCCTAGTTTTGGAATAATATTTAGAAAATTTAATCCTATTAAACCTAATTGTTTCCATCCATCTTTAAAAGCTCTTCCAATTTTTCTACTGCTGTCGAGTTTAAAGTTTTCTAATTTTCTTATGGCTCTATTTTTATCTTTAATTTTATTTTCTTTATATTCAACTAGATTAGCTTTGATTTTTCCTACAGGTTTTATGAAATTGTCTCTTAAAAAATTTGATTTGAAATCTTTTGGTATTACTATCTTATTCTTTTTTAAAATAAGCTCTAATTGGCCTGATGTTAAATTTTTTCTGCTTTTTTCATAATCTTTGATTTCTTTAACATCATAAATATAAGCAAGCTCAACAAGTTTATCTCTATAGCTTAACTTTTTTTTCATTGTATAGCCTCAACTGAGTTAACTTCTTTTACGTAATGTTTTAAAAGATTTTGAACCCCTTGTTTTAAAGTCATTAGCGAACTTGGACAACCTGAACAACTTCCTTGTAATTGAACTTTAACAACTCCGTTTTCAAAGGATTTAAACTTTATATCACCACCATCTCTTGCCACAGCCGGACGGATTTTGGTATCTAAAACTTCAATAATTTTATTCACAGTCTCATTATCTGAATTACTATTTTCCTCAATTTTTTTACCTTTTCTTAGAATCGGGCCTTCATTATTCTCAAAATAGTCATTCAAATGGGAAATCACCATGGGTTTTAGTTCATTCCATGACACATCTTTAGTTTTTTTAACTGAAAGAAATTTCTCCGATAACAAAATCAATTCTACCCCATTGAAGTTCAATAATTCTCTAACAAAAGGGATTCCTATTTCTTTATCTCTGTCTTTTATAAATTCCTCTGTTCCAATAGCAGATATCGTCTTATCTGACAAAAATTTTAAAGAGTCTGGATTTGGTGTTATTTCTGTTTGTATCATTAAGGCTTTATATTATATCAAGCCCACTTTTTCACGTATATTTTTTAGGTTTTCCTCAGCAATTATACTAGCTTTTTCAGTACCTTTTTTTAAAATATTTTTTAAGTGCGACTTATCTTCTAGTAATTTTTGAATTTCTTTTCCAACAGGAGTTATTTCGTTAATTAAAACCTCAGCTAATTTTTTTTTTAAATATGAATATTCTTTTCCAGCCATTTCTGAAATTGTTTTTTCTAAGCTACTTTTAGTCAGTTCGGAATAAATTGTAATAAGATTTAAAGACTCTGGTTTTTTTTCTAGAGACTTTATCTCTCCAGGAATTGAGTCGGAGTCTGACTTTGCCTTTTTTATTTTCTTATTTATTTCATCAGCAGTATCTCTTAAATTTATTCTCGAATAATCAGACTCCTCAGATTTGCTCATTTTATTTTTTCCATCTCTCAAACTCATCACTCTAGAAGTATTTTTAGGTATTAAAGGTTCTGGTAAAGGAAAAAAGTCTTTGCAATTAAAATCCTTATTAAATTTCTGAGCTATATCACGAGATAATTCTAAGTGTTGTTTTTGATCAGCTCCAACTGGAACATGTGTAGCTTTATAAAGTAAAATATCTGCAGCCATAAGATTAGGATAAATATAAAGTCCAACACTAGCCTTTTCTTTATCTGACCCAGCTTTATCTTTAAATTGTGTCATTCTATTAAGCCAACCAATTCTTGAAACGCAGTTTAGGATCCAGGCAAGCTCAGCATGACCAGAAACTGAGGACTGATTAAATATTATACTTTTATTAGAGTCTAAACCAGTAGCTAAAAAACTAGCTGTAGTTTCTAATACATTATCATGCAAATGTTTTGGATCTTGAAAGACGGTAATAGCATGTAAGTCAACAACACAATAAATACATTCCATCTCTTTTTGTAATGAGACAAAATTTTTCAACGCTCCTAAATAATTTCCTAAATGAAGATTTCCTGTAGGTTGAACGCCTGAAAATACTAATTTTTTTTTACTCATTAATATGTTTTATAATTTCTAAGTTTTAATATTCCAAATAAATAACATGATAATAAATAAAACATACCCACAAAACTAACAATTGATATTAAATAAATAGCTTTATAATTGTAATCATAATCTAAATAATTTGCCAACTTATCTAGAGAAAACAATAATATGATCGACATTATCATTGTAGAAATCAATATCTTTATAAAGTTTATCATTAGTTGATTTTTTAGTAACAAAATATTTTTACTATTCAATAAATAAATATAAATAAAAACCCCAACCCATGTTGAAATCGATGTAGCGATTGGAATAATAATGAATCCAATTTTATTAAAGAAACTAACACTAACTAAAATATTTAATAGAACAATAAATATAGAAATATAGAAAGGTGTTTTTGTGTTATCTCTAGCAAAAAAGAAATTAGATAAAATTTTTATTAATGCAAACGCTGGTACACCGTATCCAAAAAACTTTAATGCTGTAGCTGTCATTTCCACATCGTTAAGAGAAAAAGATCCATATCCAAATAAAGCAGTGACTATTTCATTAGAAGCCAGGATTAATCCTAAACTTGCAGGAATTGAAAAAAGGAGAGAAAGCTGAAAAGATTTATTCTGTATGTCTGAAATTTTTTTAACGTTCTTCGTTTTGAAAGCTTTGGATAAAACTGGTAAAGAAACAGTTCCAACAGCTATTCCAGCTATAGCAAGATTAATTTGATAAACTCTATCGGCATAATACAAATAAGATACTGCACCTGATTGAAATGAAGCTATAATAGTTCCAACTAAAATATTTACTTGAGTAACACCTGAAGACAAAATACTTGGTAATAATTTTTTAAAAAAAAATCTTACTTTATTATTTAAACTTAAACTTAAATGAAGAGTAGGTTTATAGAATTTTCGAGTTACATAAATTAAAAAAAATAATTGAATTATGCCCGCTATAGTAACACCATAAGAAAGTTGTTTTGCATAATCTAATCCTTGTAAGAAAGAGTAGGCTAAACTTAAAATTAAAACTACATTTAAAATGATGGGTGCAGCAGCAGCAGCTGCAAACTTATTATTTGAGTTAAGTATTCCAGCAAAAAAAGACGATAGACTTACAAATAATAAAAATGGAAATGTAATTCTTGTAAGCTCAACAGCTAAATTAAATTTAATTTGATTCTCAAGAAAACCTGGGGCAATGATGTAAATAAAATAGGGAGTAAAAATCTCTACAATTGTAACTATAAACAATAAGATTAATAATAAA
Source organism: uncultured Pelagibacteraceae bacterium (assembly GCA_902615715.1). Classification (GTDB taxonomy): domain Bacteria; phylum Pseudomonadota; class Alphaproteobacteria; order Pelagibacterales; family Pelagibacteraceae; genus Pelagilacustribacter. Next base: position 85,877 of record CACMQA010000005.1, on the reverse strand, counting down.
GAGCTTAAAACATCATCAGCAAACTTTTTCCCTTTTTTTTTATCTTCAATGTTGGCTGAAGTATAACTTGGTATAAACGCTGCGTTAAACGTTCCTTCTGCAAATAATCGTCTAAAAGTATTTGGTAGTCTAAATGCAACAAAGAAAGCATCTGCATAAATTGACGCTCCAAGAAATATCGCTATTAGAATATCTCTCAGATAACCAAGAATTCTACTAATTAAGGTATAAAAACTAAATACTGATGCTGAAGATAATAGATTCATAAATATTCTTAATTAGGCCATAAATTTTTAGTGAATTATCATTCTTTATATTACATACTCATTTAACTAAATGCCAAAAAAAACAGAAATAGATCACTATTCAGATAAAGAGGCGCTTGATTTTCATATAAAAGGTAAGTCAGGCAAAATTGAGATAGGGTCCTCAAAACCTCTTACTACAAAAAGAGATTTGTCCCTTGCTTATTCTCCAGGCGTTGCCGCACCAGTAAAAGAAATATTCAAAAATCCTGAACTTGCGTATGATTATACTAGTAAAGGAAATTTAGTTGCAGTTATAAGTAATGGATCTGCAATTTTGGGTTTGGGCAATCTTGGATCTTTAGCATCCAAGCCTGTCATGGAAGGTAAATCAGTTTTATTCAAACGATTTGCAGATATCGACTCAATAGATATTGAAATTAATAATAATGACGCTAGCTCAATAATTGAAACTATAAAAAATATTAGTGGAACGTTTGGCGGTATTAATCTCGAGGATATTGCTGCTCCAGATTGTTTTATAATTGAACAAAAATTAAAAGAAATTTTAGACATACCTGTATTTCACGATGACCAACATGGCACAGCTATAATTACCACTGCAGCTTTGATTAATGCATTAGATATTTCAAAAAAAAAAATTTCAGATGTTAAAGTAGTAATTAATGGTGCTGGAGCTTCTGCACAAGCTTGTGCAAATTTATTTAAAAGCTCGGGTGTAAAAAATCAAAATATGATCATGTGTGATAGTAAAGGAATTATCTATAAAGGAAGAAAAAATATTGATCAGTTTAAATCAGCTTTCGCAATTGATACAAAATTAAGAACACTTAAAGAAGCAATGCAAAATGCTGATGTATTTCTTGGTCTATCAGCAAAAGACGTAGTAACAAAAGAGATGGTAAAATCTATGGCTAAAAATCCTATAATATTTGCTTGTGCTAATCCTGACCCAGAAATAAAACCAGAATTGATACAAGAAGTAAGAGACGATGCAATAATTGCTACTGGTCGATCTGATTATCCAAATCAGGTGAATAATCTTATCGGTTTTCCATATATTTTCAGAGGAGCGCTTGATGTAAGAGCAAAAGCAATAAATGAGGAGATGAAAGTTGCTGCTGCAAACGCTATTGCTTTGCTAGCAAGAGAAAATGTTCCGGATGAGGTTGTTGCAGCTTATGGAGGGGATAGGCCTAGATACGGCAAAAATTATATTATCCCTTCAACGTTTGATCCTAGGTTAATCAGCGAAATACCTGCTGCTGTTGCAAATGCAGCAATAAAAAGTGGAGCCGCAAGAAAAAAAATTGACGATTTTGAGGTTTATAAAGATCAATTGACTAATCGATTAGATCCCTCAATGTCAATTATGCAGGGGATTAACGCGAAAATTAGAAAAAATCAAAAAAGAGTTATTTTTGCAGAGGGTGAAGATGAGAATATGCTTAAAGCAGCAATTGAATTTGGAAAAAATAAATTAGGTATCCCAATATTAATTGGAGCAGAAAATAGAGTGAAAGAACAGTTAAAAAAAATTGGTTTAGATCAAAATTTTAAAATCGAAATAGTAAATTCTACAGATAAAGAAAAGAGAGAGAAATATGTTAAACATTTATATAAAAAACTTCAAAGAGAGGGACAGCTAGAAAGAGATGTTGATCGATTAGTTAGAAACGATAGAATAGCCTGGGGCTCATCGATGATTGCATGCAAGGATGCAGATGCAATGGTGACTGGAAATATAAGACATTACGCTGCATCTATTGAAAAACTAAAAAAAGTCGTATCTGCACGACCAGGTGAGGAAATTTTTGGCATGACAATGATTGTTTCTAAAGGAAAAACAATCCTTGTGGCAGATACTAATGTAACAGAATTGCCTTCCGCTGAAAGATTAATAAACATATCAAAATCATGTGTGCGTATAGCGCGTCTATTTGGTTTTGAACCTAAGGTAGCTTTTTTATCGCATTCAACATTTGGTAAACCTTTATCAAGAAATACAAGACATGTAAGAGACGCTATTGAGAAATTAAAAAAAGAAAAAGTTGATTTTGATTTTGATGGTGAGATGCAACCTGATGTTGCCTTAAATCCTATCTATCAAGAAATTTATCCTTTTTCAAAAATAGTGGGCAGAGCTAATGTTTTAATTATGCCAGCATTACATAGTGCGGCGATTTCCACTAAACTTATGAAAGTTTTTGGAGGGGGGAAAAATATTGGGCCTCTTTTGATTGGATTGGGACAGCCTATAGAAGTTGCTCCACTTCGTGCTAGTACTTCTGAAATATTAAATCTAGCTTCTATTGCTGCATATTCTTCGGATGTAATTGATTATTCTAATTAACTTTTGTTCTACTTAACTCTGTAGCAAGATAGATTGAAGGTATAACCTTTTCAACATCAAAAATTTTGTTAGCTTCATTTAGAACTTCTTTTTTTTCTTCATCATTCATAGCAATGCCGAAAATATAAATATTTTTATTAACTGTTTCTAAAGTATAATTTCTGGATTTAGTTTTTTTATTAAAAATCAAAGCTGTTCTTAATTGACTCGTAATTAGAATATCCTTTGCGGTACTCTTAAAATTAGTTTGACCTCTAATTGTAATAGCATTTTTTACCGCTCGAACCCCATTCGTTTCCCATGCCATTTTTGTGATTTTAATTTTTTCTTCTGGTTCATCAACCTTTCCTGATAAAAAAATTCTTCCATCTAAAACTTCCGATTGGATAGATAAAAAATATTTTTTATCTGAAAGAGCTAATCTAGCAGAAAGGTTTTTTTGCATAATTGTATCATCGATTTGCATACCTATAGTTCTAGGATCAAAAGTAATATTTACACCAGTTCCAAATTGAGTGGCTGGAGAGCATCCAATTAAAAGTAATAAAAATATTAAGCTAACAATTTTTTTCATTTTTGACTTTTAGACACAAATCGTAAACTTTTTTTTTATTTATATTTTCTGTTTCTAAAATTATGTTTACTGTATCTTTCAAACTATATTTTTTTAAATATTTTCTGATTTTATTCACAATTTTTTCTTCATCAAAGTTTTTTAATTTAGTATTGCTATCAGATAAAATTAACGTTAGTTCACCTTTGACAGTGTTTTTAAATTGTTTCAAATCATCAATTTTATATCGTAAGAAAGCCTCGTGCAATTTTGTTATCTCTTTGGCAATTAATATCTCTCTACCCGCGTAATATTTTTTAAAATTTTTAATATAAAAGTTTATTTTGTTTGCAGGTATGAAAAAAACTTGGGTAAAAATATTTTTAGAAAGATTTATTAGTATTTTTTCAAGCTCATTTTCAGTTTTTGGCAAAAAACCGTAAAATAGAAACTGATCACTAAATCCTGAAACACTTAAGGCTGCCGTTATAGAAGAGACCCCAGGTATCGGAATTAACTTGATTTTATTTTGAATACAGTAATTAACTAATATTTTTCCTGGGTCAGACAATAAAGGTGTACCCGCGTCCGAAATCAAGGACAAAATTTTGCCCTCTTTAAAATATTCAATGATATTTGCTAATTGTTTTTTTTCATTAAATTTATGATAAGAGACTAATTTCTTTTTAATTTTATAATGAGTTAATAGTTTAATTGATCGTCTAGTGTCTTCACAAAGAATAACATCAGATTTCTTTAAAACCTCTATAGCCCTTAGCGTAATATCATCTAAGTTTCCAATAGGAGTAGAAACAATATATAAGTGATTAGAAAATAGTTTCATTATGAAAATAAAAATTTTTTTTACAATATTTTATATTTTTTTTACCTTTAATTCTAATCTATTAAGTGATGAAGGAGGCAAATTACTCAAAGTTGGTTTGCTGGCGCCACTTTCTGGTCCACATAGTGAAATTGGAAATTCTCTTTTAAATTCTCTTCAATTAGCACTCGAAGAAATAAATGACAAAAATTTAATCATCGTACCAAGAGACGCAGGTTATAATGATAAAGAAAAACTAGATGAAGCGATAAGGGATCTTAAATCATTAGGTGTAAAAGTAATTATTGGACCTACTAGGCATGAAACTTTTAAACATATTAAAAAATATAATGATTTAATTTTTATTTCCCCGTCTAATATAAATCCTCAATTTTCAAATAATATCATAAGCATTGGTGTTAGTTTAGAGTCTCAACTGCTTGCATTATCAAAATTTATTAAAAGTCAAAAAAAGAAGAAAACAATCATTATGTACCCTAAGAATGAATATTTAGAACTTGTTGAAACAAAATTGGAAAAATTAGATTTAAAAAATTATAGAAAATTTACCTATAGTCCAAATCCTGAAACTTTAACAGGAGAAATTGAAATTTTAACTAATTATGACTCAAGAAAGAGAAATTTAGAATTAAGAAAAAAGATGTTTGAAGATAAAGAAGATGAAGAGTCTATAAAAGCATTGGAACGTTTAGAGCAGCTTTATACTTTAGGTAATGTAAATTTTGACTCTGTTATTATAATTGATTTTGGAAATACATTAAAAAGCGTTTTGACATCTCTAGTTTACACAGATGTAAACCAGAATAATGTTTTGTTCACAACAATCAATCAGTGGTTTGATGAAAGCATTTTCTACGAAAATACAATTAAAAATTTATACTATCCATCTGTAAATTATAAAGAATTTAAAAAATACAATAATAAATATTTTAATAAATTCAAAATATATCCTTACGAAATTACTATCTTAGCTTATGATGCATTAGGGTTAATTTATTATGCTTGGAAAAAAAATGGAAAAATTAATTCTATAAATGATTTTTCATTCAAAAATAAAATTAAAGGAAAAATTGGAACATTTAGTTTTAAGGATGGAAGGGTTATACAAGAATTAGATATTTATAAAACAGAGGACAAAAAGTTTATAAAGTTTTGATTTTTTTTTTTAATTTTTGAAATGCAATAAATCTATGGTCCATTTTAATCTTCTTTGACTTAAGCATTTGCCCAAAAGTAATATTTTCGTTTAAAGGAATGAAAATAGGATCGTATCCAAACCCTTTTTTTCCTATAATTTTTTTTGAGATTCTACCATTTAATTTACCCTGTACTGAAACAATTTTTTTATTTTTCCTATAAGATAGACTGCAAACAAAAGTTGCCTTTCTATTTTTTTCTTTTTCCATTTTTTTTAAAATAAATTTCATCGCTTTAAAAAAACTACCATGTTTTTTTGCTAATCTTGCTGAGTAGATACCTGGTTTATTATTTAATGCTTTTATGCATAAACCTGAGTCATCTGATATTACTGGAAAATTTACAAACCTTGAAAAAAATTCAGCTTTAAGTTTTGAGTTAGAAATAAACGTTTTTCCAGTTTCCCTTGGACTTTTAATTTTCAATACTATTGGAGAAATTTTTTTGTACTTTTTTGATATCAAGTGCGCAATTTCTTTGAATTTACCTTTATTATGGGTGCCAATTAGAATTTTTTTCATGTTAGGTCTAGTAATTTAATAAGTACTCACTATATAGCAATTGTTATGACTACAAACAATAAAGAAGAGAGCTTAAAAAAAGATCAAGAGATTGATAATGAGACAAAGTTAAATAAAGATCAATCCTCAGAGAATGCCGGTAAGGAATCAGCTAAAGAAAAATCTATTGAGGAAAAATTAGTTGAGTCTGAAGAAAAATTATTACGTTCTCTTGCTGAAATTGAAAATCAAAGAAGAAGATTTGAAAAAGAAATTAAGGATGCTTTCGAGTTTGGTTCCTATAACTTTGCAAAAGAAAGTTTAGCTATTCTAGATAATCTTCAACGAGCAAAAGAAGCAATTAAAAATGATGAAAAACTTAAAGATAACAAAGATTTAGATAAATTTTTAGAAAATATAACGATAATTGAAAAAGATTTGGTCTCAATATTTGAGAAAAATAATATAAAAAAAATTGATACTAATAGAAAAAAGTTTGACCCAAATTTTCACCAGGCAATGTCAGAAGTTGAAGATGCTAATTTAGATCCAGGGACTATTCTTCAAGAAATACAGGCTGGTTATATGTTGGGTGAAAGATTGTTAAGACCTGCATTAGTAAGTGTCTCTAAGAATAAGGCCTCTAAAGATCAAGAAAATAAACAAAAAAAAGAGGGAAATTAGTCTTGTAGATGAGGAAAAAAACCCCATATAGAAATTAACAGAAGGAAATTATTGATGAGTAAAGTTATAGGAATAGATTTAGGGACAACAAATTCATGTGTGGCTATTATGGATGGGTCACAAGCTAAAGTTTTAGAGAACGCAGAAGGAGCTAGAACTACACCGTCTGTAGTAGCTTTTTTAGAAAATGAAGAAAAACTTGTAGGCCAACCCGCAAAAAGACAAGCGGTTACAAATGCCGGTGATACTATTTTTGCTGCAAAAAGACTTATAGGAAGAAAATTTGATGGTCCATCGGTACAAAAAGATATATCAAAAGTTCCATACAAAATTGTTAAATCTGAAAATGGTGATGCTTGGGTAGAGGGAAAAGGAAAAAAATATTCTCCTGCTCAAATTTCGGCTTTTGTATTACAAAAGATGAAGGAAACAGCTGAAAAATATTTAGGTCAAGCTGTAACAAAAGCTGTAATAACTGTGCCTGCGTATTTTAATGACTCTCAAAGACAAGCCACTAAAGATGCTGGAAAAATTGCTGGTCTTGAGGTTTTGAGAATTATTAATGAACCAACTGCAGCTTCATTAGCTTATGGTTTAGATAAAAAAGGTGGAAAGAAAATAGCAGTTTATGATTTAGGCGGAGGTACTTTTGATATTTCTATCTTGGAAATAGGTGATGGTGTATTTGAAGTAAAATCAACTAATGGTGACACTTTCCTTGGTGGTGAAGATTTTGATGATGCGATAGTTGAATACCTTGCTGGTGAGTTTAAAAAAGATAACGGAATAGATTTAAAATCTGACAAGCTTGCGCTTCAAAGATTGAAAGAGTCAGCTGAAAAAGCAAAAATAGAACTTTCATCTGCAGCACAAACAGAAATAAACTTACCATTTATTACAGCAGACAAAACTGGTCCAAAACATTTAAATTTAAAATTTACTAGAGCTAAGCTTGAAGCATTAGTTCAAGGTTTAGTCGACAGAACTTTAGAACCATGCAAAACAGCTCTCAAAGACTCAGGTTTTTCAGCAGCAGAAATTAACGAAGTTGTTCTTGTGGGCGGAATGACAAGAATGCCTAAGATTATTGAAACTGTTAAAAACTTTTTTGGAAAAGAACCTAATAAAAGCGTAAATCCTGACGAAGTCGTAGCTATGGGTGCTGCAATACAAGGCGGAGTGTTACAAGGAGATGTGAAAGATGTATTGCTTTTAGATGTAACACCACTTTCTTTGGGAATAGAAACTTTAGGTGGGGTATCCACAAAACTTATTGAAAAAAATACAACTATTCCAACTAAAAAAAGTCAAGTTTTCTCAACTGCAGAAGATAACCAGCCAGCTGTATCGATTAGAGTTCTTCAAGGTGAAAGAGAAATGGCTGCAGATAATAAAATTTTAGGGAATTTCGAATTAGTAGGTATACCTCCTGCTGCAAGGGGAACTCCTCAAATTGAAGTAACATTCGATATAGATGCAAATGGAATAGTTAATGTTTCTGCTAAAGATAAAGGAACTGGAAAAGAACAAAAAATTCAAATCCAAGCTTCAGGAGGATTGTCTGAAGAAGAGATAAACAAGATGGTCAAGGATGCAGAGGCAAATAAAGAAGCAGATAAAAAGAAAAGAGAAACTGTTGATGCTAGAAATCAGGCAGATAGTCTTGTTTTCTCTACAGAGAAAAGTTTAAAAGAACACGGTGATAAAATTTCAGCTGAAGAAAAAAAATCTATCGAAAATGGTATAGCTGATCTTAAGAAATCTTTAGAGGGAACTGACTCAGAAGATATTAAGAAAAAAACGCAAAGTCTAATTCAAGTATCTATGAAATTAGGTGAAGCAGTTTATAAAAGCCAACAAAAACCTGGCTCAGGTAAGTCTGAAGGTTCAAAAGATGCCAAACCTAATGACAAAGATAATGTAGTTGATGCTGATTTTGAAGACGTAAAAGAAAAAGAAGAAGATAAAGAAAAAAGCGCCTAAGAATAAAGGAGACGTCCTGTGGCTAAAAGAGATTGTTATGATGTCTTAGGTGTACCTAGATCCGCATCTAAAGACGATATAAAAAAAGCTTATAGAAAGCTTGCACTTAAATATCATCCTGACAAAAATAAAGGCGACAAAGCCTCAGAAGAAAAATTTAAAGAAGCTAGTGAAGCATATCACATTCTTTCAGATGAAAAGAGAAAAGCTAATTATGATCAATTTGGTCATGCAGCTTTTGAAGGTGGTGGAGGTGGAGGTCAAGGATTTGGAGGATTTGATACATCATCTTTCTCAGATATTTTTGAGGACTTTTTCAGTGACTTTGGTGGAGGTGGTTCTACTAGAAGAACTAGTAATAGAGGAAATGATCTAAGGTATGATGTAAGTATTGATCTAGAAGAAGCTTACAAAGGTATTCAAAAAAACGTTAGATATACAACTTACAAAGCTTGCTCTACTTGCTCTGGGAGCGGTGCTGCAAAAGGTTCAAAACCTGTTAGATGTGATTATTGTTCTGGCAGAGGAAAAGTAAGAACTAACCAAGGCTTTTTTACTGTTCAACAAACTTGTCCTCAGTGTAGTGGCTATGGAGAAATGATTAACGATCCATGCAATAAATGTAGTGGTAACGGTAAAGTACAATCAAATGAAAATGTAACTGTAAAAATTCCAAAAGGGGTTGATGATGGTACAAGAATAAGAGTATCTGGTAAGGGTGAAGCTGGTTCAAAAGGTGGTTCCAGTGGAGATCTATATTTATTTGTATCTATAGATAATCATGATATTTTTAAACGAGCAGATGAAAATTTGTATTACGAACTGCCGATTTCTTTTACGAGTGCTGCTCTTGGAACTTCAGTTGAAGTTCCATCCATTGATGGAGGTAAATCTAAAATAAAAATTCCTGCTGGTACACAGCATGGTAAACAATTTAGACTTAGAGGCAAAGGTATGCCAGTTTTAAGGGGGAATGCCTATGGTGATTTATACATAAGAATAAATACTCAGGTTCCTACCTCATTGACTAAAAAACAAAAAGAGATTCTTGAAGAATTTAATGAAATTGAAAGCAATAAACCCGATCCGGTCATTAAAAGTTTTTTTGAAAAAGCTAAAAAATTTTGGAGAAATTCCTAAACTAAATGAGCACTGATCAAATAATGTCTGCAATTTTTCTTATTGCAGTGCTAATTTTAATTTTACCTAGTTTTCTTTCTACAAATTATAAATTAAAAGAATTTTTAAGAAATTTATCTATTTGGGCTATAATTACGCTTATTATTATTGTAATCATTTATTTTATAAGCTTATGAGAAAAATAAATTTATCTATTTCTGGATGTTTGGGAAGAATGGGCCAACAGCTCATTAAATCATCCAAAAAAAATAGGAATTTTAAGTTAGTTTCTTTGACAGAGAACAGATTAATAAAAAAAAAAATTGCTGGTTTAAAACCATATAAGAACAGTGTTGAAGCATTTAAAAAATCTAGTGTGATAATAGATTTTACTGTACCTAAATGCACATTAGAAATACTTAAAATTGCATCTAAATTAAAAAAAAGAGTTGTTATTGGTACAACCGGTTTTTCCAAAAAAGAGGAAAATTTAATAAAAAAGTTTTCTAGAAAAATTCCTATACTTAAAGCCGGTAACATGAGTTTAGGGGTAAATTTATTAATATATTTAACAGAAATCGCTTCAAAATCTTTGGGAAAAACTTTTTTAAGCAAAGTGTATGAAGTTCATCACAAACATAAAATTGATTATCCATCGGGAACAGCATTAATGTTAGCCAAAGGAATAGCTGATGGAAAGAAAAAAAATTTTTATAATTTAATCGGAAGTAAATATTTAAATAAGAAAACTTTTCCTTATGCAAGAAAAATAAATTTTAATTCTATTCGAAAAGGTGAAATTATTGGTGAACATGAAGTAAGATTTTCTAGTGGGAAAGAAATTATAAAACTTAATCACGAGTCTTTTGATAGAGCTTTATATTCTGAAGGCGCATTAACCGCTGCTTTTTGGCTTATGTCTAAAAAAGCAGGTCTTTATTCTATGAGAGACCTTCTTAACTTTAAGTGAATAATAAAGAAAAAGCTAAAATTATTTTAAGGATATTGGACAAGACTTATCCTAAAGTTCCCATACCTTTAAATTACAAAAATACTTTTACCCTTTTAATTTCTGTATTGCTTTCAGCTCAATGTACCGATGTAAATGTAAATAATGTTACAAAAGATATTTACCCAAAATATAATAAACCTCATCATTTTGTAAAACTTGGTAGAAAAAAAATTGAGAGATTAATAAAAAAAATAGGAATATTTAGAGTTAAAGCAAAGAGTATATTTTATTTATCTAAAACTTTAGTTGAAAAATATAAAGGCGAAGTACCTAGTACTTATGAAGAATTGGAACAATTACCTGGAGTAGGTCATAAAACTGCGAGCGTTGTCATGTCTCAAGGTTTTGGTTTTCCTGCTTTTCCAGTTGATACACATATTCATAGGTTGGCTCAGAGATGGGGTTTAACTAATGGAAAAAATGTTATTCAAACAGAAAAGGATTTGAAAAAAGTTTTTTCAAAAAGGCACTGGAATAAACTTCATTTGCAAATAATTTGGTACGGAAGGGAATATTGTAAGGCTCGAGATTGTTATGGAATAACTTGTAAAATTTGTAAAAGCTGTTATCCAAATAGAAAAAAACCTATTAAGACAAAAAAAGCATAAATGAAAATCTTAGGAATTGGCAACGCTATCGTTGATGTTATTTGTAAAGTTGATGATAAATTCATTACTGAAAATAATTTAACTAAAAGTACAATGAAACTAGTGGATGAAGCTGAATTAAAAAATTTATTACCTTCCTTAAAAATAGAGGAAACTGTTTCTGGTGGATCTGTAGCTAACTCTATTGTAGGACTGTCACAGCTTGGTAATCAAGTAGGATTTATTGGTAAAGTAAGCGATGATAATTTTGGCAATAAATATGAAGAAGGATTAAAAAAAGAAAACGTAAAATATTTCTACTCTAAAAAAAAAGAGATCACACCTACTGGAACCTGTTTGATATTGGTAACACCTGACTCTGAAAGAACCATGGTTACTTTTCTTGGAACTGCAGGAAAAATAAATGCTAATGATATAAATATTAATGCCGTAAAAGAGAGTGAAATTTTATTTTTAGAAGGATATTTATGGGATGAGGGTGAACCTAAAACAGCTTTTGAACAAGCAATTAATAATTCAAATAAAGTTGCTATGACGTTATCAGATTTATTTTGTGTAGAAAGGCATAAAAAACATTTTTTAGAATTAGTAAAAAATAAATTAGACATAACTTTTGCTAACGAACAAGAATTTTTATCTTTGATTGATACAAAAAAATTTGAAGATGTTGTTAATTTTGCCAAAAGCCTTAAAAAATTAGTAGTTGTAACCCGAGGCGAGATAGGTGCGATAGCAATACATGATGATAAAGTCTATGAATGCTCAGCCCAAAAAAATCTTAAAATAAAAGATTTAACAGGGGCCGGCGATTTATTTGCTGGAGGATTTCTACATGGAATTATTAATAAAAAATCTATTCAAGAGAGCTTAAAAATCGGTACAGAAATGTCTTCGAAAGTAATACAAATAATTGGTGCTAGACTTAGTCAATCAAATTGATTTTTTTCTTTTAAAACTTCCTTTACCTTTTTTCGGTTTTACAATTCTTTTTCTATACTTAGTAGTAAAAAGATCTTTTGCAATCTTGTTTCTTTTTCTCACAAGTAATAACCATCTTTGTTATTAAGGATAAAATTTTCATCCATAAATTTTTCTGAAATTTTTTTTCTTAATCTATAAATGTGTGTCTCTACTGTATGTGTATCAGCTTCAGATGAATAATTCCAAACAGAGGATAAAATATTATTTTTTGAAACTGGTTTCTTGTTATCTAAAAATAGTTCAAGAAGATGAACTTCTTTTTCAGTAAGTACAATATAATCTTTGTCTTTAAGTAACTTTTTTTCGTTTTTATTTAACAAATAACTTTTTACTTCAATAGAAGAATTGATATTGTATTTTTTCTTTGCAGCTGTGTTTTCTATTGTAGAATTGATTTCCTTTAAAGTAGTTGGCAAATCTAAATTTGCATCGAAATTATCAATAATATCTCTCCTTTTTCCTAAACATATTTTTAAAAAACTATTGGTTAAAATGTATTTTTTTTGCTTTTTATCTGTCAAAGCATCAACGTGAAACAGAATAATATTTGGATTTTTATTTGAATTATCAAATAAAGGATTAAACTTTAAAAAAGTTTTTAATTCATTTAAAGTTGAAATAAAAGATGAAGGACCTAAAATTTGAACATTTAACTTGTGCATATTTTAATAAATAAAAAATACCTAATTTATAACAACTATAAAGCAAAATGCGCCATAGGTAAAAGGGGAATTGGTTATAAAAAAAAAGAAGGTGATTTAATCACCCCAAAAGGCAAATATAAAGTTAAATATATTTTATACAGAAAAGATAGAATTCAAAAAATTCAATCAAAAATTAAAAAAATTATCATAAAAAAAAATATGGGATGGTGTAACGATCCCCTTTCAAAAAATTATAATAGACTTGTAAAATTACCATCACATTATAGTTTTGAAAAACTTTATAGAAAAGAAAATATCTACGATATTATATTGGTTTTAAATTATAACATGCATCCAATTATTAGAAATAAAGGTAGCGCAATTTTTATTCACATTTCTAAAAGGAATTACAAAAAGACTGAAGGGTGTATAGCATTAAAGAAAGAACATCTTTTAAAAATTATAAAAGAATTAAAAAGTAGCACAAAAATTAAGATCGTGGACCGAATATAGAGCTACCAATTCTTACAAATGTGGAGCCATGCTTTACAGCTTCAACGTAGTCTGCTGACATGCCCATACTAATACTTTTAAGTGCTAGAGATTTATTTAATTCATTAAGTGATTTAAAATATTTTTCAGCACTCTCATTAATAGGTGGGATAACCATTAAACCTATAATTTCCAAATTAATTTCATTAATACAATAATTATAAAAAGCCTCTAATTCTCCAACAGGTATTCCTGACTTTTGAATTTCATTACCAATATTTACTTGTATAAAATATTTAATGTATTTATTAAAATTTTTTTGATGCTTTGCTAGTGTATCAGCTAATTTTTGATTATCGACTGAGTGAATGTAGTCAAAAAGTTGTACAGCATCTTTAGCTTTATTACTTTGCAACTTACCTATCATATGTAATTTTAAATTTTGATTAATTTTTTTTTGTTCTAACCATTTAGATTTTGCCTCTTGAACTTTATTTTCTCCAAAATGCAAATGGTTATGATCTATCAAAGGCCGTATGTGGTCTAAAGTAAATGTCTTACTAACAGCAATAATATTTACTGGATTACTTGGTTTTAGGGAAGCAATTTTAGATTTTATTTTTTCAAATCTATCAACTATTGTACTCATATGTTTATCATTAAAAATAAATATTTTTTTATAATTGAAAATATCAAAGATATTGATTTAAAAAAATTAAAATTACGTAATAAATTTTTTATAATTTACAGGAATTACAAAAAATATGATGAAATTAGCGATTTACTAAGGTTTAGACAGTCATGTAAATCAAAAGGGATTAAATTATATGTTGCTAATGACATAAAATTGGCGATCTCAATTAATTCTGATGGAATTTATTTATCTTCATTTAATAAAGGTCTTCAATTTTTAAATTTTAAAAAATCAAATTTTGGTATTATTGGTTCAGCTCATAATTTTAGAGAGATTACAATCAAAATCAGACAGGGTTGTAGTTTAATTCTATTATCAAAATTATTCCTAGTAGATTATGATAAAAAATCTCCTTATTTAGGTGTGGTAAAGTTTAATAGTTTTTTAAAGGTTTCTAAAAAGTTAATTCCACTTGGTGGCATAAAAAATCATAATTTAAATCAATTAAATAATGTCTTTAGTGAGGGATTTGCTCTTTTATCTGAAATAAAAAAAAAGCCGGCTAATATAATTAACCGGCTTTTTTAAATAATTTAAGTTTAACTTAAATTAAAATGCCATTGACAATGTCGCAAGCGTTTTAGTTGTGTCTGCACCTGATGTGTAACCAGAGTTAGAAGACTCAACGCTAGTTAAACCAACTGTTGCACCACCGATATCATAAGCTAACATTAAGAATGTAGATTCAAACTCAATTGTTTCTCTTGTGAAAGGTGAAGCACCTGCTGCAGCGTTAGTAGTACCTGTGTATTGTTTTCTTTCAGATGTTTCTTCTGAGTAAGAAATTGAAACAGCATCGTTTAATGCTACTTCTACACCCATACCAGTTAACACATAGCTGTGAGGTGTGTTTGAAGCACCTAACTTATTAGCTACTGCTGGAGCGTAGTATCTTTCTTTGTAACCTACTTCAAAGTTACCCATTGCGTATGCAGCATACCAACCACCAGCTTCATATGTTTGTGAATATGTACCAGTTGTGTTTTGTGCATCTAAATAGTCAGCACCAACACTTAGACCGTCGATTGGAGCAGCTGTAACTCTGTACATAATTGTAGAGTCACCATCACCACCTGCAGTGTTCTCTGTACCAGCGTTTTTGTAGCTGTTGTTATCACCGTCTGAATTGTTTGGTACGTATGCTAATGATACGCCAAGTCCGAATGGTAATACGTCTGCCGGAGCATCGTACTGAATGTTACCACTTCCAGATACGTCGATATCGTGACCAACGAAATCTGCAGTATTTGCGAAGTCAGAACCTACTCCAACTGCACCGATACCATCTTTTGTTTCAGTAGATAATCCACCTTCTGAATCATTGATGTAAAGTGTTCCCATTGAACCCATTCCAATTTTTAATTGAGAGTCATCGTTATCATGAGCTCCACTGTCATTACCATCTAATTCCATGAAGTAATCCCAAGTGAAACCATTGTCTAACTCACCTGATGCAGCAAACTTTAATTCGTTTGATATACCAAGACCCTTATCATTGTTATTTACTTGTCCACCATTTACTACGTAAGAAGCGTTAGCTGAACCTGTTACAGTTAATTCACCAGCGAATGCACTTACTGAAAGAAATAATGATGAGAAAAGAACAACAACTTTTTTTGTTATGTTTTTCATATGTTTTCCTTTATTGTTATTATTAAGTGTTAAATTAATTTAACCTGAGTTTTTTATCAAAAATTCATATTTGAAGCTGTTTTTTCCCATATTTTATGCTTTTTTTTCAATTAGTGTGATATAAATATCACAGGAAATTCCTCAATAAATTCAAGCTTTTTTAGGTAATTATATGAAATTTCATTAAACTACTGTATTTGTTAATAAAATTCTCAAATGATGAAAAAAATAATTAATTTTTTACTTATTTTAACAATTTCTTTTTCGACACTTTCTTGTGGCGGGCTTAAAAAAGTTGACCAAAGATCTCGACCGACCGATCCTGAAGAGAGAAGAAGGCAAGCTGTAAATGAAGGCAGAGGGACAGGTATTAATGATTTATTTCGTAAAGGGGGTAAAGGAACCAACTTTGAATTTAGTTCGTCTAATCCTATGTGGAGAGCATCGTTAGAAACATTAGACTTTCTACCTTTAACGACAGTGGATTACTCTGGAGGAGTTATTATTACAGATTGGTATTCAGAAGGAGGAAATAATGACTCCATAAAACTAACAGTAAGATTTCTATCAAATGAAATCAGAAGTGATAGTTTAAAAATTATAGTTCATAAAAGAATTTGTAATACAAGTTCTAATTGCAGAACTATGGTTTCACAAAGTAACGTAATTAAAGATGAACTTCGTTCTACAATATTACGTAAAGCTGCATTGTTACAAAAATCTTCTAAAGAAAAAAAATAGTTCTTATGGAAAGATATAATTTTCAAGTCATTGAAAAAAAATGGCAAAAAATATTTTCAAAAAAGAAATTAACTAATAAAAATGGTAAAAAGTTTTATTGTTTAGAAATGTTTCCGTATCCCTCGGGAAAAATACATATGGGACATGTAAGAAATTACACAATTGGAGATGTAATTGCTCGGTTTAAGTTCTTAAATGGATTTAATGTTTTACATCCAATGGGGTGGGATGCGTTTGGATTACCTGCAGAAAATGCATCTAAAATAAACAATTTACATCCTAGTGAATGGACAAATAAAAATATCGATACTATGAGATCCCAATTAAAATTGCTTGGATTATCTATAGATTGGGACAGAGAAATATCTACCTGTGATAAAAACTATTATAAACAACAACAAAGCCTATTTATTGATTTTTATAACCATGGCTTAGTTTCTCGAAAAGAAACTTACGTAAATTGGGATCCTGTTGAAAAAACCGTTTTAGCAAACGAACAAGTAATTAATGGAAAAGGTTGGAGATCAAATGCTGTAGTTGAGCGAAAAAAACTATCTCAGTGGTTTTTTAATATTACGAAATTTGCAGAGCCACTTTTAAATGACTTAAAAAATTTAAATGGCTGGCCTGAGAAAGTTAAAATAATGCAAAAAAACTGGATTGGTAAGTCGTTTGGTTGTGAATTAGATTTCAAATTAACAGATTCAGATCAAAAAATAAAAGTTTTTACTACTAGACCTGACACTATATTTGGAGCGAGTTTTTTAGCTTTATCTAGTGACCACCCTCTTAGTAAAAAGTTTCTAACTCAACAAAATTTTAAAAATTTTAAAAAAGATTGTGATAAAACAGGTACTACTGAAGAAGCTTTGGCAAATGCAGATAAAATAGGTTTCGATACTAATTTAACAGTACAACATCCGTTTATTAAAAATAAGAAATTACCGGTTTACTTTGCTAATTTTGTTTTAATGGACTATGGCACAGGAGCAGTTTTTGGATGTCCTGCTCATGATCAGAGAGACTTTGATTTCGCAAAAAAATATAATCTTGATATTATTCAAGTTGTTTCCAACGGGAAAAAAGGAGTTTTAAAAGAAGCTTACACTGATAATGGGAAAATTATCAACTCTGATTTTCTTAATGATCTAGATATTGAAGCAGCTAAACAAAAAATAATTGATGAAATCGAAAAAAAGAATTTAGGAAAAAGGAAAACTTTGTTCAGATTAAAAGATTGGGGAATTTCTAGACAACGTTATTGGGGCTGTCCTATACCCATGATCTATTTAGATAACGGTGATGTTGTTCCTGTAGATAAAAGTGAATTACCTATTGTTCTACCAAATGATGTAGATTTAAATTCTGCAGGAAATCCATTAGAAGCTCACCCTACTTGGAAAAATACATATCAAAAATCAACTGGAAAGAAAGCTATACGAGAAACAGATACTTTGGATACTTTTGTTGACTCATCTTGGTATTTTTTAAGATTTTGTTCTCCAAATTATGTTTCTTCTCCTTTTGACAAAAAGGAAATTAAATATTGGATGCCTGTAGATCAATATATTGGAGGTATTGAACATGCAATTTTACATCTTTTATATTCTAGATTTTTTACCAAAAGTATTAACTCAATTGATAAATCTTTCAATTTTAAAGAACCTTTTAATAATTTGTTTACACAAGGCATGGTTTGTCACGAGTCATATAAAGACGCCGATGGTAATTGGCTTTATCCTGAGGAAGTAGAAAAAATTTCTAAGAGCAATGTTATAAAAAAAAGTAACAAACAAAAAGTTATCGTTGGACCACCAGAATCGATGTCTAAATCCAAAAAAAATACCATTGATCCCGAGGTAATGATTAAAAAATATGGAGCAGATTCTATCAGATGGTTTATTTTATCAGATAGCCCGCCAGAAAAAGATATTCAATGGTCAGATGCTGGTGTTGTTTCTTCACACAAATTTTTGCAAAAAATTTGGAATTTGAACACAATCATTATCAATAGATTGGAAAAAAATGTTAATGAAAAATTAGTAGAAAAGTTTCAATCGGAAATCGACAACTTGATTAACAAAATCGACAATTCTATTGGAGATTTTAGATTTAACGTGAGTATAGCGCATTTTTATGAAGCTTATAATTTATTTAACAAAAACATAAATAGTGAACTTAGCAACAAATGCTTACAAAATAATATTATAAAAATTATGAAACTTTTGTTGCCATTTACACCTCATTTAGCTAGCGAATGCTTAGAATTTTTAAACTGCAAAACTGTAAACAAATGGCCAGAAATTAAAAAAAATCTTAAAGAAGAAATTAAATTTGCAATACAAGTAAATGGTAAAACTAGAGATATAATTTCTGTACAAAAAAACACTAGTGAAAATCAAATAAATAAGGTTGTATTAGACAATTCAAAAGCCAAAAAATACCTCGAGAATAAGAGAATTATAAAAACTATTTTTGTAAAAGATAAGATAATTAACTATATAATAAAATAATGAATTTTAAACTTTCGATTTCAATATTATCTTTCATACTTTTATTAAGTTGCGGCTTTGAATTAGCTAATTATGACAATAACTTTACCATAGCAAATATAGATACTAATGGAGAAAAAAGAATTAACTACAAACTTAAAAATAAAATTTTAAATAAAACAAAAAATAATAATGCAAACTCAATTTATATAACAATCAACTCCAAAAAAGAAAGGCTCATAAAAGAAAAAAATATCAGCAATCAAATTACAAAATATGAAATAATTATTATTGTAGATGTTGAATTTAGATCAATGAATGACAGTAATATTAATGGATCTTTTTCTGTATTGAAAAAAGGTGATTATGGTTCATCTGCAAAATATTCTGATAATCTAAATAGTGAAAAAAATTTAATTAATTCTTTGGTAGAAAATATATCTGAGGAAGTTATTGAAAATTTAGTTGTTTATTTTAATGATTTATAAAAGTTATTTAATTGAAGAAAATATAAAAATTTTAAAAAACAATTGTGTTTTATTTTACGGTGAAAATTTAGGTTTAATTGAAGATCTTAAAAGAAAAATAACTTTAGCAAATAGTAAAAATAAGATTTTAAGGTATTCTCAAGAGGATATCATTAGAAACGAGGAGATTTTTTTCAACGAAATTAAAAATATTTCTCTTTTTGAAGAAGTAAAAATTTTCTTTATAAGCGATGTAAATGATAAAATCTTAAAAATATTAGAAGGAGTAAAAAATGAACTTCATGAAAATAAAATTTTTCTTTTTTCCGGAATTTTAGAAAAAAAATCTAAATTAAGAAATTTCTTCGAGAAAGAAACTCACACTGACATTGTCCCTTGTTACGAAGATAACGAGCTTAATATTAAAAAGATAATTTTAAAAAATTTTAAAGATTTTTCTGGGTTAACTACAGATGTGATAAATATCTTAATTGAGAATTGTGGAAAGGATAGAAATAAACTTAATAACGAAATTAATAAAATAAAATCCTACTTTACAAACAAAAAAATTGATTTAAATGCATTAAACAGATTACTGAATTTAAAAATAACTGATGATTTTAATCAAATCAAAGATGAGGCTTTAAACGGTAATAACTTCAAAACTAACAAATTACTTAATAGCACCGTAATTGACTCGGATAAAACTATTTTATACATAAACTTATTTAATCAACGTCTGAATAAACTAAAACAAATTAATGAATTATCCGTAAATAATATCAATGAAGCTATAAATACAATAAAACCACCAATTTTTTGGAAAGATAAATCAATTTTTTTACATCAAGCAAAGGTCTGGAATCAAAAAAAAATAAACTTAGCTCTTAATACAACTTATGATGTAGAATTAAAAGTTAAATCAAATTCAGATATAGATAAGAGAACGATAGTTAAAAAACTTATAGTAGATATCTGTAATTTAGCTAACGTTTAGTTAATAAATCAGAAATTAATTCAAATTGATCCAAATCTTTGTACTCAATTACTACTCTTCCAGAATTATTCTTTTTATTTAGTATATTTACTTTTAATCCAAGAATTTTTTCAATACGTTCTTGCGCTTTTAAAATATTTGCATCATAAGTTTTTTTATTCGAACCAAATTCTTTTTTCGACTTTACTAAATATTCAACTTTTCTTGCGCTATAATTTTTTGATACAATTTCTTCGGCTATATTTGTTGCGTTAGCTAGTCCTATCAATGGTCTCGCTTGACCAGAAGTCAATGTGCCCTCCTCTAACATGCCAATTACATCTTTTGGTAAAGTCAACAAACGTAAAGTGTTGCTAATATGGCTTCTACTTTTAGACATCATCTTTGAAATACTTTCATGGTCATATTTAAATTCTTCATTTAACCGCTTATACCCACGGGCTTCCTCAATTGGGTTTAAATCATCTCTTTGAATATTCTCAACTATGGCAACTTCCAAAGACTCTACATCACTTATATCTAAAATTCTTACAGGAATTTCATGCAGCCCAGCTCTTTGAGCAGCGATCCATCTTCTCTCACCAGCTACTATTTCATATTTACCATTTTCAGTTTTATTTGGACGAACAGCAATAGGCTGAATAATTCCATTTTTTTTAATAGAATTTGCTAATTCCTCAAGTTTATCCTCACTAAAAAACTGCCTAGGCTGGTAAGGATTTCGGCTTAAATCACTAATAGAGACAGTACTTAATTGATTAATTTCTTGTGGTTTATCAACGGACTTTGCGTCCCCAAATAAAGCTGAAAGACCACGACCCAATCCCTTTTTTTTACCACTCATGCAGCGCTCACTATTTTGTTTTTAAATTCTTCTGCTAATTTAAAATATGACTTACTGCCTACACAGCTTTTATCATAAATAACACAAGGTAATCCGTGCGATGGGGCCTCGGACAATCTTACATTTCTTTGAATAACAGTTTTGTAAACTTTGTCTTTAAAATAGTTTCTTGCTTCTCTATCTACTTCAGTCGAGAGTTTATTTCTTTTGTCAAACATAGTTAATAATATTCCTCTTATAGAAAGTGAGGGATTAAGATTTTCTTTTATTCTGTCGATGGTTTTAACTAGTTGAGTTATTCCTTCCAAGGCAAAGAATTCGGTTTGCAAAGGAACTAGTAGCTCATCAGATGCCACCAAAGACATAATTGTAAGTAAGCTTAGTGAAGGCGGACAATCTATAAATATGTTGTCATACTTTTTGAGTAACCCCGATTTTTCTGATAATAGAATTTCTTTTAAAACAAATGCTCTTTTTGAATCATTTGCTGTTTCAACTTCTAAACCAGATAAATTTACATGTGATCCTACGATATCTAAATTTTGTATATTAGTTTTTTGTATTGCGTGTCCAAGATTGATTTTTCTGATCAATAAATTGTAAATATTTTTTTCTTCATCACTATTACTTTTACCAAATCCAGTCGTAGCATTTCCTTGTGGATCTAAATCAATAACAAGATTTGACTGACCCATAATGGACAGTGATGCAGCTAAGTTTATTACTGTTGTTGTTTTTCCTACCCCGCCCTTTTGATTGATCACTGAAATTGTTGTCGTCATTTTTTAAAATTGACTATTATTATTTTAGAGGCCTCATTCGTTATACTATTTTCAAGTTTATAATCGTATTTTTCCTTATTGAAAGCTTTTTTTAAATCTTCCTGTGCGTTTTGACCTTTTAAAATTATCAATTTATGGGATTTTTTAACGATTTCACGTGAAACTTGTATTATTGCCTCTAATTTTTTGAATGCTCTACTGACAATGTAGTCTGTATCGATAGATTCTTCATATACATTTCCACGAACTTCAATATTTAGTGACAATCTATCATTTATATTTTTCAAAAAAGCTCTTTTTACAGGTGATTTTTCATACAATTTCACGTGAAAGTCCTTGTCTTTACTAAACATAGCTAAAATCATGCCTGGAAAACCTGCTCCAGAGCCTAAATCTGACAAAGAGCCTTTTGAAAAATCTATAAATTTCACTAATTGAGCTGAATCAAGGATATGTCTGTGCCAAATAACGTTTTCAGAGTTTTTAGAGATGAAATTATGCTTTTTATTAGCTTTAAGCAATTCATTTATAAATATTTTAAGATCTGATATGTTTTTTTCACTATAATTAAGCCGATTTTGAAGAATATTTATAACTTCTTTATCCTGCATTAAGCAGTAGCTTTAAACTTTAACTTTTTGATATGAGATAATAAGATTATCACAGCGGCAGGAGTGATACCGTCTATTCTGATTGCTTGTCCTAACGTTTTAGGTCTTATAGAAATCAACTTGGACTTAACTTCGTTAGACAAACCACTTAAATTTTCATAATTAATGTCCTTAGGGATAATAATAGACTCATCTTTTTTAAATGATTTAATGTCCCGCTCTTGTCTCTTCAAATAACCCATGTAGTGAGCGTCGGTTACAACCTGCTTTTCTATTGAGTCAGGAAATACCGGGATATCACTAAATATCTGCCTTATTTTTGCCATATTTACTTTTCGTTGACCCATAACTTCTAGACATGATCTTTTGACTCCGTCCATAGCAATTTTAATACCATTTTTTTTTGCTTCATTGGGAGTTAAGAATTTCGTCTCTAAAAAATTATTAAGTGAATAAATATTTTTTTTCTTTTCTAAAAATATATTTTTTCTTTCAGATCCTACTAAATCCAAATTTATAGCAAGGTCTGTTAATCTCTGATCTGCGTTATCAGCTCTTAAAGTTAATCTATATTCTGCTCTAGAAGTAAACATACGATAAGGTTCCGTAACACCTTTGGTTATTAAATCATCAATCATCACACCGATATAAGAAGTTGATCTATCTAAAACGAATTCGGATTTATTTTTAATTTTTAAAGCTGCATTTATACCAGCAATCAAACCTTGTGCAGCAGCTTCCTCATAACCAGTAGTACCGTTAATTTGTCCTGCTAGAAACAATGATTTAATTTTTTTAGTTTCTAACGTAGCGTTAAGCTCTCTCGGATCAACATAATCGTATTCAATAGCATACCCAGCCCTCTTCATCTTAACATGCTCTAAACCCTTGATTTTAGACAATATTTTAAGCTGAATCTCCTCTGGAAGTGAAGTCGATATGCCATTTGGGTAAATAGTATTGTCCTTTAATCCTTCGGGTTCAAGAAATATTTGATGTTGTTGTTTCTCTTTAAATTTTACAATTTTATCTTCAATAGAAGGACAATATCGTGGTCCTACACCTTTAATGTTTCCAGAATACATTGCGCTTCGAGAAATATTATCACCGATAATTTTGTGAACTTCGTTATTAGTATAGGTCATCCCACATTTGATTTGTTTGTTATCAATTTTGTTTGTAAGGAAAGAAAAATAGTAATGATCATCATCAGCTGGTTGCATTTCCAAATCATCATAATTAATTGTACTACCATCTAGTCTTGGTGGTGTTCCTGTCTTTAGTCTTCCTATTTGCATTTTAAATTTTGCTAATTGTTCACTTAAACCTGTAGATGGTTTCTCGTCGTACCTACCCGCCGGTATTTGAGTTTCACCTATATGTATTAATCCGTTAAGGAAAGTACCAGTAGTTAAGATTAGTTCTTTAGTTCTCACTTCAATTCCGCTTTGACATACAAAACCTATAACTTTATCACCCTCAAATAAAAATTTAACAACAGGATCTGCCACTACCTCTAAATTCTTGTAATTTAGTAAAATTTTTTGCATATGCTCTTTGTAAAGAGCTCTATCTGACTGAGTACGTGGACCCTGCACTGCTGGACCTCTACTTCTGTTTAATAGTCTGAATTGAATACCGGATCTGTCGGCTACAACGCCCATAACACCATCTAAAGCATCTATTTCTCTTACGAGATGACCTTTTCCTAGTCCTCCTATAGCAGGATTGCACGACATCTCACCAATAGTCTCTATTTTATGTGTAAAAAGGCCAGTGTTTACGCCCATTCTAGCAGATGCTGCTGCTGCTTCACATCCAGCATGTCCACCCCCTATTACCACTACATCATAACTTTGTTTAGTCATATGGTGAATGTAACGAGGTATATCAGGAATACAAGAGGTATTTTATTTACCTATACAAAAATCTTTAAATATAGATCCAAGGATTTCCTCAACATCAACCTTACCAACAATACTTCCAAGATGCCGTGTAGCCATTCTTAAATCTTCTGCAGCTAATTCTAAATCTTCATTTTGATCTTTTTTAAGAAAGTTATCTATTTCTTTTAAACATTGATTAAGTTTAATTCTATGTCTTTCTCTCGTGATTAAAGCCGTATTACTTGATGTGAATTTTTTACTTAATTTTTCTTTTATCTTTTTAATCAAACTATCAATGTTTTTATTTTCTTTAACTGAAGCAAACACCGTATCTGCATCAAATTTATGATTTTGTTTGTTTTGTACGTCTGACTTATTAAGTAAAACAATCGTGTCTCTATTGATCATTTTGTTAATTTCATTGTTTATGCTTTTTGAAGAATTATCTATAACAATGATATTCAGGTCTGCTTCTTTTGATTTTCCTAGAGCTAAAGATATGCCTTTTTTTTCAATTTCATTTTTGGCATCTCTGATACCAGCAGTATCAGCTAAGATTACAGGATAACCGTCTATATTTAAATAAGTCTCAATAACATCTCTAGTAGTTCCTGCTTCATCTGAAACTATAGCGACATCTCTTTTTGCTATCAAATTTAATAGGGAAGATTTACCTGCATTGACTTCACCTGTAATAGAAACTCTAAATCCATCTCTTATTTTTTCACCAATTTTATTATCTTCTATTATATTTATAATATCCTTATGTATTTCTTTAATAGAGTTTTGTACTTCTTTTAAGACTTTTTCTGGTAAATCATCCTCAGCAAAATCTATTTTAGCTTCAATATAAGATAGAGATTTTATTAATTTTTCTCTTAAATCATTATAATAATTTGAAGCATTACCTTGAATTAGTTTAACAGCTTGGTCTCTTTGAAGCTCCGTCTCTGAATGAATTAAATCACCTATGCTCTCGGCTTTCAAAAGATCTATTTTATCATTCTGAAAAGCTATCTTTGTAAATTCACCAGGTTCGGCTAATCTACAATTTTCTTGTTCTGATAATACTTTTAATAAAGCGTTAATTACAGCATTACTACCATGAACCTGAAGCTCAGCTAAATCATCTCCAGTATAGCTATTAGGCCCAGGAAACCACAATAATAGAGCCTCTGGGTCTATAACATTATCATTTTTTGGATTATAAAATTTACAGTAATTTACTTCATTGGATCTAATTTCTTTAAGTTTAGTTAAATTCTTACAAATTTTAAGGGTATCTTTTCCTGAAATTCTAACAATGGCTATTCCTGACGGACCTCTGCCTGATGAAAGAGCATAAATGTTCATTGAATTAAATTGATAAACCTTGATTAGAAATAAACTTACTTATTTTTTTAAGAGTATTATTTTTTGAGATATTTTTTAAAATTGTTTCTTTAAATGGATCTAATAATTTATTTTGTTTAAAGAAATTATGAGTTAGATCTATACCTATACCAGTAATGATATTCTCAGATTTTCTAATATTAGTAAATTCTTCTAGAGCAGGGGTGCTTTTTAAAGACATACCTAATTCTGTGTAATATTTAAAAATCTTTTGTAATTTATTAATATCCCGCAATACAAGATTAAAGCCTTGGCCAGCTAGAGGATGAACTGTATGCAGCCCCTCACCCAAAATAAGAATATCATTTTTATAATAAGTTCGTTTTAAGTTAAGCATCAAGGGATATGATTGTTGATTTGAAACCAATATTTTATTTGTTTTTAAAACTTTTGAAATTTTAGATTTAACAATAGAGTTAATATCTTTTGTCAAAAAATTTTTATCTAAACTCCACACAAAGGAGAAATTATTTTTTGAAAAAGGTAGTATCGCTAGTGGACCATCTTTTAAAAAATATTGAGCAGTATTCAAATTTTTTAAATTATGTTTAACATAACCTGTGATTGCGATTTCTTTGTAATCTTTATTTAACGATCTTTTATCAACTATACTTTGATAAATTTTTGAAGATCTGCCCAGGCATAATATTTTCATATCATAACCATCTAAGTCTTTTAATTGATTAATACTTTTTTGAAAAGTTTTGATTTTTTTCTTTTTAATTTCTTTAATAAGAATTTCTTTGATTTTATTATTCTCAAAAACGTACATAAGATTTTTGCTATCTTCATTAAAATTTAAGAAATTCATGTGTTGATCTTTAGTCTCATAGAAAAGATCAATCTTTTTGGAAGGCCAAAATAATTTTTTGTCGAGTTTATCTATAACTTTATTAAAAAACTCGAAGTTAGAGGCAGAAATAGCTGTTGTTCGTCTATCTTTAGAATGCTTTTTTTTCTTAGATATCAAGTGGACTTCTAAACCTTCTAATTCATTTAAAGCTAAAGCAGTCATTAGACCTGAAAGACCATCTCCAACTATGCAAATTCTCTGTTTTTTCATATTAAAATTTTTATCACTTTCATAAAAATGGTAAAAAGTACGTAAAACGATTCGTTATGAATACAAACTTTTTAAATAGTGTAACAAATTTTTTAAAAAAACGAACCTTTGAATTTATAGGGTTAATCTTAATTTCTACGAGTATCGGTTTAGCAATAGCTTTTACAACATATTCACCAGAAGATCCTTCATTTGTCTACGGTGATAGAGAATTTGAGATCAAAAATTTCTTTGGAGTCTATGGCAGTAGTATTGCTGATTTTCTCTTACAGAGTTTTGGTCTTGTTTCATTTTTAATTTTAGCTAATTTTTTATTCTGGGGAATTAATTTAATTATTCAAAAAGAAATCAAAAGAATAATTTTAAAATTATTTCTAGTAGTTTCATATTTAGTTTTAGGTACCATTTTTATTTATATTACTTTTAACAATTCATTTTGGCTTATTGATAACGGCAACTCAGGTTTTGTCGGAAAGATTGGTTATGAGTTTTTAAGTACATGGTTTCCATATATCGATAACACTTACTCTGCTTATGGTTTGTTATTGCTTACTTTAATCTTTTTTATCTTTTCAGCAGATTTGAATATAAAGAAAATAATTACTGGGACTTTTTCTGTAATTGCTTCATTGTTTAGAAGAAAAGAAAATACTATTCCTGATGTGAATTTAGAAGCGGATCCTAAAGAGGGGAAAAGTGAAATCATTGAGCGACCACAACAATCATTTTTTTTTGATGACTTAAATCAATCAGAAAAACCCACAACTAGTTTAAGATCAAAATATAAACTACCAGCAATAGATTATTTAGACAAAAGTTCTACAAAACTTAGTGCAACAGAATTAAATAAAAATCGTCCTGATGGTGAGTTTATGGAAAAAATTCTTTTAGATTTTGGTATTGATGGGAAGATTAAAGCTATCAATAATGGTCCAGTTGTTAGTTTATATGAATTTGAACCAGCCCCTGGGGTGAAAGTTTCAAAAATAATAAATTTGTCAGAAGATTTGGCGCGAAATACGAGTTCAACATCTGCAAGGGTTTCGGTAATTCCTGGCAAAAATACAGTGGGTATCGAGATACCAAACGAGACAAGAGAAAGTGTATCGCTACGAGAAATTATCTCTTATGAAAAGTTTCAAAAGAAAGATGTAAAATTACCTATTGCGCTTGGAAAAAGTATATCTGGCATGCCTATCGTTGGAGATCTTACGTCTATGCCTCACTTATTAATTGCAGGTACTACAGGTTCGGGTAAATCAGTTTGCATTAATACAATTATTGTTTCATTGCTTTACAAATTAAACCCTGATCTTTGTAAATTTATTTTAATCGATCCTAAGATGTTAGAATTGTCAACTTACGAAGGCATTCCTCATTTATTAACTCCAGTGATTACTGATGCAAAAAAAGCAACATCTGCTTTGGCTTGGACAGTCAAAGAAATGAATAGCAGATATAAACTAATGAGTAAGGTGGGGGTAAGAAACATCGATGGTTACAATGCTAAACACAAATTAAAAATGCCTTATATTGTTGTAGTTGTTGATGAGATGTCAGACTTAATGCTTGTTGCTGGCAAAGAAATAGAAAACTACATTCAAAAATTATCACAAATGGCAAGAGCTGCAGGGATACATATTATTATGGCTACGCAAAGACCAAGTGTTGATGTTATTACTGGTACAATTAAAGCAAATTTTCCAACTAGAGTCTCTTTTCAAGTGAGCTCTAAAATAGATAGTAGAACAATATTAGGTGAGCAAGGTGCTGAACAATTGTTGGGTAAAGGCGATATGTTGTTCATGTCTTCAGCGAATAGAATTGTTAGAATTCACGGTCCATTTGTTTCAGAGAGTGAGATAGAAAAAATTGTTAACTCCATCAGAGCACAGGGTGAGCCGGATTATATGGATGAAATTACAGCTCATACAAGTAATGAAGCTTCTTCAGCTACGGAGGGAGACGGCGATGAAGATGAACTATATTCACAAGCAGTCGATATAATTAAGTCAGAAGGAAAAGCTTCAACGAGTTTCTTACAAAGAAAATTACAAATTGGCTATAATAGAGCAGCTAGAATTATTGATATGATGGAAGAAAAAGGTATTGTCAGTAAAGCAAATCATGTTGGTAAACGTGAAGTGCTATAAAATTTTCGCAATATTTATTTTATTATCAGTAAGTCTCTCTGCTGATGAAAAAGATCAAATAGTAACACAATTAAATAATTTAAATTCATTAGAATTTACCTTTGATCAAGTGGTGAATGAAAAAACTGAGAAGGGGAGTTGTCTTTTAGAATTCCCTGGAAAATTAAAATGTGATTATTTTGATAATAAGAAAAAGGAATTAATAATAAATAAAAAAAGGTTAGCTATAACTCAGAAAAGATATAATAAAACATATTATTATCCTATTTCAAAATCACCATTCCTAAATATTTTATATAAAGATAAACTTTTAGAAATTGTAAAATCTGGAGAGATAGAATTATCCGATCAAATTATAAAGTTAGTTTATTTGGATAATAACGAGATAACAGTTTTTTTTGACAAGAAAACATTAGATTTAAAAGGTTGGCAAATAATTGACCAGTATAACAACAATATAAATTTCTCTTTAAATATAATTGCTAAGAATGATGTTTTTAAAAAAGGAACTTTTAAAATTCCCGAGATGAATTAAGCTACGAAATCGATTTCTTCCTCTTTAAAAATTTCAAAACCTTTTGACTTGTAATTTTGCAGCGCATGTTTGTGATCTAAGCTACAAGTGTGAACCCACATTCTTCTTGGATTCTTTCTTGATGCGCTAGCAATAGCGTGATTAACTAGAGTTGACCCAAGTTTTAAACCTCTAAATTCTTTTAGCACTCCCATATTTATTAATTCGACTTCATTAGAACTAGGATGATATTCCTGTTCATAATAACCAACTAGATCTTCTCCTTTTTTTAAAACGTGAGTTTCTAAATTTTTATTAGTTACATATTTCACCCACTCGCTATCAGACCATAACAACCTGTCTCTCCAAAAATGATCTAAACCTATTTGTTTGTAAAAGAATTTATTTAGATGAAAATTGTCTTTATTATCTAAAATAATTTTGTAATTTTCAGGAAGGTTTAGATCTATAGTCTGTGAAAAATCTTTTATCTCTAAAAAATATCTTCTAACCCTAGAAACCATTAGCTAACCATCTTTCCTATTTTTTCACCGGCAAAAATATGAAAATGTAGATGAGGAACTTCTTGTCCTCCATCACTACCGATATTTGTAAGAGCTCTATAACCTTTATCTTTTGAGCCCATTAAGTTTGCTACATGTGTAACTGCTTTATTTAATTCAACTATCTCTTTATCAGAGGCTTTAGTATTGAAATCATCTAGATCAACATATTCGCCTTTTGGTATTACTAATACATGCACTTTCTTTTGAGGATTAATATCATGAAAAGCTAAAACATGTTCGTTTTCATAAACTTTTTTACACGGGATTTCTCCTCTAAGAATTTTTGCAAATATATTGTTTTTATCGTAGCTCATTTTTGTCTTTTTTTTAGTTCACTCATTACATCTTCAACCTTTATATTATTGGCCTCAAGATAAACCATCAAATGATAAATTACATCTGCCGCCTCGTGTATTTTATTTGAACCTTGTTCAACAGCCTCTATTAATTCTCCTATCTCCTCTTTAACTTTTGCAACACTTAAGCTTTTATCATTGAGAAGTTTATTTGTATAAGATTTATCTAGAGAAGAATTTTTTCTTTCTCTTATAATTTTCATTAACTGCTCTAGATTTTCAAACATCTTATAATCTTACTGATACATTCTTAGAATTCAAATATTCTTTAACTTCTTTTATTTTATATTCACCATAGTGAAAAATAGAAGCTGCTAGAACTGCACTCGCCCCACCTTTAACTATGCCGTCGTACAGGTGATCTAAAGTCCCAACTCCCCCAGAAGCAATAACAGGAATATTAGTGCTATCTGTAATTACTTTTAATAATTCAACATCATAACCAGACTTTGTTCCGTCTCTATCCATAGAGGTTAATAAAATTTCACCAGCTCCATTTGTTTCAACTTGTTTAGCAAATTCTACAGCATCAATACCTGTTTTATTTCTTCCGCCGTGAGTAAAAACTTCCCATTTATTATCTAAAACTTTTTTGGCATCGATAGCCACAACAATACATTGAGAGCCAAATTTTTTGGACGCCTCTTTTACAAAACTAATATCTTTAACTGCTGCTGTATTAATAGAAACTTTATCTGCTCCAGCTAATAATAAATCAGTTATATTCTGAATAGTTCTAACCCCACCACCAACAGTCAAAGGAACGAAACATTCTTTTGCTGTTTTTCTTACAATGTCGATAATTGTCTCTCTGTTTTCATTTGATGCAGTAATATCTAAAAAACAAATCTCATCAGCTCCGCCGTCGCTGTAGATCTTAGCTTGTTCAACTGGATCTCCAGCATCTTTCAGTTCGACAAAGTTAATGCCCTTAACTACTCTTCCGTTCTTAACATCTAAACAAGGTATAATTCTATTTTTAAGCACTGATTTCCTTCGCTAGCTCATCTAGTTTGATATCACCATCATAAATAGCTTTACCAACAATGATGCCTTCAATTTTATTATTTTTTAATTCTTTAGCTTTCTTAATATCATTCATAGAGGAAACACCTCCCGAAATAACTACTGGACAATTAGATAGTTCTGCAATTTTTACAGTTTCGTCAAAATTAGGGCTAGTTTTCATTCCATCTCTATTTATATCTGTGTAAATAATTCTGCTCACTCCATAACTGTTGACTTCTTCGAGAAAGTCTAAGGTTTTGATATTAAGATTTTCTTTCCAACCTGATACTGAGAGATTTCCATCCTTTGCGTCTAATCCTAAAGCAATTTGACCTTTGAACTTTTCACAAGCCTCTTTTAAAAATTCTTTATTTTTAATAGCACCACTTCCTAAGATAACTTTCTCAACACCTGCATCAATATATTGCTTAATACTATTCAAAGATCTAACACCACCTCCTATTTCAATTTTTAAATCGTATTTACTCACAATTTCCTGAATAATGTTTAAATTAACTGTCTTACCGGTCAGCGCTCCATCTAAATCTACAATATGTAAATTTTTAAAGCCATGGTTTTTATATTTTCCTGCTTGATCAATAGGTGAGGTTTTATATTCAGTTTTGTTTTCAAAATTTCCTTTGATTAATCTCACACACTTTTTATCTTTAATATCTATAGCAGGGAATATTTTCATTAAAGTTTCATAAAGTTATCAATTATTTTTAATCCTATTTTATCACTTTTCTCAGGGTGAAACTGTGTTCCGAACAAATTATCTCTTTCAACCGAACAAACAATTTTTGATGAATAATCTATTGTTGCTGAAATAACGGATTTATCCTTAGGGATAAACTCATAACTGTGCACGAAGTACATGTGCGATTTATTTTTAATATCTTTAAAAATTTTACTTTCTTTTTGAATTTCAATTTCGTTCCAACCGATATGTGGAAGTTTAAATTTTCCATTTTGATTATCAATTTTTGAAACTTTACCAGAAATCCAACCTAGTCCTTTTGTTTCTGCCTCTTCATAACCAATGTCAGCAAACATTTGTAAACCTACACAAATGCCTAGCAAAGGTTTTTTATTTGTAATCGCAAATTCTTTAAGCGTTTCAACTAATCCATCTATACTGTTTAAAGAGTCTACACAGCTTTTAAATGAACCTTGACCTGGCAAAACAATCTTATCGCTTGATTTAATTTTTTTTATGTCTGATGTGACTTCTAAATTTATTTTGCCTTTAGCTACCTCTGTAAAAGAGTTAATGACTGAGCTTATATTGCCCGATTGGTAGTCAACAATTGTGACGTTCATCAAAATTAAATAGAGCCTTTTGTCGAAGGTATTGAGTTTTTAATTCTTTTATCTATTGCTAATGCATCTTTTAATGATCTAGCTAAACCTTTGTAACAAGACTCAATTTTGTGGTGGCTATTTTCACCATAAATATTTTCTATATGTAAAGTAACTCCGGCAGATTGGGAAAATGCTTGAAACCATTCTTTAAACAATTCTGTATCCATCTCACCAAGTTTCTCAACCGGTAAATTAACTTTCCAGATTAAATATGGTCTATTAGAAACATCAATTGAGACTCGACTTAAAGTTTCATCCATTGGTATCATTGTTGATGCATATCTCGTTATTCCTTTTCGGTTGCCAGCTGCTTTTTTAATAGCTTCGCCAATAGCTATACCTGTATCTTCTGTAGTGTGGTGTAAGTCAATATGAGTATCACCTTTAGCACTTACCTCTAAATCGATTAAGGAATGTTTAGATAGTTGTTCTAACATATGATCAAGAAAACCAATCCCAGTTTTAATTTTATATTTACCTTTACCGTCTAAATTAACGGAAACAGAAATACTGGTTTCTTTTGTTTTTCTACTAATCTTTGCTTTTCTTGCCATAAATTAAGTCTGAATTATCTTTGATATACATATAATCGGTCATTTTATCAATAAATCAGATTTACTATTGAAGATCTAAAAATAATCTCCACATATAACATCATGAATACAGCTGAAAAGTGGCATGGAACAACGATTGTCTTGCTTAGAAAAAATGGTGAAACTGTTGTGGCTGGGGACGGTCAAGTTAGCTTAGGTAATACTGTTTTAAAAAGTAAAGCCAAGAAAGTAAGGAAAATTGAAAGTAGAGGAGTAATAGCAGGATTCGCAGGCTCAACTGCTGATGCACTTACCTTGTTTGAAAGATTAGAAGCAAAATTAGAAAAACATGCAGGTAATTTACAAAGAGCAGCAGTAGAGCTAGCTAAAGATTGGAGAAGTGATAAATTTTTAAGAAGATTAGAGGCATTGATGGCTGTAGCTGATAAAAAACACAGTTTTATAATTTCTGGAACAGGAGATGTTTTAGAACCAGAGGATGGAATAATTGGGATTGGGTCAGGTGGTAATTACGCACTTGCAGCTGCAAAAGTATTAGCTGAAACTGATATGAGTGCAGAAGATATAGCAAGAAAATCTATTAAAGTTGCATCGGACATATGTGTATTTACTAATAATAACGTTACAGTGGAAAAAGTATAACATGGCGCCAACAAATAAAGTTACAAATTTAAAAGTAGTAAAAAAAGATAAACAAACGTCTAAAGTGAGCGCTTTGTCTCCTAGAGAAATCGTTTCTGAGTTAGACAGATACGTAATTGGTCAAAAAGATGCAAAAAAGGCAGTAGCTGTTGCTTTAAGAAATAGATGGAGAAGACAAGCTCTTTCAGATGAAATGAGAGACGAGGTTCTTCCCAAAAACATTTTGATGATAGGTCCTACAGGTGTAGGTAAGACAGAAATATCCAGAAGATTGTCTAAACTGGCTGAGGCTCCTTTTATAAAAGTTGAAGCTACTAGATTTACAGAAGTTGGATATGTTGGGAGAGATGTAGAACAAATTATAAGAGATTTAATTGAAATTGCTATAGCTATGGAGAGAGAAAAGAAGAGAAAAGAAGTTAAAGCAAAAGCAGAATTGAAAGCAGAAGAGAAAGTATTAGATGCACTTGTGGGTAATAAAGCAAGTGTTGCAACAAGAGAGAGTTTTAGAAAAAGATTAAGAACAGGTGACTTGGACAATAATGAGATTGAAATTGAAGTTCAAAACACTTCCAACCCACTAAAAAGCTTTGAAATACCTGGAATGCCTGGTGGAAATGTGGGAATGGTAAATCTTGGAGATATTCTCGGGAAATCTATGGGTGGTAAAAAAGGCAAAAAGAAAAAAATGACTGTAAAAGAGTCTCACGATATTCTAGTTGCTCAAGAATCAGACAAAATGATCGAAGAAGATAAAATTATTACTGAAGCAAAAAAAGCTACAGAGGAGAATGGAATTGTTTTCTTAGACGAGATTGACAAAGTTTCTGCTAGAAGTGATAGAGTAGGTGGGGATGTTTCTAGAGAAGGTGTTCAAAGAGATCTATTGCCTTTGATAGAGGGAACGACTGTAAGTACAAAGCATGGTCCAATTAAAACTGATCATATCTTATTCATAGCTTCGGGTGCATTTCAATTAGCTAAGCCTTCTGATTTATTACCGGAATTACAAGGTAGATTGCCAATAAGAGTTGAATTGGACGCACTTAAAGAGGAAGATTTCAAAAGAATTCTTAAAGAGCCGGATAACAGCTTAATAAAACAATATAAAGAATTGTTGAAAACTGAAAACGTAAATCTTGAATTTACAGATGATGGGATTGATATGCTTGCTAAAATTTCAGCTGAAGTGAATTCATCAGTTGAAAATATTGGTGCCAGAAGACTTCATACTATTATAGAAAAAGTTTTGGATGATATTAGTTTTAATGCGACTGATAGAGCAGGAGAAACAATCACAGTTAATCAAAAATATGTACAAGACAACTTAGGAAATTTAGTAAAAGATACTGATTTATCAAAATTTATATTATAAATTTCTCAACCTAATTATTATTGCTCCTTCACCACCATCTTTTTTTTCGGCATTATTGATTGAAATAATAAATTTGTTTAATTCTGAAGTTTTTATGAATTCAGGAACAGAATATTTTAATTTTCCTAGGTTTTTAGATATGTATGCATCTTCATCATTTGTTGAATGAATTCCTTTTCCAGTTATTAGCAATAACTCTTTAAATTTCTTTTTTATACAATATTCTATGATTTCTTTTACTTTGTTGTTTGCTTCATCTAAAGTAAAACCATGTAGATCAAATTTATAACGCTCTCTTCTCTGAGTACTATCAGAAGTTACTTGATCTTTATCGTAAATATCCGATGGGTTCTTGATATATTCATCCCAAGTTTTTTTATCTTCTTGGCTAGGATCTTTTTTCTTAATCACTTACTGATAATTTCAGACAAATACCAATTAGGGCCTTTTTGTTTTATATTTTTAGTAAATTTCCAACTATCTGTTACGAATTTAATTTTATCGGGGTTACCCTCTATTATTTTGTTATCTTTATCTTTCTTGACAGAAATAACTTCGGCAACAAATTTTACGGTAGCAAATAAATTATCCTTGATTTTTTCGTATTTTTCTACAGAAGACTCTTTCACACCAACAAATGTGAATTCAGATTTTATTCCATCTTTGTTTCTAGACTTGATTGCGTCAGAAAAATTAGAAAACATGTTAGGGGATAATAAATTTTTTAATTTTATTAAATCGCCTGTTGCAAAAGAGCTAAGAATACTTTCATAAGCAATTTCTGCACCTCTTAAAAATTCTTTCTTTTCATTTCCCTCTAAACTCTCGAGATCTTGCTTTGCAGGTTTAACCTCGTTCTTCGGGACATGAAAATCTTTTTCAGCAAAGGTTGGGTAAACTTTAGACTCATGCCCAGTTTTTCTGCCCAAAATACTTCTAAGTCGCAAAATTATAAATCCTGCGATCATGCCTAATAAAATTATATCTAAATAACCAAAACTATTACTCATAATTTGATAAATATACATTAATCATATATTTTTGTATCAGACAAATGAACCCATTTTTTATTATTTTTATTGGGATACCAGCGCTTGAAATATTCTTATTAATTAAGATAGGAGGTCAAATAGGAGCCTTAAATACACTAGCTCTAATTTTTCTTACAGCAGTTATTGGTGTCTATTTCGCGAAACTACAAGGAATTCAGACTTTAAAGTCAGGAATGATTAACATTTATCAAAACAAGATGCCAATTTACGAAATAATGTCGGGGGCATCTATAGCGATAGCAGCGTTGTTATTGATCATACCTGGTTTTTTTACAGACTCTATTGGTTTTCTTCTGTTGATCCCTTTTACAAGGAGAATATTATTTAAAATAACTCTGAAAACAAAGACCAAAACAAAAGAAAAAGATCAAGAAAAAACTATCGAAGGTGAAATAATAGATAAAAAAGATGAACTATAAAATTATAGGGAAATATATCAAAGACTTAAAATTTAATATTCCTAATCCGAAAACATTTTTTCTTTTATCTAAAAACATATCTAATTATAAAATAAATATTGATATTAAAAGCAATCAGGTTAACCAAAATATAATTGAAGTTTTAACAAGCTTAAGTCTTTTGCCTATTAAAGATGACTTTGAAAAAATTGAAACTAAAATAATTTATTCAACTATTGTGGAATTGCACAAAAAAAATTTACAAAAGGAGGAAATAGAAAAAATTATACTTATTAAGGTTCCAACTGAGATTTATTTTGAGTTAAGACAAATTTTTGTTTTTTTATTTGAAAATTCAGGTTTTAAGGATGTGAAAATAAATGAGAAAGTTGATTTTGAAAAATTATATAGAGTGAAAAAAGTTCAATAAAAGTTTTTTTTAAGCTCAGATTTCAAAAAATTTTTGTGTTTTTCTAACTCATCCTCTGAAATTTTTACTATTTTTTTTTCATAATCTTTTACTTTACTAATGCTTTGTTCAGAAAAATTATTTGCAAGATTAAATCTAGGTTCTTTAACATCTAGCAAATTTATATAAACTTCTCTCAATAACTCGCAATCTAATAATGCATTGTGCTTTGTTCTACGGGAGAGATCTATGTTAAATCTTTTACATAAGGCATCTAGAGAATTCGAGGTTCCAGGAAATTTGTTTCTAGCTATATCTAACGAGTCAATCACTAATCTTTTATTAATTTTCTCTTTTTGACTTAGTCTCAGTTCTCCATCTAAAAAACTCAAATCAAATGGAGCATTATGTATAATAATTTTTTTATTTTTAATAAAATTTAAAAAATCTTCTGCAATTTCATCAAAAGTCTCTTTATCTTTTAAAAAATCTTCAGAAAAACCGTGAACCTTAAAAGCTTCGTTTGGCATATTTCTTTTAGGATTTATTAACTTATGGAAAATATTACCAGTCGGGATCAAATCATTAGTTTCAATACAAGCAATTTCAACAATTTTGTGGCCATCTTTAAATGATAGACCAGTTGTTTCCGTATCTAAAAATACTTCACTCATAATCACTTATTATATGTAAAAGTTTTTTTTTTAAAATATATAAATTCTTATCATTTACAACTACGTGATCACAAAATTTAATCTTATGCTTATCAATGATTTGTTGATTATTTAGAAACTTAAATAATTTCTTATCACCTTTTTTTAACATAAACCTTCTTAGCCTTAATTTTTCTTTTGCTTTTATAAAAATTAAAACGTTAAAATACTTCATTAATTTACTCTCAATTAATAGTGGTATTTCAAAAAAAAGAATCTTTTTATTTTTATTTTTAGAGATAAATTTTCTCATTTTTAATCTTACTAGGGGGTGAATTATTTTTTCAAGTTTTTTTAAATTTCTCTTATTTTTTAGTACTAATCTTCTAATAGACTTTTTTATTTGTCTATTATTCTCTAAACCAAATTTTTTTTTTAAAAGCGATTTAAAACTTTTTCGTTTATAAAGTTCCTTCACCTCTATATCTGCACTAAAAAGAGGCCCACGGTTTTTAGATAATATTTTACTGGCGGTTGTTTTGCCAGATGCTAAAGACCCTGTAATTCCAATTTTAATCATTTTAATTTTGAATTTAGTAATTCAATTATTCCATTATCAATTTCAGGATTAATTTTATTCCATAAATAAAAAGATTTTTGTCCCTGATAAATAAACATATCAAGTCCGTTAAAAACTTTTTTTCCCTCCTCTTTAAGAAAACGGTAAGTTTTCGTTTCTAAGGGATTATAAATTGTATCTATATAAATAACGCTCGCTTTTGTATTTGAGAAATTAAAGTTAAAATCCTCGAAATCTTTTAAACCTAAACTTGTAGCATTGATAATTATATCAAAATTTTTTATTTCATTTTCTAAATTTTTCCAAGGGATAATACTTAAGTAATTAAACTTTTTCTTAAGGAATATACACTTTTCGTTAGTTCGATTTGTTATTGAAATTTTTTTTACGCCAGATTTCTGTAAGGACAAAATTACTGAGGGTGAGACGCCACCAGCTCCAATTACCAATGCATCTTTGCTCCCGCAGTTATCTATTTCTTTTAAGTAAGCAGCTTGTAGACCATACACATCTGTATTCTCACCGATTATCTTATCATTATCGAGTAAAATAGTATTTACGGATCCAGTGAATTCAGCATCATTAATAATTCTATCAGTTTGATGTATTATTTTTTGTTTAAATGGTAAAGTAACATTTATTCCAGTAAGTTCTCGATCTCTAATTTTTTTTATTATGTTTTTAAGATCTCTATCTTCTGCTTCGATTATGGAATAGGTTGCGTTCAGACCATATTTTTCAAACCAATAATTATGCAATACAGGTGATAAAGAGTGTTTAATAGGATTGCCGATTATACCAAATTTTTTTTTCATTTTTTATATTGATTAATGTAATTGATAATCTGTCTTATTGGTAATCCCATTATAGAATCTTTATCTCCTTTAATATATTCAAATAAATCTAAACCATTGGCTTCAATTTGATATACACCATAAGCAAGTAAAGTTTCTGTTTTAATTTTATTTAAATAATCAACTAATAAATTTTCAGTAAGATTTTTCATTTTTAACTCCGATGAGTCAGTATGATTCCAAATCATGGATCCATTTTTTGAAATACATACAGAGCTGATTAAGTAGTGCACTGA
The DNA here is from genome assembly GCA_902615715.1 of uncultured Pelagibacteraceae bacterium. Lineage (GTDB taxonomy): Bacteria > Pseudomonadota > Alphaproteobacteria > Pelagibacterales > Pelagibacteraceae > Pelagilacustribacter. The sequence continues at coordinate 46,325 of CACMQA010000005.1, read as the reverse complement.
ATTATTCAGTTTCTTTAGGATTGATAAAGCTTCATCTCTGGTTTTGGGTTTGTTTATAAGTTCATCGTTTAATGAAATTACACTATCTGCTCCTAAAATTAACCGGTCTGGATTTTTGGTGCTTACTTTTATCGATTTTATCTCTGCCAAATTTTTTGAAATCATCATTGGGCTCGCTCCTTCCAATAAAAGTGAGTTCTTAATTTCATCTTCATCTACATTTGAAACGATAACCTCGTTATCAATTTTATATTTATCTAAAATTTTTTTTCTTACACCACTCTTAGATGCTAAAATAATTTTCATTTACTTTTCTTTATATCTATAATTTTTAAAATTGAAGCTGCCGTTTCCTCAACAGATCTTCTTGTAACATCAATAATAGGCCAGTTATTCCTTTTAAAAAGATTTTTTGAGTCTTCCACCTCTTTTTTTATAGAGTCTAAATTAGTATAATCTTTTAATTTTTGATCTTTCATTATTGCTACTCTGTTTCTTCTAATATCCGATAATCTCTCTGGGTCTGCAATTAAACCAATTATACATGAAGAATTATTTTTTTTTAGTTCATCTGGAATTTTTTGATCTAATACTAAAGGTATGTTGACTGTTTTATAGCCTCTATTAGCTAGATATATTGATGTAGGGGTTTTGCTCGTTCTACTAACACCTAATAAAATTACATCCGCATTTTTCAAATCATCTACTTTTTTCCCATCATCATGGGACATGGTAAACTGAATAGCTTCTATTCTTTTATAATAATCTTCATCTAAAACGTGCTGTGCACTAGGCTTATGAATTGCTTTTTGGTTTAAAAGTTTTGAAAAACTCAAAATTAAATTTCCTAAAACACCGAAACAAGGAACAGAAAATTTTTCACTTTGACTAGCAAGATATTTAGCCAATTTAGTTTCAACAATCGTGTATAATATTATTGCATTCTCGATTTTGTTACATTCTTTGATAATTTTATCAATTTGTTGCTCAGTTCTAACAAAAGCAAATTCTTTCTTTTCATATTCAAAATTTGCAAATTGAGATTTTAAAGATAAAAATATTCTATCTAGAGTTTCACCAGTTGAGTCAGACACAAGATATACATTGTATTTTTCGTTCATAACTTTGTTAATAAAATATTAATTAATCAATGTTTTACATTTAAAGAAAATTCTAAAAAAAAAGACTAACATTAATCAACAATATTTTAACAATTTATTGGATGTTGATAATAAGGATTTTTTAATGTTTATAAAATAAATAAAGTCATAAAACTCAATAAAATCGAAGAAACTTATAAATGTCACCATGTATAAAAATTGTATAATTCGTTATATAACCAATTAACAGGACCTAAAGCTTAAATTATACTTTTAAACTTTTAATTATTTAATGAGCAATCTTAAAGAAATCTTAATAAATAAAAAAATTTGTAAATCAGTCTGGTTTATGAGACAAGCAGGCCGTTATCTGCCTGAATTTAAAAAAATTAGATCACAAAATCAAAATTTTATTAATCTTTGTCTGAATAGTGAGTTAAGTTCTGAAATCACCTTACAACCTATTAAAAGGTTCAATTTGGATTCTGCAATAATTTTTTCAGACATATTAATGGTACCTTATGCTCTCAATCAAAAAGTTGAATTTTTAAAAAATCATGGACCAAAATTAGAAAATTTTAATCTTAATAATTTTTTAAAAAATAACGACATTGATTTTATTGAAAAACTTAAACCAGTTTACAAGGCAATAGAAATAACTAGAAAAAAATTAGATAAAGAAAAATCATTAATATCTTTTATAGGAGCTCCATGGACTTTATTAATATACATGTTTGGAGCTAAATTAAATAAAAAAGAAATTGACTTAAAGATAATTAACAAGAAAAAAAATGAAATTGTTTTAGTATTGGAAAAATTAATAAACTATCTCTGTTTACATATCGATAATCAAATTAAAGCTGGAGCTGATGTAGTTCAAATTTTTGATTCTTGGGCCGGACTAATACCACAAGAAGATCTTAATAGTTTTTGTTATGTTCCAAACTTTAAAATCGTAGAGTTTTGTAAAAAAAAAGGTATACCAGTAATTTGTTTTCCAAGAGGAATAGGGGAGAACTATGAAGATTTTAATAATTTAGTAAAACCTGATGGGATAAATATAGATTACAATGTTGATCCTAAGTGGGCTAAACAAAATCTTAAAGGTACAGTAATTCAGGGCGGTCTAGACCCAAAAATTTTGTTATTATCTGATGAAGAAATTTACAATAATGTTAGAAAATATTTAGACGCATTTAAAGGTTTGCCTTATGTTTTTAATCTAGGACATGGTATGTTACCAGAAACAAACCCAGAAAAAGTAGATAAACTAATAAAATTTTATAGAGACTATTAATAATGCAGAACGATCACCCAGAAGTAAAATTCGGTAAAACCGGTATTCTCCTAGTAAATTTAGGAACGCCAGACTCTACAAGTTGGTGGGATATAAGAAAATATTTAAAAGAGTTCCTATCTGATAGAAGGGTAATCGAAGTTAACCCTGTGCTGTGGCAAATCATTTTAAACTTATTTATACTTACTTTTAGACCATCGAAAACAGCACACGCATATAAAAAAATTTGGAGAAAAGACTCTAACGAGTCCCCTTTGCTCTATTTTACAAGAAGCCAGGCAAAAAAATTAAATAGTAAAATAGGGAATGAAAAACTTATCGTCGATTTCGCAATGAGATACGGGAATCCTAGTATAAAATCAAAACTCAATAATCTCAAAGATGCTGGGTGTGAAAATATAATAATCCTTCCTTTATATCCGCAATATGCAGCAGCAACAACAGCAACTGTTTGTGATGAAGTCTATAGGTCGCTCATGGGTATGAGGTGGCAACCAAGTTTACAAGTAATACCTCATTATGAAAGCGAACCCATATACATAGATGCCCTCATAAAAAGTGTTAAAGAAAAATTAGAAAGCATAAGTTGGAAACCAGACTTAATAATATCCTCATATCATGGCATTCCCAAAAGATATTTCGATAAAGGAGATCCATATCACTGCTACTGTCACAAAACCACAAGACTTATGAAAGAAAATTTTGATGAAATAGATATTAAGACAACTTTCCAATCAAGATTTGGGCCTCAAGAGTGGCTGACACCTTATACAGACAAAACCTTAGAAAGTTTACCAAGCAAAGGAATTAAAAACCTATTAGTTATTTGTCCAGGTTTTGCTTCTGATTGTGTGGAAACTTTAGAGGAAATCGATATTCAAGGAAGAGAAAGCTTTATAGAAAATGGCGGTAAAAATTTTGATTTAATACCATGCCTTAATGATAATTCAGATCATATCAATTTGTTTGAAAAGCTAGTTAAAAAATATATTTAAAGATGAATATTTATCTCTTGTTCAAATCATTACATCTGATAGCAGTTATTTCATGGATGGCAGGACTTTTGTATTTACCAAGAATATTCGTTTATCATTCAGAAGCAAATCATGAATCTCAAAAAACAGTATTTAAAACAATGGAAAGAAAACTTTATAATTATATCATGATGCCAGCTATGTTGCTATCTTGGTTATTTGGTGTGTTATTAATCCATAGTCTCGGATTTAGTGTTTTTTCCGAATTATGGATGCAAGCTAAAACAGCACTAGTTATTATATTAACCTTTTATCATTTTTTACTTGGAAAATATCTTGGAGAATTTGCAATGGACAATAATACTAAACCTTCAAAGTACTTTAGAATTATAAATGAAGTGCCTACAATAATACTTATTGTCACTGTATTTCTTGTGATTTTTAAGCCATTATAAAAGGTCTTGAATTTTTCTAAAAAAGACATATATTTTTAATACTTCCCAATAATCAACTTAACCTCATGAATTTACAAGAACTAAAGCAAAAGAACCCAGCCGAGCTAATTAATGAAGCCGAAAAGCTTGGTATTGAAAATCCTAGTACATTAAGAAAGCAAGAAATTCTTTTTGCGATTTTAAAAAAATTAGCAGAAAAAAATGAGCAAATTACTGCAACAGGGGTGCTGGAAGTATTGCAAGATGGTTTCGGTTTTTTAAGAGCAATCGAGTCTAATTATTTGCCTGGACCAGATGATATTTATGTAAGCCCAAGTCAAATAAGAAGATTTGGTTTGAGAACAGGAGACTCGGTTGAAGGTGAAATAAGAGGCCCAAAAGATGCGGAAAGGTATTTTGCTTTACTAAAAGTAAATAAAATTAATTTTGATGAACCAGAAAAAGGAAAAAACAAAATTGCCTTTGATAACCTAACCCCCCTTTATCCAAATGAGAGGATTAAATTAGAAGTCGAAAGCACAAAAATTGAAAAAAAACCCGACAATACAGCAAGATTAATAGATTTAGTTAGCCCAATAGGTAAAGGACAGCGATCACTAATTGTTTCACCCCCAAGAGCAGGAAAGACTATAATTCTCCAAAATATAGCACAATCAATAACTGCTAATCATCCGGAATGTTATTTAATGGTTCTGTTAATTGATGAGAGGCCTGAAGAAGTTACAGATATGCAAAGATCTGTAAAAGGGGAAGTAGTGGCTTCAACATTTGATGAGCCGGCATCAAGACACGTTGCTGTTGCAGAGATGGTAATTGAAAAAGCTAAAAGGTTGGTAGAACATAAAAAAGATGTTGTTATTTTATTAGATTCAATTACTCGATTAGGTAGGGCATATAATGCTGTTATTCCAAGTTCAGGAAAAGTCTTAACCGGCGGTGTAGATGCTAATGCACTCCAAAGGCCAAAGAGATTTTTCGGAGCAGCAAGAAATGTTGAAGAAGGGGGATCATTAACTATAATCTCTACGGCTTTAATTGATACAGGTAGTAGGATGGATGAAGTTATTTTTGAAGAGTTTAAAGGTACCGGAAATTCAGAATTAATTCTTGATAGAAAAGTCGCCGATAAAAGAATTTACCCCGCTCTTGACATAACAAGATCAGGAACAAGAAGAGAAGAGCTATTATTTGAAAAAGATGATCTTTCTAAGATGAATGTATTAAGAAGAATTATAAGCCCGATGGGTACAATGGATGGAATAGAATTCTTAATAGCAAAGTTAAAAAATACGAAAAATAACGCTGACTTTTTCGATTCTATGAACAAATCAGCAAATTAATTCTAGTTTATTGTATAGTCTGATTATTCAAACCTGTTTCGTACAAATAAAAACTAATTATACTTTCAAGTACGTTAATTTTTTCTTTCATTGATATTGCTTCTAGCAATTTTTGCTTTTCTTCATTTGTAACGGGGGCTATCATAGATAATGTATTAATTTTTTGTGATTGATCTAGTTTATCAAATTCTTTCCAATTTAACAAAAGTCCGTTTCTTTTAAAGAAAGTTTTTGCTTTATCCATAAGGGGCCTTGTATCTTCAACATTTTTTGCGTCTTTAATATCATTCTCGAAGTTAGAATAGTCAACTTTAAACTCTCTGTATAATTTATTGTTAGAAACTTCCTCTAATATTTTAAATCTTGAAATACCAGTTAAGTTAATCAAAATTCTTCCATCTTTTATTTTTTGCAAGTCGCTTATTTTTCCTAAACATCCTATTTGATAAACACTACTATCTTCCTTTTTCGATTGAACCATGCCCATTAATTGATCATTATTATAAGCATCATTAACTAGACTAAGGTATCTTTCCTCAAATATATTTAACGGAAGATTTGTCTTAGGAAAATATATTACTCCACTTAAAGGAAAGACAGGTATGGTGTCTGGAAACTTTTTCATAAAATTATTATAATAAAAAAATCAACTCACCGATAGCGGCATTTTATAAAGGTTGACCATACATTGATACGTATACTATACTATTTTTATTGCGGGCATAGCTCAGTGGTAGAGCGTCTCGTTGCCAACGAGAAGGTCGAGGGTTCGAACCCCTTTGCCCGCTCCATATTATGGAAGATCTATCAAAAAAAAAATGTGTAGCATGTGAGGGAAATATTCCACCATTCGATACAAGCGAAATACACAAATACTTAAAAAGAGTTGACGGTTGGGATGTAAAAAATAATGATGATAAAAGTTTTTATTTAACTAAAGGTTTTAAATTTAAGAATTTTGAGGAAAGTCAGAAATTTGTTAATAAAGTTGGTAATATAGCTGAAGAGGAAAATCATCACCCTGACATTTCTTTTGGGTGGGGTTACTGTAAAATAAAAATTTTTACTCACGCGATTAAAGGACTTGCGGAAAGCGATTTTATTTTAGCAGCAAAAATAGATAAAATTAGTTAATGATAAAAATGCCTTAAACCAGTGAAAAACATTTTAATCTTAGCTTTATTTGCTGCATTTATAACTTCTTGATCTCTAATTGAACCACCTGGCTGAATTATAGTTTTTACACCCGCCTTAATAAGTGTATTTATTCCATCTGCGAAAGGAAAAAAAGCATCAGAAGCTGCTATAGAATTTTTAATTTTTGAGGGCTGAAATTGTTTTGCTTTTTGTACTGCGATTTTACAACTATCTAGTCGACTTGGTTGTCCCGCTCCAATACCAATTGTTGAAAAATTATTACATAATACAATCGCATTAGATTTAACATATTTAGAAACATTAAAAGCAAATTCTATTTCTGCTAATTCTTTTCTGGAAGGTTTTAATTTAGTCACACATCTCAATTTCTTTTTGTCTAAAATAATTTTATCTTTGGTTTGGAGTAAAAAAGAACCATCAAAAGATTTAATCGAAGTTAAATTTTTTAATTTAAAATTAGAAATATCGATAATACGCAAATTTTTTTTCTTTTTAAGAATATATAAAGACTCTTTATCAAAGCCTTTTGCTAGAACAACTTCTGAAAAATTTTTAGAAATTTCATTCGCAATTTTTTTATTAATTTTATAATTACAAGCAATAACTCCTCCAAAGGCACTTAATGGATCTGATGCAAAAGCATTTTTAAAAGATATAAGAGGCACTTTATTTTCAGAAACTCCTGAGGGATTTGCGTGTTTTATAATTACTGTTCCAAAATTTTTTTTTAAAGAGTTTAAAATTTCCAATGATGCAAACATATCATTATAATTGTTATAACTAAGCTCTTTCCCATGAATTTTATTAAAATTCAAATTTCTGTCATTGAAATCACTCACATAAATGGAGCTTTGTTGGTGAGGATTCTCGCCATACCTCAAATTTTGCAATTTTCTTCCAAATATTGTTTTTCTCTCTGGAAATTTAATTTTAAGTTTTCTATTAAACCAATTTGCAATCATAGAGTCATAGTATGCAGTTAAACCAAATGCTTTTGATGACATTAATTCTCTAAATTTCAAAGAAGTCTTTCCTTTTAAAGTTTCTAGTTCTTTTATTAAAAAACCATAGTCATTTTTGTTGGTTATGATGGTTACATTTTTGAAATTTTTTGCAGCAGCTCTTACCATTGTCGGGCCACCAATATCAATATTTTCAATTATTTGTTTTGGATTTTTCGTATTTAAAACTATTTTTTGAAATGGATAAAAGTTTACTACAATTAAATCAATAGCTGGAAAATTTTGCTTTGACATTTCACTTTTATGTTTTTTGTTTTGTCTGTCGTGTAGAATACCTGCGTGTATTTTTGGATGAAGAGTTTTTACTCTTCCATCTAGCATTTCTTTAAAACCAGTATATTTAGATAACTCTATGCACTCGTATCCCAATTTTCTTATGGAAGAATAAGTTCCCCCAGAACTTATAATGTTTATATTAAATTTCTTCAGAACTTTTAGAAGTGATATTAAATTCTCTTTATTAGAAACAGATATTAAAGCGTTTTTAACCTTTAAATTCATTATCAATTATTTTTTCTTATTTCCCAGTAAAAAGTTTTATTTTTATTAACTAAATTACCGCTGATAGTAATACAAGCATTATCTACTATTTTTTTACCACCTAAAAATATACTTTTTTCTATCTCTAAATTTTCATTATTAATTGAAAAGATTAAAGATTTATTTTTAGAAATTTGAATTAATGCACTATTTCCACTCATAGTTTTGACTACACTTAGATCAGGATTAATATGAAATCTAAAAGCATATCTAATTGGATAACCATCTTTAGATTTAAATATATGATCTACACCTTTTAGATAATTGCTTGCTTTATCTATGTAAATTTCTCTTTTGTGTATGCATCCAAATTTTTTTTCATATCCATTATTAGTTGCAGAGCATCCCACAAGATCATTTTCGTTTTTAGGGAGAAAATCAAAAGATTTAAAAGTATTTTGAATTGAGTTCCCAAAGATCCTATTAATCATTTCAATTTTTTCAAAGTTCGTTACAGAGGTATCGTTAATGTTTAAAGTTGATTGGCAAGCTGTAAGTCTGCTAAGCATTTCCGCTTTTCTTGAAATGTTTGCACCAAAGCCTGAATTAGTAACTATTTTAATTCCATCCAAAAAATATTCAAAAGATAATGGTCCTGATTGATATGATTTTGAGAATTTTTTCATAGGTGGTTTATCGGTATCTATGATTAAAAAATGATTTTTGTATTTTATTTTATAAAGACCACCTAAATTTTTATTCTTATTATCAGATTTTAAATTTTCTAAATATTCTTCGATTTGTTTTAGGTTTAGAGAGAAAGCTCCATTAAATAAAGGGAGTTGATCATTTGGTGTTTTGATATATTTTATGCAATGAAGGTTTTTCTCTATAATATCCTCTAAAAATTCAGGAATATATTTTTGACTATCTTTAATTACTTCTCTACAAAATATTAAATATTTTGAAAAAAAAATTAAATCATTCGGATTCCGAGATAGAGGAAAGCCATCTTTATCAAAATAATCTTTAACAAGTGCTTCTAACTGTTTTAATCCAAAATTAAAATTTTCTTCATATTCTTTAAAAACAAGACCAGTTACAACAATAGCAGTCAAAATTTCAATTCTTTTAGCAATATCTTTTTCAAATCGTATATTTTTTTTTAAGTGGTTTGTCTGACTTATAATACAATCTAAAAAATTTTTTCTAAATTCAAAAGTACTATTATTTAGAATTATGTCTACATTTAATATCCAGCTTATAATTCTTGCACTTAGAGTTGAAGTCTCCCAAACTTTTTTTTTATATTTTGAGTTTTTAATCATCCAAATATAAATTATTTTCTTTAATTTTATGTTATCAGTTTTTCGATCTATGAGACTAAGCCAAAAGAAATTATGCAATTGCTCCGTTTCTTTTTTCTTATCTTCAAGCCAGAAAATATTTGGGTCTATTTCACTAATTTTAAATGATTGTCCAGTGTACGAAGTAATAATGGATAATAAAAAAGGATTTGGATTATAGTAAACTTGTTGAGGGGTTTTGGTTTTTAAAGATTTATTATAATTTTTCGATGAAAAATAAATTTTTTTAAAAAACTTAATTAAATTTATCTGACATGCAATCAAATAAAAATAGACACTTTTCAGTCCAAACATCTATTAACTATTTCTGAGAATTTCTATATTTTTTTTTAGGTCACCCTTATTTTCTTTAAAGATAGTAGACCCTGACACAATTATATTAGCACCTGCATCTTTCACCTTTGAACAATTCTCAAAATTAATTCCACCATCTATTTCAACATCGACGTTTAAATTTCCATTATTTATTAATTCCCTAACTGCTTTCGTTTTTTCCAAAACTTCTGGCATAAATTTTTGACCACCAAAACCAGGTTCAACACTCATAATTAAAACTAAGTCAATTTGATCTAAATGATCTTTTATAAGATCAATTTTTGATTTTGGCTTTAATGAAATACCAACTTTTTTATTTTGATCTTTTATTAATTTTATTGTTTTAGAAACATCAGAGGTAGCCTCTGGGTGAAATGTAATGATATCCGCACCAGCATCTGCAAAATCTTTTACAAAATTATCAACGGGAGAAATCATTAAATGAACATCAAAAGTTTTTTTTGTAAACGGTCTTAGTTTTTTTATTACTTCGGGTCCTATAGTAAGATTTGGAACAAAATGTCCATCCATTACATCAATGTGAATATAATCAGCGCCTGCTTTTTCCAACGAAATAACTTCATTTCCTAATTTGCTGAAATCAGCAGATAATATTGAAGGTGAAATTTTTATTATACCGCTCATATTTTGTTTATATTTTAAACTAAAACTTTGTCAAAAAAATTAAGGTATTAGTTGAATAACTGATAAAGTTGCCTTGAAAAATCGCTTTCGAGTGGAAATGCAAGCATACCCCACACATCATAGCCTAAAATGTAAGGCATTGCATAAAATCTGAACAAGTAAAAGAACCAAGCAACGTAAAGAGCTATAAACGGACCAAAAAGAAAACTAGGTGTAATAAACTTAAACAAATTTATAATAGGGTTTGTGTATTTAACGAAAACTCTCATGAAGAAAAATGTCGAATCCTCTCTTTGAAAAATATTCATGAATGCTCGACCTATCAAAGTCCACATTATAGTTCCTAGAACGTAATCTAATACAATAGCCCAAGTAGGTATCATTTCTTTAAAATATCATGATTTAGGTAAAAAAAAAGGGGCGAATAAATCGCCCCTTTTAATTTTAAATAATTATTTATTAGTGTTGCTTACCAAGAATAGCCTTACCTGTAGGTATTCTTGTATCGTCTACCATTTTTTGCACAGCTGGACTTGGTTCTTTAGTCATCAAACTAACGACAACCATTACAACTAAACAAATTGGTGCACCGATTAAACCAAATCTTAAGTGGTCGATACCTAAGAATGGAGTATTTACACCACCGAATATTGGCACAGAGAATTTAGGGAACACCCACAATAAGTATAATGTTCCTGAAGCAATTCCCGATACAATACCAGCGATTGCACCAGCTCTAGTAGCTCTCTTCCACCATACACCAAGTACAAGTGGGAAGAATAAGCCTGACATTGCAAAGTCGAATGCCCAAGCAACCGAACCTAAGATACTTGTTAGCCTGAAAGAGGCTATGTAAGCACCAGCAGCTCCGATTATTACTAGAAGTACACGAGCAACTAAAAGTCTTTTAGCTGTATCAGCTTTTGGATCTATGATTTTGTAGTAAATATCATGAGATAAAGCATTTGATATCGCTAACACAAGACCGTCAGCAGTTGACATGGCAGCAGCCATACCACCAGCAAACACAAGTCCAGAGATTACAAACGGTAGTCCCGCTACTTCTGGAGTAGCTAATACTACAACGTCACCTCTCATGAACCATTCGTTCAACTGAAGTACACCGTCACCATTAAAGTCTGCGATAAATACTTGTTTAACTTCAGACCATCTTTGTACCCATTCTATCGACTGAACTTCAGAAATAGATTTTCCGATAATTCCAGTTGGTAGATTTGGATCCATTAATGCCAACTTAGACAATGTCGCTAACATAGGCGCTGAAGAGTAAAGTAAGAAAATAAAGAATAGCGACCAAGCTACTGATTTTCTTGCTGCTCTAACAGAAGGAGTTGTAAAGTATCTCATTAAGATATGAGGTAACGATGCAGTTCCCACCATCATACAAATCGCTAACGATAAGTATTTCCAGACAGCCATTCCACCTTCAGGTACTCCAGAGTGAGTTCCAGAGATGTATTTCAATCCTCCTGGTACCCCAGCTGCTTTCATATCTGCGGCGCTGTTTTTAACTAGTCCAAATTGTTGTTCGAGTTCACCAAGTCTTGCAACTTCATCACCTAACATTAAGTGAGGGAAAATTCCTCCACCAACGTTTGAACTGATCCAGAATACTGGTATCAAGTATGCGATGATTAATACAATATACTGAGCAACCTGTGTCCAAGTTACGGCTCTCATTCCTCCAAGCATTGAACAGATAAGGATACTTATTAATCCTACCCATACACCTGCTTCGAACGGAATTCCAAGAGCTCTAGAAGCAATTGTACCCGTAGCGTTAATTTGTGCAGTTACGTAAGTAAATGATGCTATGAAAAGCACGAATACTGCGCAAGCTCTTACAAGATTACCACCGTATCGTGTTCCGATAAAATCAGGAACTGTGTAACATCCAAATTTTCTTAGGTACGGAGCCATTAAAGTTGCAACAAGTACGTATCCACCTGTCCAACCTACTAAGAAGGCCATATAAGTATAGCCACCAAAGTAAACTCCACCCGCTAAGGCTACGAATGAAGCACCTGACATCCAGTCAGCTGCTGTCGCCATCCCGTTAAATACGGTTGGCACTTGTCTTCCTGCAACATAGTAGGCATCTACTTGTATGGTTCGTGATAAATAACCGATTAAGGCATAAATCAAAACCGTGAAAGCTACGAACATCACTCCGATGTTTTTAGCTGACACACCTGCTTGTTCCGCAATAGCCATCAAAATGATGAATACTATGAAACCACCAGTGTAGGTCCCGTATATTTTAGGAAGGTTCTTTATAAATTCTCCTTTAAACATTAGTCATCCTCTCTTTCTGAGAAACCATGTTCTTCGTCGATTTTTTCTTGTTTATTTGCAGTCCAAAACAAAATTATCACAAAGGCAAGAAGTGAACCTTGCGCAGTCATGTAATATGCTAGTGGATAGCCAAGAAAAGACATCGTGTTCAGTTCTGAACCAAACATGAAGATCACTAATGAGAAGAAAGCCCAAAGAACCAATGTTACGATCATATGGTTTTTGGTCTTATTCCAATATGCGTCTTTATTTGACATATTTCCCCCTATTTATTTTTAACTTTTTACGTAAAAAGTATTATTAGTTGTTGGAACCTTACCCATTATGAGTTTAATTTAAAGAGAAAAAAGGACCCTAAAACCAATTTGAAATGCTATAAGTTAAGTAAAATAAGGGTTTTTAAAATACAACGTGAAATTGAATCTAGAAAAGCTTAGAATAACTCTAAAAACTATGGGAGAGTATTTATTTCCCGTAGAGAAAGTAACAAGCTATTTCAAAAGCATCAAATCAAAAGGCGATCTACAAAAATTTATTCAACAGAGATCAGCTCATGTTACTCAAACTACTTTGTATGGTTATCTAAAAACTAGAATTGGAGTTAAATATACAGCAATGGTTGATGATGAGGTTTTTTCGAAATCAATCAATATAGCAAAATGGAATATTTACATGACCGCTGTTGCTGATTGTACTTTTTACACTTTTTCTTATTTAATGAGTGAAAAAAATCTTAAAGAGAATGATTGTAAAGACATTTATTTAAATATTATAGAAAAAGAAAAAGTAAACGGTTTAAGCGATGAAGTATATGAAAAAGCTAAGAAAGAATTTTTAAATAGATACGAAAAAATAGACTTTCATAAGTATTATTTAGATAATCCATTTAAAGAAAGCTGCATGGCGCTTTATAATTGGGCACCAATTGCAGATGAATTGAAAATTTTAGATAAAGAAATAGTTTTAAATTCAATGAGATTAAAGTGGAACTTAAAAATAGATGAATTCAAGAAGTTAACTAAAAATTTGAATTTTAACTAATCTCTATTTTGTCTATTTTCTACTAGTGAAGTCACAACACTTGGGTCGGCTAAAGTTGTAGTGTCACCTAAATTTTCAGGTTCATTAGCCGCAATTTTTCTTAAAATTCTTCTCATAATTTTACCGGATCTTGTTTTAGGAAGACCTGGTGCAAATTGAATTACGTCTGGATAACAAATAGGTCCAATTTGTTTTCTTACCCATTGTTTTAAATCTCTTTCTAAGTCACCTGTAGGATTTTCACCGGCATTTAAAGTAACATAACAGTACAATCCATTTCCTTTTATGCTATGTGGGAAACCAACTACAGCAGCTTCAGCAACTTTTGGATGAGCAACAAAAGCACTTTCAATTTCTGCAGTCCCAAGATTATGCCCAGAAACGATAATTACGTCATCAACTCTTCCCGTTATCCAATAATATCCGTCTTTATCTCTTCTACACCCGTCACCTGTGAAATATTTTCCATCAAATTGTGAAAAATAAGTATCTATGAATCTTTGGTGATCACCATACACTGTTCTCATTTGACCAGGCCAAGAACTCGCCATACATAACCTACCTTGACCTTCTCCCTTAATGATTTTTCCGTCTTTATCTACTAAAACAGGTTTGATGCCGTAGAATGGTTTTGTTGCTGATCCTGGTTTCAAATCAATCGCACCTGGTTGAGGAGCAATTAGTATTCCGCCTGTCTCGGTTTGCCACCAAGTGTCAACTATTGGACATCTAGCATCACCAACTGTTTTGTAATACCACATCCAAGCCTCTGGATTTATTGGTTCACCAACTGTGCCTAATAATTTTAAAGATTTTCTGCTTGTTTTTTTTACTGGCCCGTCTCCTTCTCTCATTAAAGCACGAATTGCTGTTGGGGCAGTATAGAATGTATTAACTTTGTATTTATCAACTATCTGCCACCATCTTGAATTGTCTGGATAATTTGGGACACCCTCAAACATTATAGTCGTAGCTCCATTAGCTAGTGGACCATAAATAATATAACTATGGCCAGTCACCCAACCAATGTCAGCCGTACACCAATAAATATCATTAGGTTTGTAATCAAAAATATACTGATGAGTCATCGAGGCATAGACCATGTATCCACCAGTTGTATGTAGAACACCTTTTGGTTTACCAGTAGAACCAGATGTATAAAGAATAAAAAGTGGATCTTCAGCACTCATTTCTTCTGGGTCACATTTTGTTGGCACGGAAGAAATTAATTTTTTATAGGAAACATCTCTTTCATTGTTCCAGTTGACTTGATTACCCGTTCTTTCAACTACTACACATTTTTTAACATTCGGACATTGATCTAGTGCTTCATCAGCTATTTTTTTTAAAGGAATAATCTTCCCACCTCTTACTCCTTCATCTGCAGTAATTAAATATTCTGATTCGCAATCAGTAATTCTTGTTGCGATAGAGTCAGGAGAAAAACCTCCAAAAATAATTGAGTGAACCGCACCTATTCTAGCGCAAGCAAGCATAATGTAAGCTAGTTCCGGAATCATTGTTAGGTAAATTGTAACTCTATCTCCTTTTTGAACACCTAAACTTTTTAGTCCATTAGCTGCTTTACAAACATTTTGATGCAATTCTTTGTAAGATATTTTTTTGGAGTCAGCTGGATCATCACCTACCCAGATAATTGCAGTTTTGCTGGGATTTTTTTTAAGATGTCTATCAATGCAATTAGCAGAAGCGTTTAATGTTCCGTCATAATACCATTTAATTTTGACTTCCTCTTTACTGTATTTAACATCTTTAATTTTTGAATATTTTTTAATCCAAGTAATTCTTTTTCCTTCTTTAGCCCAAAATTTATCATTTTCTTTTATTGAAAGTTTGTATTTCTTTTTATATTTAGATTCATTCACATATGCATGATTAGCCCAGCTATCTGAGACTTTTATTAAAGATTTCCCGTCACTATCTTCCAGCAGTTTCGGTGCCTTAAAATTAAACTTTCTAGGTTTTGTTTTCCTTGATTTAGATCTTGATTTTTTTCTTTTTTTGAACTTTGATTTTTTTCTTTTTTTTACTTTTCGAGATTTCTTTTTAGACCTAATAATTTTTTTAGACTTCTTCCCTCTAGTCCTTTTCGTATTTTTAGATTTTTTCTTCTTCTTTTTTCTTTTAGCCACAATTTCTCCTAATTAGGTTTTATTTTACCCATCTTATAAATAATTTTCCAGCTTTTATAATCAATTGGCATTACTGATAATCTACTCTGTTTGATAAGTGGTAAATGAGAAATAGTCTTTGTTTTTTTAATCTTTTCAAGTGATATAGGGTATTTTATATACTCTTCAAACCTAACCCGGACGGCTACAAATCTTTTTTTTTTATCAGTTTTGTCAATAAATGCTTCTTTAATTACTTTTACTATGCCCACAATTTCTTTTCCAATATTTGAATGATAAAAAAAACATAGATCACCCAACTTCATTGCTTTTAAATTATTAGCTGCTTGATAGTTTCTAACACCATCCCATGCTGCTCCTTTCTTCCCAGCTTTCTTTTGTTGTTCAATTGACCATACGTCTGGTTCAGATTTCATTAACCAATATTGCATTATAATTTTAATCCAGGTCCCTTCATGTAAGGAGCGTTTTCATCAAGAGGCCATCTTGACTTTGCGGATACTGTAATATCATCAATCATATTTTTTTTAAATCTTTGTATACCTGCCCAAGCAATCATAGCAGCGTTATCACCACAAAATTTTAAATCTGGATAAATAGTTTCAAAACCCATTTCGTTAGACAAAATTGATAAATTTTTCCTTATAGTCTCGTTGGCTGCAACACCACCAGCTACTATTAATTGAAAATTTTCTTTTTTTGTCTTCTCTCTAAACATTTGAACAGCAACTTTAGTTTTTTTATAAAGAATTCTATTTATTGTATGTTGAAAAGAAGCTAACAAGTTATATTTTAATTTATCTTTTCCATTAATTTTTTTTGACTCTCTTAAAACAGCAGTCTTAAGACCAGCAAAAGATAGGTTACAACCTGCTTTATTAATGATTGGCTCAGGTAATTTAAAAAAATTTTTGTCTCCTAATTTTGAAAATTTTTCAACATTTGGTCCGCCAGGGTAACCCAAGTCTAACATTTTTGCTGTTTTATCAAACGCTTCTCCTAAAGCGTCGTCGATAGTTGTTCCTAATTGCTTATACTCATTAACATCTTTGACTATTAGAAACTGTGTATGGCCACCTGAAATTAATAATAATAAATAAGGAAATTTAATTTTTTTTTCTAAACCAGGACTTAAAGCATGTCCCTCCAAATGATTCACTCCAATAAAAGGTTTATTAGAAAATGCAGCGATTGATTTTCCAATATTTAAACCAACAGTTAAACAAACTATCAAACCAGGCCCAGCTGTTGCAGCAACACCATCTATTTCATCAATAGAAATTTTACTCTTTTTTAAAGCTGTATCAATAATGTATTCAATATTTTCTAGGTGAGCTCTAGCTGCCAACTCAGGTACAACACCACCAAATTTCTTATGTTCGTCGACCTGACTTGAAACTATATTGGATAGGATGTCCGCAGTTCCTTTGTCATTTTCTCTTATGACAGCAGCAGCTGTTTCATCGCAACTGGTTTCGATCCCAAGAAAAGTTATTTTTTTTGCCATTATATGTTTAATTATTTAAATAGTATAATGTAGATCTTTCAAATATATAATCAATTTATGACTAAAATTACAATCGGCGCCAGAGGAAGCAAGCTTTCAATTGCTTATGTTGAAAAAGTGAAAGAGCTTTTAATTCAAAAAAATAATGATTTGAGAGAAGAAAACATAGATTTTAAAGCCATCAAAACTTCTGGTGATATAAATCAAAATGAAAAATTGTCTGAAATAGGTGGCAAAAATCTATTCTGTAAAGAAATTGAAGAGAAACTTTTGAATAAAGAAATTGATATTGCTGTTCACTCCTTAAAAGATATGGAGTCTGTAGAAGATAGTAACCTTGTAATTGGTGCATACATAAAGAGAAATGATCATAGAGATGTAATCATAAGCAATAAAATCAAAAGCTTGGAAGATCTAAAAGGTAAAATAGTTATTGGCTCAAGTTCTAGAAGAAGAGAGTTACAGCTTAAAAAAATTAATAAAAATATTTCAGTAACAAGTATTAGAGGAAATATTGACACTAGAATTAAAAAACTCGAAGAGAGTAAATTAGATGGAATAATCTTGGCTGCAGCAGGGGTCAAAAGTTTAAATTTAGCTAATAAAATAGGTTTATCCTTTAAAACCGAAGAAGTTTTGCCTGCAGTGGGACAAGGTATAATAGCTGTTCAATGTAACAAAAATGATGATGTAGTTAAAAATCTTTTGAGAAATATTAACGATACAGAAACAGAAGTATGTGCAAAATCTGAACGTGCAATGCTACAAGCAATCGAAGGTGATTGTGAAACAGCTATTGGTGGTTTAGCAATAATAGATAGTAATAATCTTAAATTGACAGCCCAACTATTTTCAGATTCAGGATTGAAAAGTTACGAGTATGAGATGACGGGCAAAACTAGTGAGGCAGTAAATATTGGGAAATCAGTAGGGGAAGAATTATTAAAACTCGCAGGATCAGAATTTAAAAAAAAATGAATATTTTAATTACAAGACCTTTAATAGACTCAGAAGATTTAATGGGAAAGCTTTTTTCTCTAGGCCATAAGATTGTTCACATCCCAACTTTAAAGATATCAGCAGCCAGTGCTAGTCCAGTTGATGCAAAAAAATATGATGCGTTTATTTTTACAAGTGTAAACGCTATTAGAAATTTAAATTTAAATAATCTTGATAATAGTAAAATATGTTTTTGTGTGGGTTCCATTACAGAAAAAATTGTAAGACAAAAAGGATACAATAATACAATTTCTGCAGGTGGAACTGTAAACGCTTTAAAAAATATTATTTTAAATTCAGATCAAATTGATAAAAAAAAATCTATTGCTTATTTTTGCGGGGATTATATTTCTTCAAATCTAGACATCGAACTTAAAAATGAAGGTTTTCAGATTGATAAGATTATCAACTACACTTCTGAAAAAATTACAGATCTTAATGAAGAAAATAACAAAATTATTAAAAATCATCCCCCTGACATAATTTTTATTTACTCTAAAAGAAGCGCTGAGAGCTTTATTGAGATAGTGAAAAAATACTCTCTTAATGGGTTGATGACAGAGTCTAGAGTATTATGTATAAGTGAAAAAGTTTTAAGTGTATTTAAAAACTTGGGATGGAAAAAATTGGAAGTTTTCCAACCAGGAGAAGAGTTAGAAAAATTGAAAGTTTAAACATATGGAAGTGCTACAAAATTTTAAAAATTTGTTTTTTGATGTGTGGAACAAAGGTATATCCGGAATTAATATTTCAGAGATAATAATTGCATTACTAATTTTTTTATTTTTTTTATTTTTAAGGGGTGTCTTTTCTAAGTTTGTGATTAAAAGACTTGAAAATTACGTATCAAAATCCACAAATAATTTTGATAACTCTCTTGTTTTTTCAATGGAGGGACCAGCCAAGTTCTTTCCAGTGGTTTTAGGATTTTTTGTTTCTACAAGTTATTTAACTGTTGAAACACAAGCCGCTGAATTTTTAGAAACTATTAATCGATCTTTAATAACTATTTTAATATTTTGGACATTTCATCAAATCATTGGACCTTTATCAGTTGTTATCAAATCAGTTGGAGGACTGCTTTCAAAAGATTTAATCAATTGGATTATAAAAGCTATTAAAGTTTTAATTTTTATTTTGGGAGCCGCAGCCGTTCTTGAACTTTGGGGAATAAAAATTGGCCCGATCATTGCTGGTTTAGGTTTATTTGGTGTAGCGGTTGCACTTGGAGCCCAAGATCTATTTAAAAACTTAATTTCAGGTATATTAGTTTTAGTCGAGAGAAGATTTCAAGTTGGTGATTGGATTTACGTAGAGGGAGTAATTGAAGGGACTGTAGAGAGTATCGGCTTTAGATCAACTGTAGTGAGAAGATTTGATAAATCTCTTGCAACAATTCCTAATTTTCAATTCGCTGAAAATGCAGTTATTAATAATACCCAAACAACAAATAGAAGAATTAATTGGATGATTGGTTTGGAATATCGAACTAGTAGCGAACAATTAAAAAATATTAAAAAAGAAATTGAAGACTACATTAACAAAAGTGATGATTTTGTTAAATCCGAAAACACTTTGTTATCAGTTAAAATAGATCAATTTGCAGCAAGTTCTATAGATATAAGACTGATTTGTTTTACAAAAACAAAGCACTTTCAAGAATGGCTTAATGTTAAAGATACTTTAGCTTTAGAGATTAAAAACATTGTAGAAAAAAATAAAGCTTCATTTGCATTCCCAAGCACATCGGTTTATGTGGAGAAAAATTCATGAAATCAGTTTTAATACTGTTTGATAATGTAATTACTCTTTACATTTGGATACTAATCATCAACGCAGTTATAAGTTGGTTAGTTGCTTTTAACATCTTGAATACTGGGAATAGGTTTGTTTATGTAGTTCTTGATTTTTCTTACAGATTAACTGCCCCACCTTTAAATTATATAAGACGATTTCTGCCTAACTTAGGTTCGATAGATATTTCTCCCGTAATATTAATTTTAGCACTAATGTTTTTAAGAAATTTTATTTTTGAAATGTTTGCCCCAAGTTTATTTTAATGATGATTATTGATGGAAAAAAAGAAGCTGAAATTTTAAGACAAGAGATTAAAAAAGAAATTGATTCATTAAAATCTAAAGATAATAAAGTTCCTGGATTAACCGTCATATTAATTGGTGATTTTGAGCCAAGTCAGATTTACGTTAAGAACAAAGAAAAAAGTGCCAAAGAGGTTGGAATTAATTCAAATGTTGTCAGATACTCAAAAGAGGTAAAAGAAGAAGAAATTTTAAAAAAAATTGAGGATCTTAATAATGATACCAATGTTTCTGGTATACTAGTCCAATTACCTTTGCCTCCTCAAATTAATAAGGAAAAAATTATTAATGCTGTAAGTCCTAAAAAAGATGTAGACGGATTTCATCCTATGAATGTTGGTAACCTTTCATCTGGACACCATGCTTTAGTTCCTTGCACGCCTTTAGGATGTTTGTATTTGATAAAAAAAGTTGAAAAAAATTTATCAGGAAAACACGCGGTTATAATTGGCAGATCAAATTTAAATGGTAAACCTATGGCTCAATTACTTTTAAAAGAAAATTGTACAGTTACAATTGTTCATTCAAAAACAAAAGATTTAAAACAAGAGTGTTTAAAGGCTGATATTTTAGTTGCTGCGGTTGGAGTAGCCAAATTAGTAAAAGAAGATTGGGTAAAAAAAAACTCAATAGTTATTGATGTAGGAATAAATAAAGTAGGAGATAAAATTGTAGGGGATGTTGATTTTGATGCTGTAAAAGAAAAATCCAAAGCTATAACTCCGGTTCCTGGCGGGGTAGGACCAATGACAATCGCTTGTTTATTAAAAAATACCTTAGATTGTTTTAAAGCTCGTTAGACTTTGACTTATCAATTTTTAAGTACTTACTATTTCTAAATCTAATTATTACAGTAGCTAAGGCTACAATTAAAATTGCAACAGATATATAAATTAAGTTTGTCGGATCGCTCTCTTTGTCTTGTAATATAATAAACCGAGCTAAGGCAGTTATTGCAATCACCAAAGGATAGGTAATTCTTACTGCTCTTGTCTCCCAATAAGATCTAACTAATCCGATAACTTCTATGTAGATGAACATCAAAAGAAGGTCTGCTAGCGTAATATCTCTATTCTCGTACATTTCTCTCATCTCTAAGAAGAAAGCAATGATTGTTGAGATTAGGACAACTACAACAGCTACTAGCTGAATATTTCGAATCGAATTGTTCATTTAAAAATATTGTATCAAAAATTTAACCTTTATTTAACTGTTTAGAATGAAATTTAATAAAATTTTCAACTTTTTTCTTATTAAAGGTTTTGTTTTCTTCAAAAGAAACTTTTTTCATTGAATAGGCTTTGTTTTTTGTTTTCCTTGAAAGAATTGTGACATTGCCCTTGTACAAGCTCAAAACTATTTCACCAGAGACTTGATTTCTTTTTCTATCAATTATTTTTTGAAGTTTAATTCTTTTTTTTGAAAACCAATATCCATTGTAAACTAATTCAGCATACTCAGGCATAACCCTTTCTTTTTCGTGGGCTGTTTTTTTATCTAAAGTTACTGACTCAATTGCTCTATGTGCAGCATATAACAAAGTTCCACCAGGTGTTTCGTAAACACCTCTTGATTTAATACCAATAAATCTATTTTCAACAAGATCTGCTCTTCCAATGCCATTTTTCCCAGCAAGAATATTCAATTTATGTAAAAGTTTATCAGGCCTTAATTTTTTTCCATTTACAGCAACTGGATCACTACTTTTAAAAGTAATTTTTACTTTTGTTTTTTTGTTTGGAGCTTTTTCCGGTGAAACGGTTCTTTGAAAAATAAATTCTGGTGCAGAATTTTTAGGGTTTTCCAATACTTTTCCTTCGGTAGAAGTATGAAAGATATTATCATCAATAGAGAAAGGCGGTGCACCTTTTTTATCTTTTGGTATAGGAATATTATTTTTTTTAGCATATTCAATTAAGTCTGCTCTAGATTGTAGTTTCCATTCTCTCCATGGCGCGATAGTTTTAATTTTTTTTCCACCAAAAAAAGCATAACCAAGTTCAAACCTAACTTGATCATTACCTTTTCCTGTAGCTCCGTGAGATACTGCGTAGGCTTTAAATTTTTTTGCAATAGCTATTTGTCTCTTAGCTATCAAAGGTCTGGCTATTGAAGTGCCGAGTAGGTAGACACCTTCATAAACAGCGTGTGCTCTTATCATTGGAAATACATAATCTTTTGCAAATACATTTTTCAAATCTTCGATTATTATATTTTTAACTCCAAGACGTTTTGCGTTGGTTATAATTTTTTTTCTATTAATTTCTTGGCCAATGTCTGACGTATAAGCAATTACTTCTGCGTTATAATTTTCTTGTAACCATCTTAGAATAATTGAAGTATCTAATCCACCAGAGTAGGCTAATACAATTTTCTTCATTTAACCGCAGGTTTTTTTTGCGGTGTTGTATGCTTTTGTAAATCCCATCATTGAATAATGATCTGTGGTTTCCGCACCTTTTGTAGTTCTAGCTTTAACGATAAGATTTGTTGCTTTTTTCATTAATTTGATAAAATTTTTTTCTTCTTGATCATCTAACAGCCAAGCGAAATTTTTTTGAGAGAAAAAGGAATATCTTTTTTTTCCTGAGCTAGCCGTAACAGTAGAACTTTTATAATCGTGGCCACTTGTAACGCTAACTTCATCTTTAATATTCTCACCAGGTCTAAACGTCACAAATAATTTAGACTGATCTCTTTGAATTGCTCCTGGAGCTCTTTTTGTGGGAATGGTCTGAGCAAAACATATTTTACCTTTTTCCGTCTCAGCAACAAAACTTTCCCAATTTTTATATTTACCAGTTGATCTTGGCGTATTAGCAAAGGCGCTAAAAGAAAAGATTACGAGAGTAATTAAAAGAAATATTTTTTTGACCACCATAATTCATTTTTATACTAAATTAATTTGATTTCAACGCTCGATTAAGGCGATGGATTTGGGTTGTTGTTGTGAATTTCGTTAACTCTTTCCATCATTTCATCCGTAAATTCTATGTTTATGCTTTCAACGTTTTCTTTAAGTTGATCCATTGTTGTTGCTCCAATAATATTACTTGTTACAAATGGTCTAGAATTAACAAAGGATTGAGCCAGTTGAACCATTGTTAGATCAAAATCTTTAGCAAGTTCAAAATATTTATCATAGGCTCTCATGGCTAAAGGGTTTAAATGTCTCTCCCAACCTTTGAAGAGTGCCATTCTTGAGTCTTTAGGCATTTTACCATTCCTATATTTTCCGGATAATCCTCCTGCTGCAAGAGGATAATAAACGAGTAAGCCACATTTCTCTCTAATAGAAATTTCTGACATACCTATTTCGTAAGTTCGGTTCACTAAATTATATGGATTTTGTACTGACATCATTCTTGGAGCACCTTTATTTTTTGAGATTTCAAGATACCTAGATAATCCATATGGTGTTTCATTAGACATACCGATATGCCTAATCTTTCCACTCTTTATATATTTTTCTAAAGCTTCAAGTATACTTTCAAAACTATTCCAATTTCCCTCTTTATTATTAAATAGATAGTCTCTTCTTCCAAAGAAGTTTGTAGAACGTTCAGGCCAATGTAGTTGATATAAGTCAATATAATCTGTTTTTAATCTTTTTAAGCTACCATCAATAGCTTCGCCAATTTTTTTTTCATCAAAATTATTACCTCCACCTCTTATCCAGTCACATCCTGGTCCAGCAACTTTGGAAGCTAAAATAATTTTATCTCTATTCTTTCTTTTTTCGAACCAATTGCCAATCATTACCTCTGTTTTACCGTAAGAGTCAGAAGTTGGTGGCACAGAGTAAATTTCTGCAGTATCAAAAAAATTTATTCCCTGTGATACCGCGTAGTCCATCTGCTCAAAAGCATCTTTTTCAGTATTCTGAGTTCCCCATGTCATTGTGCCGAGGCAAATTAAACTCACATCAATATCTGTGGTTCCGAGTTTTCTAAATTTCATAAAAATTAATATTTACGGCTCTTTTTTAGGTCAATTTTTGACTATTGAAAAGTTTTTAAAAAAACATATATATAAAGCATGGAATTCAACAAACAAACATCAACTGTAAGATCATCAGCTTCTGAAGCAATCATAGATCAGGGCTTACGTTCTTACATGCTTAAAGTCTATAACTACATGGCTTCTGGTGTTTTATTGACAGGTTTTATAGCTCTAGCATTTTTTAAAATGGCTGTTGTTACTTCAAGCGAAGGACAGATCATTGGTTTAACAAACTTTGGAAATACAATTTACGCTTCGGGACTTAAATGGGTGATCATGTTGGCTCCATTAGCAGTAGTTTTTTATATGAGTTTTGGAATAGCAAAAATGTCTGCAGCTAAAGCTCAAACTACATTTTGGGTATTTGCAGCATTGATGGGTGCATCGCTTTCATCAATATTTTTAATTTATACAGGAGCAAGTATAACTAGAGTTTTTTTCATAACTGCAGGAACATTCGGCGCAATGAGTATTTACGGCTATACTACTAAGAGAGATTTAACTAAATTAGGATCTTTTTTAATGATGGGTCTTTTCGGAATTATAATTGCATCATTAGTAAATATTTTTATGAAATCTACAATGATGTACTTTGTAATTTCTATAATTGGTGTATTGGTTTTTGTAGGTTTAACAGCTTATGACACTCAAAAAATAAAGAACATGTATCTAGTAAGTGATAGTGGAGAGATGATGGGTAAAAAAGCTGTTATGGGTGCTCTAACATTGTACTTAGACTTTATAAATCTATTTATAATGCTTTTAAGACTTTTCGGTCAAAGAAGATAATTACTTAACTAATTTTAATTTATTCCAACTAGTTTTACTTATCAGCTGATTTAAATTTTCAGACTTTTTTAGAATTGCTCCGTTTTTATCTTTGATGAGGTATTTTTCATTAAAATATCTTGGTTTAAGATTCTTTAAAATTCTCAAGACAGGTTTCTCAGAAGCTCTTTGATAAACATCGAATGAAACTTCCTTTATACCAGAAGTAAACGAATAATCTTTCCATGAACCGTTTGAAACCATTTTTGCATACAAATCTAAGATACTTTGTAATTCTTTTTTGATAAAAAATTTTTCTTTTTCATTTTTTTTAGTCTCGTTATTTACTACTAGTTTTATCTTATTCATAACTTATACCTATTTATTAATGGCAACTGCATCGCAGTAAAAATTATTGTAATTGGTAACATTCCCCAAACTTTAAAGTTAACCCAAGTTGATTCAGGCTGAGTTCGCCAGACAACTTCATTTAATAAAGCTAAAAATATAAAAAAATAAGCCCATCTCGAATTAAGTTTTCCCCATCCTTCTTCATTTAATTGGAATGCAGTTTGCAAAAAAAGTTTTAAAAAATTTCTATTAAAAAAAGATTTACTGATAAGAAGAATAGCCGCAAATATAAAATTTACTATTGTTGGTTTCATGTAAATAAAAATTGGATTATTAAAATATAATGTTAAACCGCCAAATAAAGAAATCACTACAGCACCTATTAAAGGTACATATGGAATTTTTTTTTCAACAAAATACATGATAGCCACTGCTATTAATGTCGAAATTATTAATGGAGGAATAGCTGCACTTAAGTTATTGCCGCTTTTATAGTAAATAGTAAAGAAAATTAATAATGGGCCAAAGTCTGTAATAAATTTCAAAAATGACTTATTCACAAACAATTATTAGCATATAATAAAATTTTATTAAATTAGATATTGATTTCTGAATAAAAATTATTAACTATTTGATATGGGCGCAAGTAATACAGCTAAATTTTCAATCGGTGAAGTCGTTAAGCACAGGCACTTCGATTTTAGGGGCGTAATTTATGATGTGGATTTTGAATTTAATAATTCAGAGGAATGGTACCAGTCTATCCCGAAAGAAGTTAGACCAAGAAAGGATCAACCATTTTATCATTTACTTGCTGAGAGCAATGACGTTACTTATGAAGCGTATGTTTCTGAACAAAATCTTCTTTTGGATCAATCAAAAGAACCAGTTAAACACCCGCTTATAGAGGAGATCTTTTCAGGAAAAAAAGGCTCAAGTTACCATAAAATCTCCAACTAATAATTACTGCCTAAAATTTAACAATTTTTATTCAAACCTCAGACACAGAGAATCTATACAGTTATTATGTTTTAGCCCAATTGAGGATAAACTTCTTTAGTTATACTCCCTCCTAATTCTCAGTTGGGCTCATAATATATCTTCACATAAAAAAAATATTATAGTAGTTAAAGTTTAATGTTTAAAACTTTAAACCTAAGCAATATATTTTATTGGATTGAGAAATTAATTGGATTTATTAACTCAATCTTTTTTATTTTACTCTTAGTAGCACTTTCCTTTGCTTTAATTTTTTCACCACCTGATTATTTACAGGGAGATAGTGTAAGAATCATGTATGTACATGTTCCTTCAGCATGGATTGGTTTAGCTTCTTTTTCTTCAATCGCCATTTTATCTATTGCTCATTTTATTTTTAAAATTAAAAATATTAAATTAATAACTAAAAGCATTGCTCCAATAGGTCTTATGTTTACATGCTTGGCATTAGTTACAGGTTCTATTTGGGGTCAACCCACATGGGGAACATGGTGGGCTTGGGATGCTCGAATAACATCAATGTTGATCCTTGCTCTTTTTTATATAGGATTTATTTCAACTCACAAATTGATTAATGATGAAGACAAAGCAAACAAAGTTTCTAGTATTATTGCGATAATAGGTTTAATCAATGTTCCTATAATTAAGTACTCCGTTGATTGGTGGAATACACTTCATCAACCTGCTAGTATTAAGTTGACTGGAGAGAGTTCAATCCATTCATCTATGTTAATGCCATTATTGTTAATGTTTTTTGTCTTAATCTTGTATTGTGCGCTAATTTTTCTAATGAAATACAAGACAGAAATCATTAGAATAAAGAAAAAAAACTTAAAAAGATTATGATTCAAAACTTTTTATCAATGAATGGTTACGGTTTATTTGTATGGGGATCTTTCGCAATTACTTTTATTGCTTGTGGATTGCTTTACTACAAAACATTCAAAACACTTAAAAAATACGAAAGAGATTTTGCGAAAGAGATTAACGAGCTTTCATCTGAAAGAAAGAAAATAGTTATCGAGAATTCAAAAATAGCTTCACAAGTTTTATCCTCATCTAGCAAAACTATTTAAAGCATTTAATGCTCCCAAAAAAAGTAAAAAAAAGAGCATCACTCTTAGCCATAACGTTACTAATATCGGTAATTGGAATATTTTTTATACTTAAATCATTAAACAAAAATATTTTATATTTCAAATCTCCTACAGATATAAAAAACAATCAAAATATTAATTTTGATAAAAAAATTAGAGTAGGAGGAATGGTTAAAAAAAATTCATTAATAATTAAAGAGGAAGAAATAAAGTTTACAATCACTGATTTTAAGAACGAGTTAAATATAAGTTTTAGCGGAACAGTTCCAAATTTATTTTCGGAGGAAAAAGGTGTTGTTGCTGAAGGAAAATTACAAGATAAGACTTTTTTTATTGCCGATAGAATTTTAGCAAAACACGATGAAAATTACATGCCTCCAGAATTAAAAGATATTATGAAAAAAAATGCTAAGTAATCTAGGAAATATTTTATTATTTTTAAATGTGATCTTGAGTTTAAGTATTATTTATGCTGCTAACAGAAATCTAAAAATATCTGGAGGAGTAGATAAAAATATTTTTCAACTAAGTTTAATCCAGAGTACCTCAATAATTATTTGCTTTTTTGTTTTGATAGCTGCTTTTATTGTATCAGATTTTTCTTTAATTACTGTTTATCAAAACTCGCATTCTTTGAAGCCCTTATTTTATAAGATAGCAGGAACATGGGGAAATCATGAAGGAAGCCTAATGCTTTGGGCAATCATTCTCTCAATATTTTCTTTTTTATTTTTAGTTTACAATAAAAATCACCCAAAAAAATTTAGACTTTTAACTTTAATAATTCAAAATATTTTAATACTTGGTTTTCTTTTTTTTATTCTTTTTAATTCAAATCCTTTCAGTAAAATTTCTCCAATTCCATCAGAAGGTTTAGGTTTAAATCCAATACTACAAGATCCTGCTTTAGCTATTCATCCTCCATTACTTTATGTAGGTTTTGTTGGTGCATCTATTTATTTTTCAGCAGCAATAGCATCATTAATTACGAATTATTCAGAGAAATCATTTTCTCTTTCTATAAAAAATTGGGTTTTAATATCTTGGTGCTTTCAAACACTTGGAATTCTTGTTGGATCTATATGGGCTTACTATGAATTAGGCTGGGGAGGTTTTTGGTTTTGGGATCCAGTAGAAAATGCTTCTTTGTTACCTTGGTTTGCTATGACTGCTTTATTTCATTCATTAATTGTTTTCGAAAAAAGAAATCTATTTTATTTTTGGGTAATTATTCTCTGTTTAATTACATTTACTTTGAGTGTTACAGGTACCTTTTTAGTAAGATCTGGGATTTTAAATTCTGTTCATACATTTGCGAGCGATCCAACGAGGGGAGTCTATATATTAATATTCTTAAGTTTAATGATATTTGGATGTATTTTTCTCCTCTTTAAAAAGTATAAAAAAGAAAATTATGATTTAAATCGAAACAGTAAAGAAACATTTATTTTAGTTAATAACTGGTTCATGATGTTTTACTTAATTACCGTTCTGTTAGGTACTATTTACCCAATTTTCACTGATGCTCTAACAGATAATAAAATTTCGGTAGGCCCACCTTTTTATAATGCAATTATACTTCCGGTAGTTGTTGTATTTCTTCTATTTATGGCTTTAGGACCTAAAGCAAAATGGATAAAAAACAAATTTGAAAACATAAGAACTTATATTCTAATACTAACTGGCGCGATTGGTTTAAATTTGGCAATAATATTTTTCTTTAAAAGCTATTCCCTATTATCTAATTTTATTATTATAAGCGCTCTATTTTTGATCATTTCCTCTCTAATGGATATATTAAAAGCTCTTAAAAAAAATAAATTAGATTTTGCTAGAATTATTTCACATACGTCTTTTGGCTTTCTAGTTTTGTTCATTGGATTGAATGATATTTTCACGTTGGAAAAAGATTATAATATTAAATTAGGGGAAACAAAAAAATTTGAAAATTACTCTATTCAATTACAGAATTTAGATTTAAAAAATTATAAAAATTATCAAGCAGTTATTGGAAGATTAGAAATAAAAAATATAAATTCAAATCAAACTAATATTTTAAATCCAGAAATAAGAATTTATGACAACCCTAAAACTTTAACCTATGAAGCAGCTATTAAAACCAGCTTAATAAAAGATTATTATTTAACCATGAGCAATATTGATAGATCAGATTATTACAACATAAAGTTTCAAAAAAAACCATTAATGGTTTGGATTTGGATATCGGTAATTATGATTGTTGTTGGCGGCTCTTTAAGACTATTTAGTAATGCAAAAAATAATTAAGATAATAATTTTATTCATTTTTTTATTTGTGATAGGCATATTTTATATAAGTCTAACTAGAGACACAAATTATAACACTTCAAGTTTAATAAATAAGGAGACACCTGAATTTAAAATTATTTCTTTTGATGACTCAAATTTCTTTACTAGAGATGACATTAAAAAATATGATTATACACTTATAAATTTTTGGGCATCATGGTGTGCTCCCTGCAGAATTGAACATCCGATATTAATGAAATTGTCCCAAAAAAAAAATTTAATGTTACTAGGTATCAATTTTAAGGATAAAGAGCTCCAAGCTAAAACTTTTTTAAGTGAGCTAGGTAATCCCTATGATTTATTAGCGAAAGACAAAAACGGTAAAAATTCAGTGAAATTTGGGATTTATGGAATTCCAGAGAGCATATTAATAAACAAAGAATTTATCATTATAAAAAAATTTGTAGGACCGCTATCAGCTGATGATTATAATAATATTATCAAAATTATAGAGTAATTATGAAATTAAATTTATTTCTATTATTATTTATTTTCTTTTCCAAATTTTCTTTTGCAGCAGAAAAATCTGTTGATCCAAATTTAATTCATAAAAATTTACGTTGTTTAGTCTGTCAAGGTCAATCTATATCAGACTCAAATTCTGATTTTGCGCAGACAATAAAATTAGTAGTAAAAGATTTAATTGATGAGGGTAAAACAGAGGATGAAATTTATGAATTTATGTCTGATAAATATGGAGACTGGATTGTGTTTAAGCCTCAATTTAATGCTCAAAATTCCTTGTTATGGATTTTGCCTTATATAGCACTAATTTTTGGAGGGTTTTTCATTTTCTCTTTTCTAAAAAAAAGACAATAAGGCACTAAAGGAAACTGTACATATTAAACATTTAGTTGTATTTTTTTATATGAAATTCAAACTGCTAATAAGCTTTTTATCTACTTTCATCATTTTTGTTCATGCACATGCAGAACAGGGAGATGCAGATATCTCATTTTACACTGGTACTTTTGATGTAATAGATAAAGAAGGGGATGATAAAACCACTTTACTTGGAATAGAACACAAAAATCCAAATTTATTTAGAGATACTATTCTTGGAAAATTCAAACCTGTTACAGGTGCGTTTATGACAGGCAATAGTTCCGTTTATCTTTACACAGGCATTGAAGGTCAATATGGAATCGGTCCTTTAAAAATTTTACCAAGTTTTACTCCCGGCTATTATGAAAAAGGAGATGGCAAAGATTTAGGTAGCGTATTAGAGTTTAAAAGTGAATTGAAGTTAGGGTTTGATATTTTTGAAAATTCAAAGTTAAGTTATAGTTATAGTCATATTTCTAATAATGACTGGGGCGATACTAATCCAGGAACAGATAATCAACAAATAACTTTTTCAAAAAACTTTTAATTATAATGAATCTAAATGATTGTTATAACTTTGAAGATTTTAGAAGATTAGCAAAAAAAAATCTTCCAGCACCTATCTTTCATTACATCGATGGTGGTTCTGATGATGAAACTACTTTAAAGAGAAACACAGAGTCATTTCTTAAATGTGATTTGGTACCTAATATTCTAGCTAGCGTTGGAGAGCCAGATCTCTCAACAACTGTTTTTGGTCAGAAAATTGATATGCCTTTATTTTTAGCACCAACCGCAATGCAAAGATTATATCATCACGATGGAGACAAAGCATCCGCCAGAGCTGCAGAAAAATTTGGAACGTTTTATAGCATGTCGACTATGGCAACCTCCTCAATTGAGGAAATAGCCAATGTCGCAAGCGGACCTAAGATGTTTCAACTTTATATTCATAAAGACCAAGGTTTAACAGATAATTTAATAGATAGATGTAAAACAGCGGGATTTAAATCTTTGTGTTTAACTGTTGATACGGTTGTAGCAGGAAATAGAGAAAGGGATCATAAATGGGGTTTCACCACGCCACCTAAGTTAACTTTAAAAAGTATCATGAGCTTTGCAATGCATCCTAAATGGGCATTCAATTATTTAACTAATAAAAAATTTGAGTTAGCAAATGTTTCTCATTGGACGAAAAAAGGATCTAGTATCGCAAAAGGAGTAATGGATTATATCAACGAACAGTATGATCCAGCGATGAGTTGGAAAGATGCAGAGTATGTTGTGAAAAAATGGGGAGGGCCATTTGCATTAAAAGGCGTTATGTCGGTCGAAGATGCAAAAAGAGCAATTGATATTGGTGCCTCTGCAATTTTATTATCCAATCACGGTGGAAGGCAACTTGATGGTTCAAGATCACCTTTTGATCAACTGCCAGCAATAAAGGAAGCAGTTGGAGATAAATTAGAAATAATTTTAGATGGAGGAATAAGAAGAGGCACTCATGTTCTTAAAGCGTTATCATTAGGTGCAACAGCATGTAGCTTTGGAAAAGGTTTTTTATTTGCACTTGGTGCTGGTGGGCAAGCCGGCGTAGAGCAAATTTTAAAAAGAATGAGAGAAGAAATAAGAAGAGATATGATTCTTCTAGGTTGTAGGAGCATAAAGGAGCTAAATAGCTCTAAAATTGCATACAGGTGATGCAAAAAAACTAATATGCAAAAGGGACAATTTATTTTAGGCTAAAAAATATGAAACTTGCTAAAAATTTAGAAAGATTGGGTACAGAAACTGCTTTCAGTGTATTAGCTGAAGCTAAAAAACTTGAGGCACAAGGAAAAGAAATGATCCACCTAGGCTTAGGGCAACCTGATTTTAAAACTCCCCAACACATAATGGATGCAGCTAAAAAAGCTATAGATGATGGACATCATGGATATGTTTTAGCGAACGGTATCACAGAATGCAGGCAAGCTGTTTCTAGAAAAATAAAAAGTCTATACAAAAAAGATGTAGATCCTGAGAGAATTATGATTATGCCAGGGGGTAAACCCACAATGTATTACGCAATTCAAATGATTGGGGAACCTGGAGCAGAGATAGTTCATCCAACCCCTGGGTTTCCAATCTATGAGTCCATGATTAATTATACTGGAGCCAAAGCTGTTCCCTATGATTTAACAAAAGAAAAAGATTTAAAGTTTGATCCAGAAAAAATTTTATCTTCAATTACTGACAATACGAGATTAGTAATTATAATTAATCCAAATAACCCAACAGGTAGTTTTGTGGAAAAGTCCGCAATAGATTTTCTTGCTGAAGGGTTAAAGAAACATCCTCATGTTTATATTTTAAGCGATGAAATTTATAGTAGACAAATTTTTGATGGTAAAGAAATGCCTACATTTTTTAATTATCCTGATCTCCAAGAAAGATTAATTGTCTTAGATGGATGGAGCAAAGCTTATTCTATGACAGGTTGGAGAATGGGTTGGAGTGTGTGGCCAGAAAAATTAATTACACATGTCACAAAATTAGCAATTAATAGTTTTTCTTGTGTAAATGCGCCTTCACAATTCGCTGGTATAGCAGCACTTGACGGACCTGATGACTCTATACATCATATGATGGAAAAATTTGATCAAAGAAGAAAATTAATTCACAAAGGTCTAAACGATTTACCGGGAGTTACTTGTAGTATGCCCGGAGGAGCTTTTTATGCTTTTCCAAATGTAAGCGGAACAGGAATGAGCGGATCTGAATTTTCAAAAAAATGTATGCATGAGGCTGGTGTGGCAATTGTTCCAGGAACAGCATTTGGTAAGACATCTGTTGATTTTGTACGTTTTAGCTTTGCAGCTTCTCAGGATAATATACAAAAAGCACTAGATAAAATATCAAAAATGCTTAAGTAAGGTAACTTATGAGTAGTTTACAAATGCCAAAAGTCGACAGTTTAATTTTATCAAAAAAAGATAAAATCGTTTCTGATATAGGAAGAATAATAAATCCAAAAAATGTTCTTTCACATCCAGATGAATTAAGACCTTTTGAAACTGATGGCTTAACCGCTTACAGACAAATGCCTATGGTCGTAGTTATGCCTGAGACTGTAAAGGAAGTTAGCAGTATATTGAAATATTGTAATGATAATAAAGTTAAAGTTGTCCCACGAGGAGCTGGAACGGGCTTATCGGGCGGATCACTGCCCTTAGAGGATTGTGTGCTTATGGCAATGGGAAAATTCAATAAAATTTTAGAAATTGATTACGAGAATAGATGTGTGGTTACACAACCTTGTGTAACAAATTTAGCAATCACTCATGCTGTTCAAGATAAAGGGTTTTACTATGCTCCAGATCCTTCAAGTCAAATTGCATGTTCTATAGGTGGAAATGTAGCTGAAAATTCTGGAGGCGTGCACTCTTTAAAATACGGAGCTACAACAAATAATCTTTTGGGTATCGAGGTCGTGCTTATGGATGGAACAATAACTAAATTCGGTGGTAAAGCAATGGACTCAGAAGGTTACGACTTTTTAGGTTTGATGACTGGATCAGAAGGTTTACTAGGAGTTATAACAGAAGTTACAGTAAAAATTCTTAAGTCACCAGAAATTGTTAAGGCTGCATTAATCGGCTTTCCAACCATTGAAGATGCTGGAAATTGTGTAGCAGAAATAATAGCTGAGGGATGTATACCTGCAGGAATGGAAATTATGGACAAAGCTCTTACAAAAGCGACAAATGATTATTCTAAGGCGGGATATCCAACGGATGCAGAAGCAATGATGATTGTTGAGTTTGATGGAACTGAGCATGAGGTAGAGGCCTACATTAAAAAAGCAAAACAAATTGCAGAAAAAAATAATTCTTCTAGCTTGAAGGTAAGCAAATCTCATGAAGAGAGATTAAAATTTTGGGCAGGTAGAAAAGCAGCTTTTCCAGCTTGTGGAGTTTTAGCACCCGATTATATGTGTATGGATGGTTCAATACCAAGAGGTAAACTTGCAGAAGTACTTAGAGAAATCACAAGACTATCAAAAAAATATGATTTACCAGTTGCTAATGCTTTCCACGCAGGTGATGGAAATCTTCATCCATTAATTATGTTTGATGCTAATGATAAGAACTCGCTTAAGAAATGCGAAGACTTTGGAGCAGATATATTAAAATACTGTGTTAAAGTTGGTGGAGCTCTTACAGGTGAGCATGGAGTAGGAATAGAGAAAAGAGAATTAATGTGTGAGGCTTTCAACGATAAAGATATTCAACAACAGCTCACTATAAAAGTAGCTTTAGACCCAAATTCATTATTAAATCCAGGCAAAGTTTATCCAATACTTAGAAAATGTGCTGAGGAAGGGAGAGTTCACGTCCATGGAGGAAAAACAAAATTTCCAGACATCCCTAGATTTTAACCAAAATATTTTTAAACCATCTACTAGAAAAGAAATTGTAGAAATCGTAAAAAATTGTTACAAAAAAAGTATTCCCTTAGAAATAAGCGGTTTACAATCAAAAAATAAAAT
Organism: uncultured Pelagibacteraceae bacterium; assembly: GCA_902615715.1. Classification (GTDB taxonomy): domain Bacteria; phylum Pseudomonadota; class Alphaproteobacteria; order Pelagibacterales; family Pelagibacteraceae; genus Pelagilacustribacter. The sequence continues at coordinate 11,156 of CACMQA010000005.1, read as the reverse complement.
TGGTAGAAATTTTCAAGCTGAGAAAACTTTAGACCTTTCAAATTATAAAGGGATTATAGATTACAAACCTGAGGAACTTTACATTAAAGTTAAGGCAGGTACTCCTATAAGTGAAATTGAAGAAGCACTTAAAAAAAATAATCAACAATTAGCGTTTGAGCCTAATGACTTTGGTTACTTATTTTCAGGAGAGAGTAATAGCGGTTCTATCGGAGGGGTAGTTGCCTGTAACTTTGCAGGATCAAGAAGATTTAAAGTAGGAAGCGTTAGAGATCATCTTCTTGGTTTTCAAGGAGTTAATGGAAAAGGTGAAACGATAAAATCAGGTGGAACAGTTGTGAAAAATGTAACCGGCTACGACTTGTGTAAGATATTATCTGGATCTTTTGGAACACTTACAGTTTTAACAGAAATATCAATTAAAGTTTTACCAAAACCCGAGACAAGTAAAACACTAATTATAAAAAATCCTCATATTAAAAAAGCACTTGATTATTTAGGACGATCCTTATCATCATCAACCGATCCTTCTGGAGGCGTTTTTTATCCTGATTATTTTGGAAAAAATTTCATTTTAAATGATCTTACACATGATGGAGGCTTGACTGGTATAAGAGTAGAAGGTCCTATGAACTCAGTTGACCAGAGGATTAATAGACTTTCAAAAGAATTAGCTCTTATTGATAACGAGTTTTCAGTTTTAGATAGCGTTCAAACAGAAATTTTTTGGAATAAAACAAAAAACTTAGAGGTTTTTAAAAATTTAAAAAGTAATTTAATAAGAGTGGTTGTGCCTATAAGTGAAACGTTACAAGTTATTCAAAAGCTAAAAAAAGATGATCTAAATTATTTCATTGACTGGGGTGGTAGCCTTATTTGGATGGCGTTTGACCAATTAAATTCCAAAATCCTTTCAGAAATAAAGGAAATAACTAAGAATCACCAAGGATACTATACATTAATTAAAATAGAGGATGACTTTAAGGCCTCTGCCGATATTTTTACAATAGATCCAATTAAGTATAAAATCAGTGAAAAAATAAAAAAAAGTTTTGATCCGAAAAGAATTTTTAACCCGGGTAAGATGTATACAGGAATTTAAATGCAGACATCATTTACAGAGAACCAATTAAAAGACAAAGATAACAAAACCAGTGAAACAATTATTAGAAAATGTGTTCACTGCGGTATGTGTAATGCAACTTGCCCAACTTACGGAATTAATGGGGAAGAATTAGAAGGTCCAAGAGGAAGAATATATCTAATAAAAGATATGTTAGAGAATAAAAAACCTGCTACCAAACAAATTGCAAAACATATTGATAGCTGCTTATCATGTTATTCTTGCATGACGACTTGTCCATCAGGCGTAAACTACATGCATCTCATTGATCATGGAAGAAATTATGTTGAAGAAACTTATAAAAGACCTTTCTTTGATAGATTGTTTAGAAATATACTTTCGTTCGTATTACCAAGACCAAAAGTATTTTTATTAATGGCCTGGTCCTCTAAAATTATTAAGCCTTTTAGTTTTTTATTTCCAAAATTCCTCAAAAACGCATTAAGTTTAATGCCAAACAAGATACCTTCAAAGAAATTAAAAGAAAAAAAAGTTTATGAAGTCACAAAAGGTAAAAAAATATCAAGAGTAGCATTATTAACTGGATGTGTTCAAAGAGTAATCTCACCTGAAATAAATGAGTCGACAATTAGACTTTTAAATAGACATAATGTTGAAGTTGTTGTGATGCCAGATATCTATTGCTGTGGTTCTTTAAATCATCATCTAGGTAAACAAAAATTAGCACACGAGTCTTTTAAAAATAATATAAATAGTTGGCATGATGAATATCTTAAAAATGGTTTGGATGCGATTATTAGCAATACCTCAGGCTGTGGTACAACTTTAAAAGATTACGGGCATATTTTTAAAAATGATAAAGATTTGAAAAAAAAGGCAAAAAAAATTTCTGAATTAACAAAGGACATCACCGAGTATCTTGATGAGAATTTAAAGTTAAATATAAATATAAACACTGAGAAAAAATATAAAATTGCTTATCATTCAGCTTGTTCGATGCAGCACGGGCAAAAAGTTCATCAACAACCTAAAGATTTAATTTCAAAAACTGGTAACGATGTTTTAGAAATACCAGAAGGACATTTGTGTTGCGGGTCTGCTGGGACATACAATATTCTTCATCAAAAAATGGCAAAATCGTTATTAAAAAATAAAGTCAAAAATATTGAAAAAATTTCTCCCGATTTTATTTCAACAGGTAATATAGGCTGTATGACACAAATTTCATCTGGAACTAGAATTCCTATTATTCATACAGTTGAATTACTTGATTGGTTCACAGGTGGACCCAAACCATATAAATTAAATAATTTCTAAAATGAAAAAAAAAATTTTTGTTACTAGAAGGCTCCTCAAAGAAAACGAGGAGAAGCTTCAAAGCTTATTTGAAGTAACTTTAAATAAAGATGACAAAATTTATACGTCTCAAGAAATTATTGATGGATCTAAAAATTATGATGGAATCTTAAGTTCGGTAACTGATCCAATCAATGCTGATACTATATCTAAATTGTCAAACTCTATTAAAATTATCGCTAACGGTGCAGTTGGCTTTGGAAATATAGATATTCAAGCTGCTAAAGCAAAAGGAATTACAGTTACAAATACTCCTGATGTTTTGACTGACGCCACAGCTGACATCCAAATATTACTTTTACTAGGAGCTTCTAGAAGAGCTCACGAGGGTCGTATCGCAGCCGAAACTCAAAACTGGAAATGGTCTTTTGATTTTTTATTAGGAAAACAAATGTCAAATAAGAGATTAGGAATTCTTGGAATGGGCAGGATAGGTAGAGCGGTAGCTAAAAGAGCGAAGGCATTCGGTATGGAAATACATTATCATAATAGATCTAAACTTTCTTCTGATTTAGAAGATGGTGCAATTTATCATAAAGATTTAAAAAGTTTGTTTGAACAAAGTGAATTTTTGTCAATCAATTGTCCCGCTACTCCAGAAACAAAAAACTTGATAAATAGAGAAACCCTGAGTTATTTGAAAGAAAACACTGTAGTAGGTAATGCTGCGAGAGGGGATGTTGTGGATGATGACGCCATGGTAGAAGCTTTAAAAAATGGAACAGTATTTGCATATGGATTAGACGTTTATAATGGCGAACCAAAAATTCATCCTGAATATCTAAAGTTAAAAAATATTTTTTTATTACCCCATTTAGGTAGTGCGACTAAAAGAACAAGATGGGATATGGCTTACAGAGCTACAAAAAATTTGGAAGATTTTTTTTCAGGAAAAAAACCACAAGATCAGGTGAATTAGTACACCTGTAGATTGAATCTGTAACTTAAAATAATTCTAAAAATATCGAGACTCTGATTTGAGTTTATGCTTAAATCTTTAAGTTAATTAACTAACGGAGGACATATGTCAAAAAAAATAAAAGGAGTAAAAACTCCATCAAGACGTAAGTTCTTTAAAGCAGCAGCAGCTACGGGTGCTGCAGCGGCAGCAACTGTTGCAATGCCAAACATTGCTTTAGGTGCTCCTCAAACTTTAAAGATGCAAGCGGCTTGGCCGTCAGGCGCTAACATTTTCTTTGAAATGGCTGGCGACTACGCAAAAATGGTAAGCGACATGTCTGGAGGTGAATTAAAAATTGATCTTCAGCCAGTTGGAGCTGTAGTAAAAACTTCGGAGATTGGACAAGCAGTAAGTTCAGGTGTACTTGATATGGGACACTGGGTAACAGCTTACTGGTATGGAAAAAATCCAGCAGCTTCTCTATTCGGTACTGGTCCGTCATACGGAATGTCATCTCAAGAAATTATGGGATGGATAGAGTATGGTGGAGGTAGAAAACTTTATGATGAAACACTTGCGAAAGTTGGTTTCGACTATATTGGTTTCTTCCATATGCCAATGCCTGCACAGCCTTTTGGATGGTTCAAAAAGAACGTAACAAAAGTATCTGATGTAAAAGGTATGAAGTACAGAACAGTAGGTTTAGCTACTAACGTATTAACAGCAATGGGAATGGTTGTAAGACAATTACCAGGTGGTGAAATTCAACCTGCAATGAAGACAGGTTTGATTGAAGCAGCTGAGTTTAACAACCCAACATCAGACTCTCAGTTTGGTATGCAAGACGTTTCTAAGCATTATCACTTAGGAAGCTTCCACCAATCACAAGAGATGTTTGAAATCCCAGTAAATAAGAAGACATTTAATGGATTATCGCCTAAACATCAGGCTATTCTAAAAAATGCTGCTTATGCTGCGAACAGTGATAACTACTTTAAAGCATTAGTAAGATACTCTGCTGACTTATCTAAATTGATGAACCAGCACAAAGTAAACGTGTATCAAACATCTGATGCGATCTTAGCTCAACAGTTAAAAGGTTGGGATAAAGTAATCGGAGATTTCAATAAGAAAGATCCATTCTTTAAAAAGATTGTAGACTCACAGAAGAAATACGCTAAGAGAGTTATGAAATACTTACTCATGAACCAACCTAATTATAAGTTGGCTTACGAGAATGAATTCGGCTCAATAGGTAAAGTTAAAATTTAATTATATTTTAAACGTAAAAAGGGGGTGATTTATCACCCCCTTTTTTTATGGAAATAACAAAAAAATTAGCATAGTTTAAAAATTCATGAGGGGATTTATTCATTTTGCAGATACTTTAAGCACTTCCGTTGGAAAGGCATTTGCTTGGTGTATTGTAATTTTAATGGGCGGAACTTGCTATGAAGTTGTCATGGCATATGCATTCAATGCTCCAACCTTATGGAATTTTGATTTTAGTTTACAAATGTACGGGGCGATTTTTATGATGGCAGGTGCTTACACTCTTTCTACAGAGGCTCATGTGAGAGGTGATGTAATTTACAGACTTTTTAAACCAAAAACTCAGGGTTACATCGATTTAGTTTTATATTTTATATTTTTCTTTCCAGGTGTGCTTGCTCTTGCATTTTATGGTTATGAGTACGCTTCGCTTGCATGGAAGATAAAAGAAACTAGTTGGAACAGCCCTGCTCAAATTCAAATTTACATGGCTAAATCTTTAATTCCTGCTGCAGGAATTTTATTAGTCATTCAAGGTATCAGCGAAGTTTGCAGAGCAATCATTTGCATTCAAACAGGACACTGGCCTGCAAGAATGGTTGTAGCAGAGGAAACAGAAAAAATGTTAATGAGAACTTCACAAGACGAGGATCAAAAAGATGTTATTTAGTTTAACTAATCCTGAAATCGCAATTTTAATGATGGCAATATTCCTGTTTGCAGTGCTACTTGGATTCCCAATAGCATTTACATTAATGGCAATGGGAGTTGGTTTTGGTTACTACGCTTACTTTGATCCGACAAGAATGGAACATCTTTTTGATAATAGAATCTTCCAATTATTCGTTCAAAATACTTACACCGTTATGGATAATACAGTTTTGACCGCGGTCCCACTCTTTTTATTTATGGGGTATTTAGTTGAAAGAGCTGGAATAGTTTCAAGATTATTTTTTGCGATTAGACTAGCTTCTCATAGACTACCAGCTTCAATGGCAGTAGCTGCATTAGTTACTTGTGCTTTATTTTCTACAGCAACTGGAATTATCGGAGCCGTGGTAACTTTAATGGGGCTTCTTGCTTGGCCGGCGATGATCAGAGCTGGATATGATAAAAAGTTTGCTTCTGGTGTAATTTGTTCTGGAGGTTGTTTAGGTATTTTAATTCCACCTAGTATTATGTTAATCGTTTATTCTGTAATTGCTCAACTCTCTCCTTTAAGATTGTTTGCTGCAGCAATTTTTCCAGGATTATTATTAGCAGGATTATATATAGGTTATGCGGTAACTTTAGCTTATTTTAATCCTTCGATCGCACCTAAACCACCTAAAGAAGATATTCCACCAAGATCAGTAATTCTAAAAGAGGTAATGGTTTCTTTCTTACCGCTTTTCTCTTTAATAATATTAGTATTAGGAACTATTCTAGGAGGACTTGCGACTCCTGCAGAAGCGGCAGCGGTCGGAGCGTTTGGAGCATTAGTGCTGTCATATTTTTACAAAACACTTAAGTGGAAAAATTTTAAAGAGTCGGTATTTTTAACAGCAAAAACAACTGCGATGATTATGTGGCTGTTTATAGGATCATGGACCTTTGCTTCTGTTTTCTCTTATTTAGGTGGACACGAAGTATTTGAACATTTCTTTAAATCAATGAACCTACAGCCTTGGCAGTTCTTGGTTATTACTCAAATTATAATTTTCTTACTGGGTTGGCCATTAGAGTGGACAGAGATATTAATCATTTTTGTACCGATATTTTTACCTTTAGTGGCATTTTTTGAAGTTAACCCTTACTTTTTTGCAATGTTAATTGCTTTAAATTTACAAACTTCATTTTTAACTCCACCCATGGCCATGTCCGCATACTATTTAAAAGGCGTACAAAGTAAAAATGTAGAGTTAATGGAAATATTTAAAGGTATTATGCCTTTTCTAGGTATTGTAATATTAGCTATGTTTTTAATGTACCTCTTCCCAGGAATAGCACTTTGGTTGCCAGATACACTATTTGCTAATTAATAAATTTAAATGATAGATGTTACATCTTTAAGTGCTTACGAGTTATCTCAAAGACTTCACTCAGGTGAAATATCATCCGTCGATCTTTGCACAGCTTACTTAGATAGAATAAAAAAATTTGAAAAAGATGTTCAAGCTTGGCAATTTATAGATAAAAAACTTTTAATAGAAAAAGCTGAAGAGGCTGACACTTATAGAAAATCCGGAAAACCTTTAGGGCCATTGCATGGCATGCCGGTCGCTATAAAAGATATTATCGGAACTTATGACATGCCAACCGAATGTGGGACAGTATTTAGAAAAAAAATGTCCAACTCACAAGACTCTGAAATTGTAAACTTACTAAAAAATTCAGGAGCAATTATAATGGGCAAGACTGTTACTTGCGAACTTGCTTACATACATCCTTCTAAAACTAAAAATCCACACGATTACTCAAGAACACCAGGAGGGTCATCAAGTGGATCAGCAGCTGCAGTTGCAGCTCATATGGCGCCTTTATCTGTTGGTTCTCAAACTGGAGGTTCAGTGATTAGGCCAGCATCATATTGTGGAGTTGTTGGCTATAAACCTTCTTATGGATTGATCTCAAGAAATGGTGTCCTAAAAGTTTCAGATAAATTAGATACAATGGGTGTATTTGGTAAAACAGTAAAAGATGTTGCCTTACTTGCTAAGTCATTAATTAGAAAAGATTTACATGATCCTTCAACAGTTTACTTTGCTGCAGAAAAGATGGTGGAGGAATGTGAGAAAGGTCCTGTTTTTGATCCTAAGTTTATTTTTTATAAAACAAAAAATTGGAAGGACATTAACAAAAAATCACTACAGGCTTTTGAATTTTTAATAAAAAATTTTAAAAAAAATATTGAGGTCTTTGACACACCATCATATTTTGATGATATTCCAAAGTATCATCAAATAATTCATGAAGTTGATATGGCAAACAATTTTCAAGTTTACTACAAAAAAGATAAAACAAAACTTTCCAAAGAAATGAGAGAAGCTATTGCCAGAGGATTAAAATATTCAGCAAAAGAATATGGAGACGCTGCAGATTTTATGAAACAAAGTTATGAGTCATACAAAGAAGTTTTTGAGGATTATCATGGAATTATAACTCCTTCGTCAAGTGGAGTAGCAGATAAAGGATTGAAATCAACAGGTAGTGCTGACTTCCAAAAAATTTGGACGTACCTCGGATTACCCACAATTTCATTACCTTTACTTACGGGTGAAAATGACCTACCATTAGGTGTTCAGTTAGTTGGTGACAAACTTGATGATTTAAGATTTTTGGGAACAGCGAACTGGCTAGAGAAGAATTGTAAAGATGAAGGATAAAGTTACAATAATCATTGGAGTTGCACTCTGTACGTTTTTTTTAATTGGTTTAGCTACTACGTTAACTAGATCAATGATGATCGGTTTTTTTGATGTGCTTCCTGTCTATATATTAATGGGTATGGTGATTGTAATGATGTTCTATGAAGCCTTCATTGACAAAAAATAATTATTTTCCATATATTTTACTTTTAATTCAACCGGTATTCATGTCGACGAATACTATTATTGCTCGAGGGGCCGTAGAATTTGTTCCGCCAATTTCTTTAGCTTTTTGGAGGTGGTTTACTGTTTTCATAATTTTATTCCCTTTCTTTTTTAGTGAAATAATTAATAAGAAAAAAGAATTGAAAAAAGAGTCTTTTAAACTTTTATTTCTAGGCTCTATGGGATGTGGAGTGTGCGGAGCTTTTCCATTTATTGCTGGTATGACAACTACAATGGCTAACATAGGGATAATTTATACCTCATCACCAGTCATTATTATTGTTCTTTCTTTTTTTCTTTTTAATGAAAAACCAAATTTATTAAAAATTTGTGGATTGATCGTTTGCATACTTGGAGTATTTATAATTATATCTAAAGGAAATATTAATCTCTTTCTTAATCTAAATTTTACATCTGGTGATATATGGGTATTTGGAGCAGCTGTTGGATGGGCGTTATATTCAATCTACCTTTTAAATTGGAATTCAAAATTTAGTATAATGGCCAGATTTACAATAATTTCAATGTTTGGTTTCATTACTCTGTTGCCATTTTTTTTAATTGAAAATTTTTATTTTGCAAAAACAAATTACAATCAAAACTTTTTATTTTGGGTATTATTCGCAGCTATATCTCCAAGTATCATAGCATTTTCACTTCATACAAGATTACAAAGATATTTAGGCGCATCTTTGGCTGGATTTGGATTGTATTTATTTGCAGTCTATGGAGCAATATTTGGAATTATTATTTTTGAAGAACCATTATTAAACTTTCATTACGTTGGCGGTGCTTTAGTATTTTTAGGAGTATATTTAGCAAAAAGAAAAAATAAAACATGAAGTATTTTTACATAGCCATTACATCAATATTTTTAGCTTATATTATCGTACTTCTTTTTACTTATTTTTATCAACGAAACTTGCTTTATCATCCTAGTGAAAATAATTATCAAGGCGATAATATTAATTTCAATTATCAAGAAATATTCATAGATGTTGAGGAAAATATTAAATTAAAATCTTGGTTTATAAAAAAAGATTTAAAAAATTTAAAAACGATTATATTTTTTCATGGTAACGCTGGCGACTTGACTAATAGAATTCATAAACTTAATGAATTAAATAAATTAGATGTAAATATATTGATAATTTCTTGGAGAGGCTTTAGTGGAAATTTAGGAAAACCTACGGAAAAAAATCTCTATCAGGATGCTAAGAAATCAGTAGAATGGCTCAACAAATCCGGAATTGAAAAAAAAAATATAATTTTGTATGGAGAGTCTTTAGGCACAGGTGTTGCTACGGAGTTGGGTCAAGAAAATTCATTTGCTGGAATTATTTTAGAGTCACCTTTTACGTCAATTGCGAATGCAGCAAAAATTTATTATCCATATTTACCAATAGATCTTTTAATAAAAGATAGATATGACTCTATTAAGAAAATTAAAAATATAAAAATTCCTATTTTAGTTATGCACGGCAAAAAAGATGATGTTGTTCCATTTAAAATGGGTGTAGAATTATTTGAGATGGCTAATCAACCTAAATACAGCTATTTTTCCGAAAATGATGATCATATGATGGAATTTAATGATCAATTAATGAACTATTTAAAAAAATTTTTAGTTTTCGATACCTAACAATGCTTTTGAAAAATATTCAGCGTTAAAAGGCTGTAAGTCATCTTCTTTTTCACCCATTCCAATTGCAACAATAGGCAAATTATATTTTTTACAAATAGCAAGAATTACTCCACCTTTAGCAGTACTATCAAGCTTAGTAATTATCAGACCTGTTAGGTTATGAATTTTACTAAATTCTGCAACTTGATTTAACGCATTTTGTCCAGTGGTAGCATCAAGAACAAGAATTACTTCATTAGGAAAGGATTCATCAATTTTTTTTAATACATTAATTATTTTTTTATATTCTTCCATTAGATTTTTTTTGTTTTGAAGTCTTCCGGCTGTATCAATCAAAGCTACATCAATTTCATTTTTTTTAGCAAATTCAGCGGTTTTAAAAGCTACAGAAGCTGGATCACTATTAATTTCGGATTTTATTATGTCGACTTTGACCCTGGCAGCCCAAACTTGAAGTTGATCAATTGCTGCTGCTCTAAACGTGTCTGCTGCACCAAACACTACAGATCTATTATTATTTTTAAAATATTTTCCAAGCTTACCGATACTAGTAGTTTTTCCAACACCATTTACTCCAGATATAACAATTACTGCAGTTTTAGCATTTCCCATTAAGCTTAAATCTTTTTCGTATTTTTGGAGATTTAATGCTAACTTGTCAGCTAAAAGTTTTAAAATTTCTTTGTGGTCGTCTAATTTTTTATCAACCTTAAAGTTTTCAAAGTCTTTTCTTAATTCTTTGGCAACATCTACTCCAGCATCTGATGTAATAATTAATTCTTCGAATTCTGAAAGAACATTTTCATCAATTTTTTTTTTTGAAAATATATTTTTAAAGCCGGTAGAGAGCCCATCTGAACTTTTACCTAAACCTTTCTTAAATTTATCAAATAAACCCATTTAGATTTCAAGTCTAGTATGTTTAATTTTTGAAACTGGACCTCTCATAAATATATTAAGATCCGCATCAATTTTAATATTTAAACTTCCTTTTTCAAATTTAATATTGATATCATTTTTAGTTAATTTTTTGATAAATGCTGCAACAGCAGTAGCACAAGCAGCTGTTCCACACGCTTTTGTTAATCCTGCGCCGCGTTCCCAAACATTAACTGTAATATTGTTTTCATTATCTATTTGAGCAAAAGTAACATTGGTTCTCTCAGGAAATAATTCGTGATTCTCTATTTTTTGTCCTAATATTTTTAGATCATACTTAAAACAATCTTTAACAAAAAAAACTATATGAGGGTTCCCCACGTTGAGGCTAAATCCATCAGTGAATTCTTTACCATCAATATCAAGAGTTATATTTTTGTGATCTAA
>CACMQA010000004.1 GCA_902615715.1 uncultured Pelagibacteraceae bacterium | reverse complement strand
ATTTCTTCGAATAAATGAACTAATGGCAATAACTTTGCGATCAATTGAAGCCACTCTGGTAAAATATCGATAGGGTAATAAATGCAACCGAGAGGAGCTAAAAAAAATAAGCTTGCCCAGGCAATATTTTCAAAAGAGGGTCCAAATCTAATTAATCCTGATGTCACAAGAAGACCCAAGGTCACCCCAAAAATATATAAAGATACAAGAAGAAAGATAAGTGGAGTACCAATTTTTAAAATTGAAACGCCAAATAAGGGTATTGCTATTAAAGCAGCAGGAATTAAACCAATTAAGGTTCTAAAAATCGCAGTAAAAGTTAATGCAGCAATAATTTCACTTATTTTAATTGGAGCTATAAAAAGATTAGTAAAATTTCTGCTCCAAATTTCCTCTAGAAACATCATATTATAACTTATGCTTGATCTAAATAGAAAGTCGTAAAGAATAGCTGCACTTAGTATTACGCCTACAGTATTTTCATAATAAGAGGAATTCAGGGTAAAAAACTTTGAAATAAATCCCCAAAGAAAAATTTGAATCGTAGGCCAATAAATTAAATCAAGAATCCTTGGAAAAGACCCTTTAATTAAATAAACATGTCTTAAACTCAAAGCATGTATTTTACTCCAATTCATTTTGACCCCTAGCTATTTTTAAAAAAGTATCTTCGAGATTTTCTCTTCCATGTTTTTTTATCAATTCATCACAAGTTCCACTGTCTACAATCTTGCCTTGTTTCATCATTATGACTTTATTACATAATCGCTCGACTTCTTTCATATTATGAGATGCCAAGAGTATAGTAAGTTCATGACTTTTTTTATATCTTTCAATGTATTCTCTTACAAAATCTCCAACATCAGGATCTAGACTTGCTGTTGGCTCATCTAAAAATAATAATTTTGGTTTATTAATAAGAGATTTAGCTAAAGCTACCCGATTTTTTTGACCTGATGAAAGTTCTCCAGTCTTTTTATTCAGAAAATTTTGTAAATTTAATTCTGTAACCATTTCATCTATTCTTTGTTTAACTTTTTTTACCCCGTATAATCTTGCGTAAACTTCTAGATTTTGTTTTACGGTTAATTTTTTTGGCAATTCGATATATGGTGAAGCAAAATTCATTAATCTTAATAATTCAATTCTATTTTTTGGTTCTAAATTAATTTCATTTATGAAAATTTTCCCACTTGTGGGTGTAATCAATCCTAACATCATGCCTATTGAAGTGGTTTTTCCGCACCCATTAGGCCCGAGGAGACCTAAAGTTTTATTTTTTTCTATTTCAAAACTAATATCATCAACAGCGATAGTAGAATTAAATTTTTTAGAGAGATTTTTTACAACTAATTTCATTTAGAATCTTGATGCTCTTTTTATCCTATCATTAATAGCTATTCCAGAACCTTTATTCGGGATTTCACTAATTTGAATTCTCTTATATCCTTTTTTTTTTACTAATCTAAAAGTTTTATATAATTTAGAGGCAGCTTCATCTAAGTCAGAATCTTCACTTAAAGAAAAAAAATTTTTTCTCTGTTTATATTTTTTACCAAGATATAGATAAGCGCTATCCTTTATATATTTTTTTTGATCTATTAATACAGGTATACCAGGATAGTAATGTTTTCTCATCATTCCAGGTGATTTTAATGTTTTGCTTTTATTTTCCTCAATACTAGTTCTTAAAATCTTCTCAAGCATATTTTTATCTATTACTCCGGGTCTCAAGATTTTAGGAGACCCAGTTAAATCAATCACAGTTGACTCAATTCCAACACGAGATTTTCCACCGTCCAATATAAATCGCACTTTATGTTTGAATTCATCAAAAACATCTTTGGCATTCACTGGACTTAAATTTGAGGATGTGTTTGCACTTGGCATAGCCAAAGGAAAGGAAATTTCTTTTAAAATTGATCTTACTACTTTATGTTTTGGAAATCTTACAGCTACAGTTTTCAATTTTGCTAATGAAAGTGGGTGAATTTTAGAACTAATCTTTTTTCTTAAAACAAATGTAACTGGACCAGGACATAATTTTTCATATAACTTTATAAAGTATCTGTTGACAATTATATCTTTCATGGCGTCATTTAAATCGAAATAATGAATTATAAGCGGATTCGATTTAGGCCTACCTTTTAATTTAAATATTTTTTTAATTGAACTAATGGAATAGGCGTTTCCCCCAAGCCCATAAACCGTCTCAGTTGGTAGTCCTACCACATCACTATTTTTTAAATAATTGATAGTCTTCCTGAGTGTTTTCTTGTTGAAAGAATATATATTTGAATAGCTATTTTTCATAATGTAATTATTATTTATTAGATGAAAAACCAAAATATTCCAGCTGATATCAAAAGTAAATCATTAAAAGAAGCCAGAAAAGAAATTGATATGATTCTAGGCAAATTAGAAAATCAAGAGACAAATTTAGAGGTGTCAATGAGCGATTATCAAAGATTAATCCAGCTTAACAAACATATAGATGAATTGTTTAAAATTAAATTTAGAGAAATTTCAGAAAATAATAAAAAATGATAAAAAAAAAATTACTTAGAAATGGAAAAAAAATAGATAAATTTTTGATCAATTTTTTGAAAAAACAAAAATCATCTTTATTGCTTAAGCCAATGAAATATGGAGTTATTTCTGGAGGAAAAAAAATTAGATCTACAATTATTTTAGATGTAGGAAAATTATTAAAAATTAAAGAAAAAAAACTTTTAAATATTTGCGCTGCAGTAGAGTGCATTCATTCTTATTCTTTAATACATGATGATTTACCTTGTATGGATGATGACAAAATTAGACGAGGCAAGCCTACAACTCATATCAAATTTGGTGAAGCATCAGCTGTTTTAGCAGGCAGCTCACTTTTAACGCTAGCGTTTGAAATTATTGCAGATAAAAAATATAATATCAATTCACAATCTAAAAATGAAATTATAAGATCGTTGGCAAAATGTTCTGGTCATACTGGAATTGCTGGAGGACAGGAATTGGATTTAAAATTTGAAAATAAGAAAAAAAGTATTAATCAAATTATTGATATGCAAAAGAAAAAAACAGGGAGGCTATTCAATTTTTGTTTATATGCTGTATCAGTAATCGCTAATAAAAAAACAAAAGAAAAAAAATTTTTAAGTAATTTAGGAGAAGAAATAGGTTTACTTTTTCAATTAACCGATGATTTTTTAGACATTAAAGGATCTAGAAAAAAAACAGGTAAACCAGTAAAAAAAGATAATAAAAAAGGTAAATCTACATTATTAAAATTGATGGGTGAAAAAAAAGCTTATATGTTCGCTACTAATTTAAAGAGAAAAATATTGCTAAAATTAGAAAAACATGGAAAAAATGCAAAAGAATTGATTGATACAATTAAATTTATTTTAGAAAGAAAGTATTAATGGGTAGACTTATAAAACAAATAAATTTTCCATCTGACTTGAGAAAATTTAAAAAAGATGATCTTAAACAAATTTCAGATGAATTAAGAGATGAATTAATAGATGTTGTTTCTGAAACAGGTGGTCACTTAGGTGCAGGACTTGGTGTAGTTGAATTGACCATTGCACTTCACTATGTTTTTGATACTCCTAAAGATAAACTGGTTTGGGATGTAAGTCACCAATGTTACCCGCATAAGATAATCACTGGAAGAAGAAATAGAATTAAAACATTAAGAAAGGGTGGTGGATTGTCAGGTTTTACTAAACGAACAGAAAGTGAGTATGATCCCTTTGGAGCAGCTCATAGCTCAACCTCAATCTCCTCAACACTAGGTATGGCGGTCGCGAAGAAACTTTCAAATAATCATAATAATGTAATAGCAGTAATTGGTGACGGAGCTATGAGTGCAGGTATGGCTTACGAAGCAATGAATAATGCTGGAGCTTTAAAATCAAAACTAATAGTTGTTTTAAACGATAACGATATGTCTATCGCAAGACCAGTAGGTGCAATGAGCAAATATTTAGCTAAACTTTTATCAGGAAAGTTGTATTTTAGTTTTAGAGAAACATTGAAAATGCTAATATCCTCTTTTTCAAAGAGATTTAGTCAAAAGGCCGGCAAAGCAGAGGATTTACTCAGGAATATTGTTACAGGAGGCACCCTTTTTAGTGAATTAGGTTTTTATTACGTGGGACCAATAGATGGTCATGATGTTGATAATTTGGTTCAAATTTTTGAAAATGTAAAAAATTCTAATCATCAAGGCCCTG
The DNA here is from genome assembly GCA_902615715.1 of uncultured Pelagibacteraceae bacterium. Lineage (GTDB taxonomy): Bacteria > Pseudomonadota > Alphaproteobacteria > Pelagibacterales > Pelagibacteraceae > Pelagilacustribacter. The sequence continues at coordinate 127,367 of CACMQA010000004.1, read as the reverse complement.
TATTAATCCATGTAAGAACTCAAAAAGGGAAAGGTTATAAACCCGCAGAAGACTCGGGAGACAAATACCATGGAGTATCAAAATTTAATATTTCAACTGGGGAGCAAACAAAATCAAAATCAAATATTCCTTCTTACACTAAAGTTTTTGCTGAAACTTTGATAAAACACGCTGAACAAGATACAAAAATAATTGGCATAACAGGCGCTATGCCTTCAGGCACAGGTATAAATTTATTTGAAAAAAAATTTCCAGATAGAACTTTTGATGTTGGAATAGCAGAGCAACATGCTGTAACTTTCGCAGCAGGATTAGCTACTGAGGGATACAAACCTTATACTGCAATTTACTCAACTTTTCTTCAAAGAGCTTACGATCAAGTAGTTCATGATGTTGCCCTACAATCTTTACCCGTTAGATTTGCTATTGATCGCGCAGGATTAGTTGGTGCTGATGGACCAACTCACGCGGGTTCTTTTGACATAACATATCTATCTACTTTACCTAATTTTGTTGTAATGGCTGCAAGCGATGAGTCAGAGCTAGTGAAAATGATAAATACCTCTGTAAATATAAATGATCGCCCTTCAGCTTTTAGATATCCTAGAGGAAACGGTATTGGGGTTGAATTACCATCTATCAACGAGACTCTGGAAATAGGAAAAGGAAGAGTAATAAAAGAAGGAGAAAAGGTAGCCTTACTTAATTTTGGTACAAGACTAGAAGAATGTAAAAAGGCATCAGATCAGCTTTTAAAAAAAGGAATTAACTGTACAATTATTGATGCAAGGTTCGCTAAACCCTTGGATGAAAAGTTAATTATTGAAGTAGCTTCTAATCATGAGGTTTTAATCACTATTGAGGAAGGTTCTATAGGTGGTTTTGGTTCTCATGTTATGCAATTTTTATCTGATAGAGGTATATTTGACAGAGGTTTAAAATTTAGATCAATGATTTTACCAGATCTTTTCATTGATCAAGATACGCCTGAAAAAATGTATGAGTTCGCTGGTTTAGACTTCAAGTCTATAGCTAATAAAGTTGAAGAAACGTTAAATTCAAATATTATTTTGGCAAAAAATAAAATAAATAAAATTTCTAATTAACCACACTGCGCTCTGTGCATTAATAAGTGGTCAAGTAAAACACAATTTATCATAGCCTCACCTATCGGGACAGCTCTTATTCCGACACATGGATCATGCCTTCCTTTAACAGAAATTTTTGTATTATTCCCTTTTTTATCGATTGTTTCACGGCTAGTTAAAATAGATGAAGTAGGTTTTACTGCAAAAGAGGTAATAATATTTTGTCCAGTAGAAATTCCTCCAAGAATTCCACCAGCGTGATTTGTTTTAAATTTTATTTTTCCAGATTTTTTTCTTATCTCATCTGAATTTTCCTCTCCACTTAAAAAAGCAGCGTTCATACCTGATCCAATATTTACACCCTTAACAGCGTTTATACTCATCAAAGCAGCAGAGATATCTGTATCTAACTTAGAGTAAATAGGAGCACCCAATCCAACAGGAATACCAGTAGCTCTTAATTCAATTACCGCACCACAAGAGGAGCCAGCTTTTCTTACAGCTAAAAGGTATTTTTCCCAAAGCTTAACAGATTTTTTATCAGGACAGAAAAAGGGATTTTTTCTAATCTCGGAGTCCTTCCAATTTGTTTTATCACAAGACATCAAACCCAATTGAGTTACAGCACCTATTACATTGAATTTTTTACCAATAATTTTTTTTAATACAACTCGGGCTACAGCTCCAGCCGCAACTCTGCTTGCAGTCTCTCTAGCTGATTGACGGCCACCACCTCTAAAGTCTCTAATGCCATATTTTTTGAAGTAAGTATAATCTGCATGTCCTGGTCTAAATTTATTTTTAATTGTCTCATAATCTCTTGATTTTTTATCCTCATTATAAATAATTATTGAGATAGGAGTTCCAGTTGTTTTACCTTCAAAAATACCAGATAGAATTATTGCTTTATCTGGTTCTTTCCTTTGAGTAGTAAATTTAGATTGTCCCGGTCTTCTTCTATCCAAGTCAGCTTGAATATCTTTTTCTGATAATGGTATATTTGGAGGGCAACCATCAATTACACAACCTATAGCTGGACCATGAGACTCGCCCCAAGTGGTAAAACGGAATATTTTTCCAAAAGTATTAAAAGACATAAGTAAATAATGTATAGTTTATTTTAATAAATATATGAATCAAAAAAATGGCAAAAATTCTCTTGGTATAGACAGTTGTTTTGAAGAATTGGACAATCCAATAGAATTGTTTAAAAAATGGTTTGATAAGGCTGAGAAGACTGAAATTAACGATCCAAACGCAGTAGCTGTTGCAACCTCTAATAAAGATAATCAGCCAAGTGTAAGAATGGTTTTGTTAAAAGGATTAAGTAATAGAGGCTTTGTTTTTTATACAAATTTTAACAGTAAAAAAGGAAGTGAGTTAAAGGAAAATCTGAAAGCATCAATGTGCTTTCATTGGAAAAGTTTAAGACGCCAGGTCAGAGTAATTGGGAGTGTAGAGGAAGTTACAAAAAAAGAAGCTGATGATTATTATAATTCAAGACCTTATAAAAATCGAATAGGTGCTTGGGCATCTTCACAATCACAAACGTTAGATAAAAGAAATACTTTTTTAGAAAAGATTAAAGAATTTGAAAAAAAATATCCTGATGAAAACAATGTACCAAGACCTCCTTATTGGTCTGGCTGGAGAGTTCTGCCAGATGAAATTGAATTCTGGGTTGATGGAGATGGAAGAATTCACGAGCGATTAAATTATAAAAATAAAAATGGAAAATGGGAAAAAGAACTTCTTTATCCTTAAAAAGATCTATTTAAACTAAAGCTAGTTAAATTTTGCAAGATTCTTTTATCTTCACTTTCTGAAAATATTGCTAAAGCGTCATAAGAAACATTTACAAAATATTCTGCCTTTTTTAAACTTGTCTCAACCGCTTTATATTTATAAATTAAAGCCAACGTTTCACTAAAATCTTCTTCAGTTCTTTTATCTTTTTTCATTATTTCAGTTAGAAATTCTTTTTCCTCCTCATTACCTTTTTGAAAAATTGTTATAAGAGGCAGGGTTACTTTTCCTTCATAAAAATCTTTTCCAATTTCTTTACCAAAAAATTTTTCTTTGGCATAATAATCAAGAGCGTCATCTGCTATCTGAAAAGCAAGACCTAAATTTCTTCCATATGACTCTAATGCTTTTTTTTCTTTTTCATTGCTTCTAGAAATGCAAGCACCTGTTTTTGTTGCTGCAGAAAAAAGCGCAGCAGTCTTTAAATTAATAATATCTATGTATGTTTCTTCTAAAAGATCTGCTTCACCTTTATGCTGTAGTTGAAGAACCTCACCTTGTGCAATTTTTGCGGAAGTTGATGATAAAAGTTGCAACACTTCAAGATCACCATCATGAACCATAATTTCAAAACACCTGCTCAAAAGATAGTCACCGACTAAAATTGATGATTGGTTCCCCCATATTGAGTTTGTAGTTTTAACTCCTCGCCTTAATGAACTTTCATCTATTACATCGTCATGTAATAACGTTGCTGAATGAATTAACTCCACACAAGCAGCTAAATTAATATCTCTATTATCTTCCTTATAACCCGTTAGCTTGGCAGACTCTAAAGTTAACAATGCTCTCAATCTTTTGCCACCTGACTTCAAATGATGTTCGCTCATTTTTTCAATTAAGTTGACTTCACTCTTAAGCTTTTGCTCTATTAAGCTTTCAACTTTTTGCAATTTTGCTCCAAGCATATTTTTTAGGTCGAGATATGCTGAGTTAGCAGATTTTTTTAGTGGTATTACTGATCCCATAGACTTTACTTACAATTGATTTTATTAATAATAAAATTTTAAATGGTAACGTGGTGACGCACCTATAATTCAACTATAAGTAGCGTAATTAAATATTAAAATTTAATTTATTGCTGTTATAAGAATAATTACAATCATCTAAATTATGTTTTCAATATTTAAAAAGAAAAAAATAGTACCACATGTAAGACTTACCGGAGTTATTGGTTCAGCTGGAAGATTTAACAAAGGGATAGATCTAGCTGGCCAAAGAGAAATACTTAAAAAAGCATTTTCATTAAAAAAGATTACTCATGTTGCTATATCGATTAACTCTCCTGGAGGATCCCCAGTGCAATCGCATTTAATTTATAGTTACATCAGACAGTTAGCAGAAAAAAATAAAGTCAAAGTAATTATATTTGCAGAAGATGTTGCTGCATCAGGTGGTTATTTAATCTCCTGTGCTGGTGACGAAATTTATGCAAATTCAAGTTCGATTATTGGATCAATTGGAGTTATTTCAGCTTCATTTGGATTTAAAGATTTGATAAAAAAGATTGGAGTTGAGAGAAGAGTTTATACTGCTGGAAAAAACAAAAGCACTCTAGACCCATTTGTGGACGAGAAAGAGGAAGATGTTAAAAGACTTAAGAATATTCAATTAGAATTACACGCTGATTTCATTAAAGTTGTTGAAATAAGCAGAGGCTCTAAACTCAAAGATCCTGAAAAAAATAATATTTTTACAGGTGAATTTTGGACGGGTAAAACTTCATTAAATCTCGGATTAATTGATGGAATTGGAAACGCTGATCAAATTTTAAAAGAAAAATTTGGTGATAAAGTAGTTATTAAAAACTTTGAAAAGCCCAAAGGATTTATTGCAAGAAAACTATCTTCCTCTTTGCAAGATCCCGTTGACAGACTAGCTAATATTATTGAAGAAAAATCGATGTGGCAAAAATTTGGTTTATAAATGCCAGTAAAAAAAAAAGTAGCAAAAAAAATATCTAAAAAATTAAATTTTTTGTCTTTTCAAGATATTATCATGAATCTACAAAAATTCTGGGGCAAAAACGGATGTGTAATTTTACAACCTTATGATATGGAAGTTGGAGCTGGAACTTTTCATCCAGCAACTACTTTAAGATCTCTTGGACCGAAGCCCTGGAAGGCAGCCTATGTTCAACCATCAAGAAGGCCAACAGATGGAAGATACGGAGAAAATCCAAATCGGTTACAGCACTATTATCAGTATCAAGTAATTATAAAACCATCTCCTAAAAATATTAAACAACTTTATCTTAAAAGTTTAGCTACTATTGGTATAGATGTAAAAAATCATGATATTCGTTTTGTTGAAGATGATTGGGAAAGTCCAACCTTAGGAGCAGCAGGTTTAGGTTGGGAGGTTTGGTGTGACGGGATGGAAATAACTCAATTTACATACTTTCAACAAATGACAGGCATTGAATGCAAACCCGTTCCTGTAGAAATTACTTATGGTCTTGAAAGGCTATGTATGTTTGTTCAAGGAAAAAATAATGTTTTTGATCTTGATTGGAACAATGAGGGAATCAAATATAAAGAAGTTTTCTTTCAAGCCGAAAAAGAATTTTCTGCTTATAACTTTGAGTTTGCGAACACTGACACTTTACTCAAAAATTTTGAAAATACTGAAAATGAATGTAAATCTTTACTTGAAAAAAAGCTCTCATTACCAGCTTACGATCAATGTCTAAAAGCAAGCCATATTTTTAATTTATTAGATGCTCGAGGAGTTATAGGTGTTGCCGAAAGAACCGGTTATATAACTAGAATTAGAGAACTTGCAAAAGGTTGTGGAGCATTGTGGTTAAGTTTACAAAGTTAGATTATGGCAGAACTTTTATTGGAATTATATAGCGAGGAAGTCCCACCACATTTACAAATAGCAGCCAGATCTCAAATAAAACAATTTATTGAAAAAACTTTTGAAGAAGAAAATGTAAAATATAAAGAACTATTAGTTTTTTCTTCTCCAACCAGATTAACGCTATTTATAAAAGACATTGGTGAAAAAATTAAAACAAAAGCCAAGGAAATTAAAGGACCCAAAGTAGGGTCTCCTCATCAAGTTATTCAAGGTTTTTTACGAGCCAAAAATGTTTCTGAGAACAACCTTATTGAAAAAGGAACTGATAAAGGAAAATTTTATTTTATTAAAACACAACCTCAATCAATCTTAGTAGAAGATTTATTAATCAAAATTATTCCAAAGGCAATTGGAACAATCAATTGGAAAAAATCAATGAAGTGGTCAAATCATAATTTGATGTGGGGGAGGCCTCTCAGAGCAATTTTTGCAATATATAACAATAAAAAATTAGCATTTAAATATGAGCATCTTGATACAACAGATGAAGTAATTATAGAACAAGATTTAACCACAAAAACTAAAAAAATAGAAAATTTTAAAGATTATTTAAATTTTTTAAAAAGTAATAGAATAATAGTCGATCACAGGGAAAGGGAAGAGATCATTCTTAAAAAGATCAGCTCATTTTCTAAATCTAAACAATATAAAGAGAAATTAAATATCAAGCTTTTAGAAGAGGTAGTTAATATTGTAGAAGATCCCAATTTACTTCATGTTAATTTTAATAAAGATTATTTAGAAATACCTAAAGAGATTATAATATCAACTTTAGAGAAACATCAAAGATATTTTCCAATTTTTGATAGCAAAGACAGACTAACTAATTACTTTTTTGTTATAGCAAATAAAAAAGACGAAAAAAAATTAATAACCCAAGGAAATAAAAGGGTTGTTGAAGCAAGACTAGCAGATGCCAAATTTTTCTGGGATAAAGATAAATCTAAAAATTTGATTAAACAAATAGCTAACCTGAAATCAGTTACTTTCTATGAAAAACTAGGAACTATTTACGACAAAACACAAAGATTAAGAAAATTGGCTAGTCTTTTATCAGACGACTTAAATATTAATAAAGAAAAAGTTCAAGTAGCTGCATCAATTTCTAAATCTGATTTATGTTCAGACTTAGTTGGGGAATATCCAGAGCTTCAAGGTGTTATGGGAAAATATTTCGCGTTGGCACAAGGTTTTGAGGAAGATGTAGCTAATTCGGTAAGTGATCATTATTTACCAATAGGTCTAACATCAGTATTACCTAAGAAACCTTTTAGCTACTCTATTTCAATTGTAGATAAAATAGATACCTTAGTTGGCTTTTTCGTAATTGATGAAAAACCTACAAGCTCAAAAGATCCTTTTGCTTTAAGACGAGCCGCGATTGGATTACTTAGAATAATAATTGAAAATAAATTATCATTTAAACTTAGAGATTTAATTAGTTACGCTATAAGACTTTATCAAGAACAAGGTGTTGAAATTAAAAATGAAAAAACTGAACAACAAGTTCTAGAATTTATAAAGGAAAGAATGCGAAACGTATTAAAATTGAAAAATATTAAAACTGATGTTATTGAAGCATCAATTAGTTCTCATGCCGGAGATAATTTCCTGGCACTTTATGCAAAAACACTTTTAATGAATAAATACAAAAATAAAGGTATTGGACTAAGTGCAATCAGCTCGTACAAAAGAGCTTCGAATATTTTAGATAAAGCTGGAAAGAGAATCACTGGTAGACCTGATGCTGTGTTATTTAGAAAGGATGAAGAAAAAATACTTCATGAAAAAATAAATGAGATTAGGAAAGCTTTTACAGTTAAAGATGACAATAAGGACTACGAAAGCTTGTTGATAAAGCTTTCTGATACGAAAGAGTCTACCGATAATTTTTTTGACAATGTCGTAGTAAATGATGAAAATCAGGATATTAAAAATAATCGATTAGAGTTATTAAAAATGTTTTGTAATACTTTTGATAACTTTATTGATTTTTCAAAACTGGAAGGTCTGTAATGGCAAAAGTTGTATTTAGCTTTGATGATAAGTCCGCCAAAAAGCTAAAGAATAAAAAAAATATTTTGGGCGGAAAGGGAGCAAATCTTGGTGAGATGGGCAGACTAGGTTTACCCGTTCCTCCTGGGTTTACTATTACGACAGATGTTTGTGACTTATTTTACAAAAATAAAAAAAAGTTACCTAAAAAAGTAATACAAAATATTGAGTCAGAGCTGAAAAATATAGAAAAGAAAACTAAAAAGAAATTTGGTGATCTTAAAAATCCATTACTGGTATCAGTTAGATCAGGGGCTAGAATTTCAATGCCTGGTATGATGGATACAATTTTAAATCTTGGTCTAAATGATAAAACAGTTGATTCATTAAAAAATAAAACATCTAACGGAAGATTTGCAAAAGATAGCTATAGGAGATTTATACAAATGTACAGTAATGTAGTTTTGGGCGTAGAGGGACATTTGTTCGAGGAGCTAATCGATAATTACAAGTTAACCAAAGGAGTTTTACTAGATACAGATCTAGACGAAAGCGATTGGGATGGTTTAATTGTTAATTTTAAAGAATTAGTTAAAAAAGAAAAAAAAATTAATTTTCCTCAAGACGTCAAAGAGCAATTATTAGGAGCAATCAATGCTGTATTTTTATCTTGGGATAGTCAAAGAGCAAAAACTTATAGAAAGTTAAATCAAATTCCAGACCATTGGGGAACAGCTGTAAATGTTCAAGCTATGGTTTTTGGAAATATGGGTAATGACTGTTCAACAGGAGTTGCCTTTACTAGAAATCCTTCAACAGGAGAAAATTCATTCTTTGGAGAATTTTTAATAAACGCGCAGGGCGAGGATGTTGTAGCGGGTACGAGAACTCCTCAATATATTACAAAAAAAGCAAAAAAAGACTCGGGTTCCAAAGATCCGTCAATGGAAGAAGCTATGCCTAAAGTTTATAAAGAACTTTCAAAAGTATTTCTTAAGTTAGAAAGGCATTACAAAGATATGCAAGACATCGAATTTACAGTTGAAAATAATAAACTTTGGATGCTTCAAACAAGATCTGGAAAAAGAACTGCTAAAGCTGCAATTAAAATTGCAGTAGATATGGTTAAAGAGAAATTAATTTCAAAAAAAGAAGCAATCAAAAGAATTGATCCGAATACTTTAGATACATTATTACATCCTACTTTAGACGAAAAAGTTGAGAAAGAAGTAATTGCGTCGGGATTACCTGCATCACCAGGAGCTGCAAGTGGTAAAGTTGTTTTTACCGCTGATGAAGCAGAGAAATTAAACGGGATGATGCAAGATACGATATTGGTGAGGTTAGAAACTTCACCAGAAGATATACATGGAATGCATGCAGCTAAAGGAATTCTTACTGCAAGAGGAGGAATGACGAGCCATGCTGCAGTAGTTGCAAGAGGAATGGGAAGACCATGTGTTTCAGGTTCAAGTGAAATAACAATCGATTATGAGTTAAAACAATTCAAAGCTGGGGACATAATTATTAAAGAGGGAGATATTATTACTATAGATGGTGGAAGTGGAAAAGTAATGAAAGGGTTAGTTCCTACTGTTCAACCGGAAATTTCCGGATACTTCTCTACAATAATGAAATGGGCTGATGAATTTAGAAAATTAAAAGTAAGAACAAACGCCGAAACAGAGGTAGATAGTAAAACTGCTAGAGAATTTGGTGCAGAGGGAATCGGTTTATGCAGAACTGAGCATATGTTCTTTGATGAGGAGAGAATTCTATCCGTAAGACAAATGATTTTGTCTAAATCAAAAGATGACAGAAATAGTGCCCTAGATAAACTTCTACCCCACCAAAAAGAGGACTTTAAAAAAATATTTAAAGTTATGTCAGGTTTACCGGTTACAGTAAGATTATTAGATCCACCACTCCATGAGTTTTTACCAAAAGCTGATAAAGACATAGAGGAAGTAGCAAGATCCTTAAATTTATCAGCGAAAGAGGTTAAAGACAGAATAGCAGAACTTCATGAAGAAAATCCTATGCTTGGACATAGAGGATGTAGACTTGGAATTTCTTTCCCAGAGATTTACGAGATGCAATGCAGAGCAATATTTGAAGCTATAATCGAGTTAAAAAAACAAAAAGTAAAAGCAGCTTTTGTAGAAATAATGATACCATTGGTTTCAACTGAGTCTGAATTAAAAATTTTAAGAGCTTTAGTAAATAAAATAGCTAGAGAAATAGAAAAAGAAAATAAATTAAAACTTGAGTATATGGTTGGTACCATGATTGAATTGCCGCGTGCTGCTTTACAAGCTAGATCTATTTCAAAACATGCTGATTTTTTTAGCTTTGGAACCAACGATTTAACTCAAACGACTTTAGGAATTAGCCGAGATGATTCAGGAAAATTTTTAAACGATTATATTGATAATAAAATTTTTGATGTAGATCCATTTGTAAGTATCGATCAAAATGGAGTAGGTGAGCTAGTGGAAATAGCTTCTTCAAGAGGCAGAAAGACAAATAAAAATATTAAATTAGGGATTTGCGGTGAGCATGGAGGTGATCCAAAGAGTATTGAATTTTGTTCTAGAACAGGACTTAACTATGTTTCCTGTTCTCCATTTAGAGTCCCAGTAGCAAGATTAGCTGCTGCTCAAGCAGAGTTATCTAAATAATAAAGTTGTATCAAACGATCTTGCACTATGTGTAATTGTACCAACAGATATTCTATTAATTCCTGTTTTTGATATTTGTTTGATATTTTTTAGCGATGCATTTCCTGAATACTCAGTTTGATATCTATTTTTACAAAGTTTTAAACACTTTTTTATTTGTGAAGTTTTCATATTATCAAAAAGTATTCTTTTAAATTTTAAACCTATAACTTGTTTAAGCTGATTAATATTTTCAATTTCTACCGTAACTATTTTTTTTGTTTTTACAGCTTTCTTAACCAATTCCCTAAGACTTTTAGATGCGCTTATATGATTATCTTTAATTAGGATTTCATCACTTAAATTATATCTATGATTATATCCCCCACCTTTTTTAACAGCATATTTTTCAAGAGCTCTCAAATTAGGTGTAGTTTTTCTGGTACAACATATCTTGGTTTTTTTACTAGTTTTTTTTACAAATTGACCAGTTAACGTTGCGATACCTGAAGCGTGATTAAGAAAGTTAAGCGCAGTTCTTTCAGCAATTAAGATTGTTTTTGTTTTAGCTTTTATTTCAGCAATCATTTTATTTTTTTTAATCTTTTTGCCATCAGAGATTTTTTTGATAAAAACTGTTTCTTTTCCAATCAATTTAAAGGCCGCTTTACAGAATTCTAATCCTGCAATAATTCCATTTTGTTTAGCTATGATCTTTGCATTAATTATTTTATTTTTCGAATTTATAAGGTCAGTAGTTATGTCACCTCTAGGCCTCAAGTCTTCCTCTAGGGCTTTCATTACAACTTTTTTTATATAAGACTGATTTAAATTTTGCACTGATCTAACGACCAATTTCGGTCATTCTAATTACAGATTTTCTTGCAGCTTCAATAGTTTTATTATCTAAAACTATTTCATTAGTATCATTTTCTAAACAATCTAGGATTTTTTTTAAATCAATTTTTTTCATGTAAGGACAAAGATTACATGGTTTGATGAAAGATACGTCCGGATTATCAGCTTCGACATTATCACTCATTGAACACTCAGTTACTAACATCACTTTTTTAGGTTGATTATCTTTTACGTATTTAATCATACCAGATGTTGATCCGGCAAAGTCTGATGCTTCGATTACATCTGGCGGGCATTCAGGATGAGCTATGACTTTGATACCTGGGTTTTGATTTTTAATATCTTTAATCTCTTTACTAGTAAATTGTTCGTGAACAATACAAGTTCCTTTCCAAGAGATAATTTTTACTTTCGTATTTTTTGCAACATAATCTGCTAAATATTGGTCTGGAAGAAAAATTACTTTTTCTGCGTTTAAAGACTCCACTACTTTTACAGCATTTGCAGAAGTACAACAAACATCCGTTTCCGCTTTTACATCAGCAGAGGTATTAACATATGATACTACTGGAACACCCGGATATTTTTGTTTTAATAATCTTACATCTTTTCCAGTAATTGAACTTGCTAAAGAACAACCCGCTTGCATGTCTGGTAAAAAAACTTTTTTATTTGGGTTCATTAGTTTTGCTGTCTCAGCCATAAAGTGTACCCCGCACATAATAATTTTATCTGCAGAAGTCTTTGCGGCTTCAACTGCTAGCGCTAAAGAGTCCGCCGCTATGTCTGCTACTCCGTGATAAATTTCTGGGGTTTGATAATTATGAGCAAGTATGATTGCGTTTTTTTCCTTTTTTAATTTATTAATCTTTTCAATTAAAGGAGCATGAACTTTCCATTCATTTTCAGGGACAAATTTTGAGATTTTTTTGTAAATCTCGCTAGAACCGTTTAAATTTCGTTGCTGTACAGACATACTAATTCCAATTTATCAACTTGAGGTTAAATTGTCATTCATTTATTGTCGCATAATTGTTGCGGTCGTGCTGAAATTGGTAGACAGGCACGCTTGAGGGGCGTGTGGGTTTCCCGTGAGAGTTCGAGTCTCTCCGACCGCACCAGAAAAGCTTATTTATGATTGATTATTTAAAAAAAAATAAACGAATAGTGCTTATAATTTTAGTTATAGCTTTTATTGAATTGAGCGGTTATGGGATATTAGCTTCTCTTTCAAGATTATTAAACGCTCTTTAAAATTCTACACTTTTTGTTATTTGCTAAAAGTTCTTTATTTTCAAAGTCTTTAATATTTGGATCTATGACTTTTATCAAACCAAATGGATAAGGTTGTTCGATGAGTATTTTACCTATTTTGTTCTTATTATAAAAAATTTCTTCCCCTAAATTTAATTTTTCGGTAGAAGAAATCGGTAATAATCTTCTTCTTAATTTTTCTTTTAATTTCATTCTAGCAGTGTTTTCTTGACCGATGTAGCATCCCTTTTTAAAATCAATTGCGTTAAGTTCCTCAAAGTTTGCTTCTAATCCAAATAATTGATCTTTTAAATTTTTAATACCTTTTATTGGAATTCCTAAAGAATGAGCTTTTGCAAAATATGTGTCGGGCTTAACAATTTTTAAGTCTAATTTTTTTATAGTAAGATACAATTTTTCTAATGAGGATAATATTCTTGCTCCTAAATTTTTATTTCGAGGATCTAGAAAAAGAGGGCTATCCCTAAACTCTATCGTATCGTCAGTTTTGTTTTCACTTTCTTGAATATCTAAAAATTTTTCTGAGCTTATTAATCCAATTACATATTCTGTGGAAATATCTGTTATTTCAATTTTTGATCTTAATTTATATTTCAATAAGTAATTCATTATTTCTCTTGTAAATTCATTATCACAATCTAAAAGATAACCATTCTTTGTTTGTATCAAAAAAAATTCAAATAAATATTTTCCTTGGGGCGTAAAAAGTGCTGAAAAAATTGAGGAAGAAAAACTTACTTTATTAATATCATTTGTAATGATTTTTTGAAGAAAATTTTTGGTATCTTCACCAATTATTGAGATTAATCCACGATCTTCTAATAAAATAATTTGATCTTTTTCCATATTTGTAAATATATACTGTATAATATATTTATTAAATCATGTCTGATAATTTTAGTCTCATTATTAAAAATGGATCTTGCTATATTGATGGAAAGCTTACAAAAACAGATATTGGTTTATCAGGCAACAAAATAAAAAAAATTGGTAAAATTGAACTAAATAGCTCCAAAGTCTATGATGCTACAGATAAAGTTGTTTTACCAGGCATTATAGATACCCAAGTACATTTTAGGGAGCCAGGATCAACTGATGCAGAAGATTTAGAAAGCGGCAGTAGAGCAGCAGTGTTAGGTGGTGTAACTGCTTTATTTGAAATGCCCAATACTAATCCTCCTACATCTAATTTGGTTGAGTTTGATAAAAAGTTGCAAGCAGCTAAAAAAAGAATGCATAGTAATTATGCTTTTTATTTCGGAGCAACGCCTAGCAATACCGATCAACTAGCTCAACTAAAAGATCTTGAAGGATGTTGTGGCGTTAAATTATTCGCGGGCTCATCAACAGGGAACTTATTAGTAGACAAAGAGGCCGATATCGAAAAAGTAATTTCCAGTAGCGATAGAATTGTTTCTATTCACTCTGAAGATGAAGATATTATCAAATTAAGAAAAAAATTTATTAAAAAAGGAGACGTTCATTCTCACGCTGAGTGGAGAAATGTGGAAGTAGCAATGTCATCTACTCGAAGAGTAGTTAAAATTGCAGAGCGATATAATAAAAAAATTCACGTTCTTCATGTCACAACCAGAGAAGAAGTAGATTTTTTAGCCATGCACAAAAAAAATGTTACTTTCGAGACGACACCCCAACATTTAACTATGTACGCACCAGATTGTTATGACAAACTTGGAACTTATGCGCAAATGAACCCTCCGCTAAGAACCAAAGAACATTATGACCGACTTTGGGTAGCAATTAAAAATAATATTGTAGATGTATTAGGTTCTGATCATGCTCCGCATTTAAAAGAGAATAAAGATAAAGAATACCCAAATACACCTTCTGGCATGCCTGGAGTTCAGACTATTTTTCCAGTGATGCTAGACCATGTAAACAATGGAAAACTTTCTCTAGAGCAATTGATTAATTTGATGTGTGAAAATCCTTGTAAAATTTTTGGGATTAAAAATAAAGGTTATATAAAAGAAGGTTTTGACGCTGATTTAACTATTGCTGACATGAATAAAAAAGTGACAATAAAAAATGAGATGATAGCAAGCAAATGTGGCTGGACACCTTTTAATAATTATAAAGTTAAAGGTTTTCCCGTAGGAACAATTGTTAATGGTCATTTGGTAATGTCTGATGGTAAAGTGGTTGAAGAGTCTAAAGGAAGACCACTAAAGTTTTAAAATTTTGCTCTCAATTAAGTCTGCTTTTATTTCATCTAGAATAGCAGGATCATCTATTGTGGCTGGCATTTTATAGGGTTCATTATCAGCAATCTTTCTTACTGTTCCTCTCAAAACTTTTCCAGATCTTGTTTTTGGCAGTCTCTTCACAACAATTGCAATTTTAAAAGCAGCGACAGGTCCAACTTTTTCCCTAACCATTTTTACACATTCATCAATTATATCTTTCTTATCTTTTGTAACTCCAGCTTTTAAAGCAAGTAAGCCAATAGGAAGTTGTCCTTTTAATTTATCAGCAATACCAATGACAGCACATTCAGCTACATCTTTATGCTCAGCCAAAACTTCCTCGATTGCTCCAGTTGACAATCTATGACCAGCAACATTTATAATGTCATCAGTTCTAGACATGATCCATACGTAACCGTCTTCATCAATGTGTCCCGCATCATAGGTTTGATAATATCCAGGATAAGTAGACATATAATTTTCTTTATATCTTTTATCAGCACCCCAAAGTGTAGGAAATGTCCCTGGTGGTAATGGAAGTTTAACCACTATGTCTCCCATTTTTCCTGGACCAACTTCTTTTCCTTCTGCGTTTAAAACTTTTAAATCATAACCAGGCACTGGTTTAAATGCAGATCCATATTTAACAGGGAAAGATTCAATTCCAGTGCAATCAGATGTGATTGCCCAACTCGTTTCTGTTTGCCACCAATGATCTATTACAGGTGAGTTGGATAATTTTTCAAACCATTTAATTGTATCTGGATCAGCCCGCTCGCCTGCTAAAAACAATTTATCAAATTTACTTAGGTCATATTTTTTAAAAAATTCACCATTGGGATCCTCTTTTTTAATTGCTCTTATTGCTGTAGGGGCTGTAAAAAGTGATTTTACTTTGTGTTCTGATATTACTCTCCAAAAAACTCCAGCGTCAGGTGTTCCAACTGGTTTCCCTTCAAATAAAACTGTAGTACATCCGTAAAATAACGGAGCATATACTATGTAAGAGTGACCCACTATCCAACCAATATCACTTGCCGACCACCAAACGTCGTCTTGATTAATGTTATAAATATTTTTCATTGTCCACTTTAAAGCAACGATATGCCCACCAATATCTCTTACAATTCCTTTTGGTAAACCCGTTGTTCCGGAAGTATAAAGTATGTAAGCGTATTCATTAGCATTCATTTTCTCACACCCTGCAGGTTTTGCATCTTTATGAGCATCTTCCCAAGTAATATCTATTTTAGAATCAAGCTCTGCTTTATCTTTTTCTCTTTGGAAAATTATACATTTATCTGGTTTATGACTTGCAAGCTCTAAAGCTTTGTTTACTAATGGTTTGTAGTGCACAGTTCTACCAGGTTCATAACCACATGAAGCTGTGACTAAAAGTTTTGCTTTAGAGTCATCAATTCTACTTGCAAGTTCATTTGCTGCAAAGCCACCAAAGACAACAGAGTGAACTGCTCCAATTCTTCCACATGCAAGCATAGCTATCACTGCCTCAGGTATCATTGGCATATAAATAATTACTCTGTCACCTTTGTTAACACTTTGATTTTTTAAGGCTCCCGCGAATAAAGCAACCTTATCTCTTAATTCATTATAAGTTATTTTTTTCTTTACACCTGTGATAGGGCTATCGTAGATGATCGCAAGTTTATCTCCTCTACCTTTATCGATATGAAGATCTAAAGCGTTGTAACAAGTATTTGTTACACCATCCTCAAACCATTTATAAAATGGAGGTTTGTCTGAATTTAAGATTTTTGTTGGTTTTTTGTACCAAAAAATGTTTTCAGAAATATTTTTCCAAAATTCTTCTCTATTTTGAATAGATTTTTGATAAATATCGTTATATTTTTGATTCAATTCATACCCCCTTAAAACTCTATTATTTGGAGAGTATTTCATAAATATCCCCAAAAAAAAATAAAAAAACCAATAAAAACGCGGGTTTTTAGTAAAAAAAACGCTTCACTGTAACTTTGTTTTTTACTATGTTCCCTCCAATTGCTCGGTGGCGGTTAGATTTACCGTTTGTCTGAGTAGTTTATATATAAACTAAATAGAAAACTAAACAAACGAGGGAGGTTTTCATGAGTAAATTAAAAATGTTTGCACTAGCAACCGTTGCCGTGTTGGGTTTAACAGGTTCTGCTAATGCAGCAACCCCTATGTTAGAGACAGGAGATTTCGTAGGAATATCTTTCTGGCTTGTATCAATGGGTATGATCGCAACTACAGTATTTTTCTTTGCAGAAAGAAACACAGTAGCTGCATCATGGAGAACATCTTTAACGGTAGCTGGACTTGTAACTGGTGTTGCATTCGTTCACTACATGTATATGAGAGAAGTTTGGGTGACTACAGGTGATACACCAACAGTATACAGATATATTGACTGGTTAATCACAGTGCCACTTCAAATGATCGAATTCTATCTAATCTTGGCAGCTGTAAGAAAGGTGCCAACTTCTATATTCTGGAAGCTATTAATTGGTTCTTTAGTAATGTTAATCGGTGGATACTTAGGTGAAGCTGGTTATATTCAACCATTTGTAGGTTTCGTAATTGGAATGGCTGGATGGATTTACATCTTGTTTGAAATATTCTCAGGTGAAGCTGGAACTATGGCGGCAAAAGCTGGTAACAAAGCAATGTCTACTGCGTTCAGTGCTATGAGAATAATCGTAACTATTGGTTGGGCTATATATCCTCTTGGATATATTTTCGGTTACCTAACTGGTGGTGTTGATGCAAATGCTTTAAACATAATTTACAATTTAGCTGACTTTGTTAATAAGATCGCTTTCGGTCTAGTTATCTGGGCAGCAGCAATGCAAAACACAAGATTAGCATCTAGATAATAGATAATAATTTATAAAAAAAGGGCGGGTACGTTATGCGTACTTGCCCTTTTTCTTTAGATACTTATATTTAGGAAAGAATGGAATTATCAAAACCATATAAAGGAAAAGGAAAACGTAAAATTAAAAAAATGCCTTTTACGGTAAGAGGCTACATTTTATATTACGCTTTTTTTTGGATAGTTATTATTTCAATTTATCTTGCTCACTAATGGCAAAAATTATTTATAAAGATAAACAAGGAAATTCAAAAACAATTGAAGTAGAAAATGGTTTGTCAGTAATGGAAGGAGCAATCCAAAATGATATTCCGGGTATTGATGCTGATTGTGGTGGGTCAATGGCTTGCGCAACTTGCCATGTTTATGTCGAAGAAATTTGGTTTAATAAGTTACAAAAAGCAGAAGATGCTGAAGTTGATATGATCGATATGGCTTATGAACCCAAAAAAAATAGTAGATTAAGTTGTCAGATAATTGTGAGCGATGAATTAGATGGCTTAGAAGTTACGACGCCAGAAAATCAATCCTAATGAAAAAAACAGATGTTATAATAATTGGGGCTGGACCAGTAGGTCTTTTTGCTGTTCATCAATTAGGTATAAAAGGTCTTAAAGCTGTTGTCATAGATAATCTTGATAAAGCAGGCGGACAATGTATTGAATTGTATCCGGACAAACCAATCTACGATATCCCTGCAGTGCCAGAGTGTACCGGTGAAGAACTTACAAAAAGATTACTTGAACAAATAAAACCTTTTAAAACTGAATTATATTTAAATGAGAGAGTTGAGGAAGTTTATCCTGAAAAAGATAATTGGATTGTAAAAACAAATAACAATGAAGAATTTTTGGCTCCAAACATAATAATTGCAGGCGGAGTAGGTTCATTCGAGCCTAGAAAAATTTCTTTAAAAGAATGCGAAAAATTTGAGGGTAAATCTGTATTTTATGCTGTAAGAAATAAAGATAATTTTAAAAATAAGAGTATTTCAATATTTGGAGGTGGTGACTCAGCTTTAGATTGGGCTTTAGAACTTTCAAAATTTTCAAAAATCACATTAATTCATAGAAGAGATGAATTTAGAGGCGCACAACATACACTATCGGAAATAAGAAAATTACAACAGGAGGGGAAGGTTTCTATAAAAACTCCTTGCCAAATAGACTCTCTTGAAAGCGAAAAAGAATTAAAATCAATAACCATTAAATATGATGATGGAAAAACTGAAAAAATTCCTACTGATGTCATTCTTGGTTTTTTTGGATTAATTATGAAACTAGGCCCAATTGCGGAGTGGGGACTGAATATGGATAAAAAAACTATTGAAGTTAATCCAAAGAATTTTGAAACTAATAAAAAGGGAATATTTGCTGTTGGTGATATTTGTAGCTATCCCGGTAAATTAAAATTAATTCTATCGGGATTTCACGAAGTAGCTCTCGCTTCTGTTGAGTGTTTTAAAAGAGCAAGACCTAATGAAAAATACAGATTTGAATTCACTACATCATCTAAAACTATTCAAGATAGACTAGGAAAAAAGTGATCGAGTTACTTACTGCCGATACTCCTAATGGCAAGAAAATCTCTATAATGCTCGAGGAAATTAAATTCGATTACAAAGTAACGAAGGTAAATATTTTTAAAAATGAACAGTTTAAACCTGAATTTAAAAAATTAAGCCCTTTCAGCAAAATTCCGGTAATAATTGATCACGATAAAAAAATAAGTTTGTTTGAGTCTGGTGCAATATTAATTTATTTAGGAGAAAGAAGTGGAAAATTTTATTTCAAAAATCAAAGAACAATAATCAATCAATGGTTAATGGGACAAATGGCTTATGTAGGACCCATGTTAGGTCAGCACCATCAATTTCATCATTACAATCCTGGTAAAAGTGAATTTGGAGAAAATAGATATTTCAAAATTGCAGAAAAAATTTACAATGAACTTGATGAAAGGCTATCTCAGTCTAAGTTTTTAGCAGGTGAAGATTATACCATAGCCGATATCGCAACTTTTCCTTGGATCGCACGTCATGAGTGGCATGACATTGGGTTAAAAAAATTTAAAAATTTAACAAGATGGTATGAATTAATTTCGGAAAGGGAAGCTGTGCAGAAGGGATATGATCTTTTAAATAAAGGAGAGCAAATTCCAAAAGTTTAATCGTCTATGAAAATTTTTTCATCTCTCTCATGTCTCTCTTGAGCCTCTATAGATAAAGTAGCTACAGGCCTAGCCATAAGTCTTTTTAACCCAATTGGTTCTCCAGTTTCTTCACAATATCCATAAGTATCATCTTTAATTCTTTGTAAAGCCGCATTTATCTTAGAAATTAATTTTCTACTTCTGTTTAAAGCTTTCATTTCAACAGATTTATCAGTGTATGAGGAAGCTTGATCTACAATATCTGCTGATGAAAAATTATCATCTGATGAATTTAGCAAATTTCCTAAGTTATTTGCTTTAACGATATCTTTCTTCCAATTTAACAATTCCTCAGTAAAAAATTTTTTATGCTTAGCGCACATGTATTTTTCCTTAGAGTTTGGAATATATTTTTTTTTAGTCGTGGTTTTTTTTACCATTTTTTTAAACTTGGCGAGTATATGTTTGATTTTAGTCGTGTCAATAGCTTATAAATTGTAATAATTTCATATTAAAATGATACAAAAAAAAAATATAAATAAATTATTCTTTTTATTTCTTTTTACGCATTTATTAATGTGGACATTAATTCCAACATATTCAAATATTAATTTACCCTTAGATACTATCGAAGCTCTAGCATGGGGAAGTAATTTGGATTGGGGTTTTAACAAACATCCACCGTTTAGTGCTTTTGCTGCTGAAATATTTTACAATATATTCGGAAGAAACGATTGGGCTTATTATTTGTTAAGTCAAATTTTTGTTATTACCTCTTTCTACTTTATTTGGAAGTTTTCAAATTTGATACTAGAGAATAAAGTTCATTCATTATTAGCAGTATTAATTTTATCAGGTATTTATTTTTATAATTTTACTACTCCTGAATTTAACGTAAATGTGAGCCAATTACCATTTTGGGCTTTAACAATATACTTTTTTTGGAAAGGGTTAAATTTTAATAAGAAAATTGATTGGATATTTTTAGGAATTTTTTCTGCGTTGGGTTTTTTATCAAAATATTTATTTATTTTTATTCTTCTATCTTTATTTATTTTTTTTGTTTTGAATTTCAGAAGTTATAGAAAATCTGTAAAAAATTATTCTTTATCAATTCTAATATCTTTAAGTTTATTAATTCCCCATATATTCTGGTTATTTGAAAATAATTTTGTAACAATTTTTTATGGTCTGAATAGATCAGGAATCGTAGATTTCAACTTAATAAATCATTTCAAAAATCCATTTTTTTTTTTATTTAAACAGATAATTATCTTAATTCCATTTTTAATAATGGCGTTCACGCTTATAAAAAAATTAAAATTCAAAATAAATACAAATGATAAAAAAACTTTGTTTTTAATTTCAATAAATTTTGTACCTATTATTCTTTTATTATTGACCTCAATATTAACCGGAGCAGAAATTAGAACAATGTGGATGACACCATTTTACTTATTTTTTGGAACTTTATTTTTTCTAGTCTTTAAAGAAAAAATTGAATTAAAAAAAATTAAAAATTTTTATTATATCTTTTTATTTTTTTTCATATTATCCCCCGTAGCTTATTTGGGAGTTTCATTAACTGATGAAACTAAGAGAACAGATTATCCGGGTAAAGAAATTGCAAGACTTGTTCAAAATAAATGGGATGATAATTTTATAAATGAAATTAAAATTGTTGTAGGAGATGAATGGTCGGCTGGAAACCTGTCTTACCATCTGAATTCAAGACCTACTTGGATAAATGATCTTAAAAATAATACATCTAAAATAACGAAAGAGCAGGGCGTGATATATACTGGGAATCCTGAAGTTCTAAAAAAAATATGCCCAGGTGTTTTTGGAACCATTAGGCCAAATGGATATTGCATGATAGGTAGAAGATGAAAAAAATAATAATTTTAATTCCTGTTTATAATGATTGGAAGTCATTAGAGATACTATTAAAGGAAATAAATGAAAATATAAAATATTTTAGCGATATTAACTTTGATTGTTTGATCGTAAATGATGCTTCAACTAATCAACCACCAGCGATATCTAAGCCGGTTAATTTTGACTCTTTGGAAATACTCAACATGAAAGAAAATAGAGGCCATGCAAGATGTAATGCTTTTGGAATTAGATATATTTTTCAAAATAAAAAATTTGATTATTTAATACTTATGGATGGTGACGGGGAAGATAGACCAGTGGAGATAAAAAGTTTGGTTGAGAAAATTAAAGAGAGTCCTAAAATATCAATTGTAGCAAAAAGAGTTAAAAGATCAGAGGGTCCTTTTTTTCAGTTATTATATATACTTCATAAACTTATCACCTATTTCTTTACTGGAAAAAAAATAAACTTTGGAAATTACAGTTTATTGATCAAAGATGATGTCGAAAAATTACATTCAAAACCAAGTTTATGGAGTAGCTTTTCTGGCTCTGTAAAAAAACACATTAATTCTCTTAATGAAATAAATTCAATTAGAGGAATAAGATACTTTGGTCCGTCTCAAATGTCTCTAATGAAGTTGATCATACACTCTTTTTCTATTATAGCTGTTTTTAGATACCAAGTTTTTCTTAGATCGACTTTAATAATTATCGCATTGTTTTATTTAAATGCATACCTAGGAAACTTCTCGATCATTTTTCAAATTTTAATTGTAATATTTAATTTGATAATTTTTATTGTATCAAAAAGAGAAATGGAAAAAGATTTAATAAATAGCCATCATAATCTTGATAATATAAAAAAGATAATTCAATGAAAAGTTGAAATTAGAGTCCCTTATAGAATCAAAATAGAATCAAAACATGAACATTTGTCAGAGATTTTGAAGTATTGTGGACAAGACCAAAGATGCGTAAGGTTAATCAATTTTGAACAATAAAGGATTAAATGAAAAAATTTAAATGTCATTGTGGTGCAATAGAGGCAGAAATAAAAACCTCAGATAATTTAGAAAAAATTTTAAGATGCAATTGCTCACTTTGTAAAAGAAAAGGAGCTGTAATGTCTATGGTAAAAAATGAAAATTTTAAAATTACTAAAGGATTAGACAAATTGAGACTTTATAAATTTCATACAAAAGTCGCTAATCATTATTTTTGCTCAATTTGTGGAATTTATACACACCACAATCCTAGGTCTAATCCAGCGATGACAGGATTCAATCTTGGTTGTATTGATGAAATAGATACTTTTAATCTTAAAAATATTTTAATAAATGACGGATTAAATCACCCATTAGATAAAAAATAAAAAATGGAAAAAGACCGTTTTAATTACTTTAAAATAAAAAGAAAATATTTAAAATTTCTCAATACCCAGGAAGTTATGTCCGAGCCCTTTAGAGACAAACTAGGTCAATTAAATAAATTTTATTTGCCTCTAAGCAAAATGATTAGTGAAGAGTACCTCAAAAAGAAAAAAACAAAAGTAATTGGTTTGACAGGGGCACAAGGAACAGGAAAGTCAACTATTTCAAATATTCTTAAAATTATTTTAAAAGAAGCATACAACTTAGAAACAGTTATATTTTCAATTGATGATTTTTACAAAACTTTAAATGAAAGAAAAATTATGTCTAAAAAAATAAGTCCTTTGTTTTTTACAAGAGGTGTGCCAGGGACACATGATACTAAATTGTTATATCGTTGTATAAAAGATTTAAAAAAAAGTAAGTTTAAAAAATGTATAATCCCAAAATTTGATAAATCCATTGATGATAGAATATCTAAAAATAAATGGTTAAAAGTTAGAAAAAAACCTAACATTGTTATATTTGAAGGTTGGTGCGTTGGTGTAACAGCTCAGAAAAAAAAAGATTTAATTTATCCAATAAATAAATTAGAAAAACAAAAAGATAATAAGAAAATTTGGAGAAAAAAAGTTAACTTTGAACTTAAAAATAGTTATAAAAAGATATTTAGTTTAATCGATAACTTAATTTTTTTAAAAGTACCAAATTTTAAATATGTTTTTAAATGGAGATTGTTACAAGAAAAAAAATTGAGGATTACAAGCAAAGGAAAAAAAATTATGAGTGACGAACAAATTTTTAATTTTGTAATGTATTACGAAAGACTTACTAAACATATGCTTAAGGTTTTACCACAAACCGCTCATTCAGTTATAAGTATTGATAAAAAACATAGGCTAAAATCAATTAAATTTAATTAAATGAGAAAATATATTATAATAATTCTTTTGTTTTTCCCCCCAAATTATCTTTATGCGCAAGATAATCTGAAGTTTTATATTGATAAAGCTTTGGATAATAATTTAAGATTAAATGCTGAGAGAAAAAAATTTGAATCTGCGAAGCAAAGTAAAAATATTTCAAGAAGTGAATTTTTACCTAGTATTACACTTTCAGGAGACCAGATAAGCACAACTTCTACAAACCGAACTGATCAAAGCGGAACAAGTTTAGCTGATTCTAATTTAGACTCTGAAAATAAAAAAATTGAAGTAGAACAAAAAATTTTTTCTGGGTTTAAAGGGCTTAATACATTTAAAAAATCTGAACTTGAATTGCAAAAAGCTAAACTTATTCTTAAAAAAGCTGAGCACCAAACTATATTTGATACTTCTTCTGTGTACTTCGACTTAATATTTAAATCTAAGAATGAGAAGTTTAACTTATCAAATGTTAATTTGTTTGAAAGACAAGTAGATTCAGACAATGCCAGGCTTCAAAAAGGTGAAGTTACTTTAACTGACTTAGCTCAATCTGAGTCTTCTTTAGCTGGAGCTAAAGCAGACTTAATAAAAGCCAAAACTGAACTTCTAAGTGCTAAGACAAACTTTGAAAGAATAACAAGAGTAAAATCACCAAGTGTAGATAGTTTAAATGATAAAGTATTTTTAATTTTACCTAATTCTCTCGAAGAATCTCTTAAATTAGCCAACACAAGCAATGTAGATATTCTTATTTCTAAATTAGATTACGAGATAGCCATAAAAGATTTAAATATTGAAAGGGCTAAGCTATCTCCTTCAGCTTCATTAAACTATTCAAAGTCACAAAATAACGATCTTAGTTCTACTATAGATGAGACTAATCAAGAAACTGTTAAGGCAACTCTAACTTGGCCAATTATTAAAGGGGGCGAAAATATTTCATCAATAAAGAAATCTTCATATAATAAGCAGAGATATCAATTAATATTAAAAGATACAAAAAACAGAATTAACACTGAAATCACTAACGTTTGGTCAAAATATCAGTCTTCTAAAAGTGTACTAGAGGCAACTAGGTCACAATTAAAAGCTGCAGAAATAGCCAATGAAGGCATTACTCTTGAGTATGATTCTGGAAACACGAGAACCACCCTTGAACTTATTCAATCTAGAAGCCTGCTATTAGATGCTAGAATCACTTTTGCTAGATCTGAGAGAGATTTCATTATTTCACAATTTGATTTAGCTAAACAGTTGGGATCACTATCTATAAAGTCAATCAAATAGCTGTTTTTTAGTATTAAATAAAATTCTTGATAAAAAGAACAAAATGTGTACATTTATATTAACGATTCGAATAACAAAAAAGGACAAAAAATGACTAAAAATAACTTAAAAATCGTAAAAACAGACGATAAAAAACAGAAAGAATTAAAGGAAAAAAGCAAGTCTTTAGAAGCCGCTATAAGTCAAATAGACCAAAATTTTGGTAAAGGCTCAGTAATGAGACTTGGTCAACAACAAGCTCTAGATGTCGAAGCTATTTCAACAGGTTCATTAAGCCTAGATTTAGCTCTAGGAATTGGTGGTTTACCAAAAGGAAGGATTGTTGAGATTTATGGTCCTGAGTCTTCAGGTAAAACGACTTTAGCTCTTCAAGTAGTAGCAGAAGCTCAAAAAGCAGGCGGAATATGTGCTTTTGTGGATGCTGAACATGCAATGGACCCAGTTTATGCAAAAAAACTTGGTGTAAAAACAGAAGAACTTTTAATTTCTCAACCAGATACTGGAGAGCAAGCTTTAGAAATAACTGATACACTAATTAAATCAGGATCTATTTCTGTCTTGGTTGTGGACTCAGTTGCAGCATTGACTCCAAAAGCTGAATTAGAAGGTGAAATGGGCGATCATCACGTTGGCTTACAATCAAGACTTATGAGTCAAGCTTTACGAAAAATAACCGGCTCAGTGTCTAAATCAAACACAATGGTTATTTTCATTAATCAGATTAGAATGAAAATTGGTGTAATGTTCGGAAATCCAGAGACAACATCTGGCGGAAATGCTCTTAAATTTTATTCATCTGTAAGAATGGATATAAGAAGAATAGGCGCAATCAAAGAAAAAGATCAAATTATTGGTAACTCGACAAGAGTTAAGGTAATTAAGAATAAGGTTGCCCCACCATTTAAAGTTGTAGAATTTGATTTAATGTATGGAAAAGGGATCAGTAAATTAGGAGAATTAATTGATCTTGGTACTAAAGCTGGTGTGGTAGAAAAATCTGGAGCTTGGTACGCATACAAAGGTGAAAAAATAGGACAAGGTAGAGAAAATGCAAAAATTTATCTACAAAAAAACCCTAACGTAGCAGCAGAGATTGAAAAAATTATTAGAGACCAAGCAACTGCTATAAGCAAAGAATTAGAAGGAAACCCATCCTCTAACGAAAAAATTAGCGACAAAAAAGAGGAAGAATAATTCCTCAGCCATCATTTTAAACGGGGAGTGCAAGCTCCCCGTTTCCCAAAACAACTTCAAATTGATCAAATCAATATTTAGTGGTTCGCGTGAAAAGTGATTAAAATAACCATGGACAATGTATTTAAGATTGGTTCTAATTAACATTAAAGAACAAAAGGGGGAAAAATGAGTACACAACAAGCAACAAACTCGAAAGTGTCTTCATCTTTGGATACCTCTCATTTGAAGGTTAAATTTCCATTTAAAGCTAAATATGGAAACTACATTAACGGAAAATTTGTAGAACCTAAATCTGGAAAGTATTTTGATAATACTACTCCTATCACTAATGAAGTTATCTGTAAGGTGCCACGATCGAACGAGAAAGACGTAGATTTCGCTCTAGACGCAGCTCATGCAGCATTTCCTGCATGGGGTAAAACATCAATCACAGAGAGGTCAAATATACTCTTAAAGATTGCTGATGTTATAGAGAAAAATCTAAACGTTTTAGCAACAGCAGAATGTTTGGACAATGGTAAGCCAATAAGAGAATGTATGGCTGCAGATTTACCACTGGTAATTGATCATTGGAGATATTTTGCAGGAGTAATAAGAGCAGAGGAAGGTTCAGTAGCTGAAATTAGTAACAGTGAATATTCTTACCACATACCAGAACCATTAGGTGTGGTTGGTCAGATAATACCTTGGAACTTCCCATTATTAATGGCTACATGGAAACTAGCACCAGCTTTGGCTGCAGGAAACTGTGTAGTTTTAAAACCAGCTGAGCAAACTCCAGCATCAATAATGCTTTTAATGGAACTTATTGGAGATCTATTACCAGCAGGTGTTGTTAACGTTGTAAGTGGATATGGTCTCGAAGCGGGTAAACCTTTAGCTTCTTCAAAAAGAATTAAGAAGATAGCTTTTACAGGTGAAACTACTACTGGACGTTTGATAATGCAGTATGCATCTCAAAACTTGATACCAATTACTTTGGAATTAGGTGGTAAATCGCCAAACATTTTCTTTGAAGATGTGATGGCTAAAGATGATGACTTCTTTGACAAATGTTTAGAGGGTTTTGCAATGTTTACTCTTAACCAAGGAGAAGTTTGTACTTGTCCAAGTAGGGCTTTAATTCAAAAATCTATCTATGACAAATTCATGGAGAAAGCGATTGCGAGAACTAAAGCTGTAAAACAAGACAATCCATTAAAAATGGAAACTATGATTGGCGCTCAAGCATCATTAGAACAAATGGAAAAAATTAAGTCTTATTTAGACTTAGGTAAAAAAGAAGGTGCCAAAGTTCTATGTGGTGGAAGTGCTGCAAAAATTAATAGTGGCCTAGAAAAAGGAAACTATATCCAACCGACGATTTTCGAAGGTAAAAACAATATGCGAATATTCCAAGAGGAGATCTTTGGACCAGTTGTATCAGTTACAACGTTTAAAGATGAGAAAGAAGCATTAGAAATAGCTAATGATACTCTTTATGGACTAGGAGCAGGTGTTTGGACTAGAGACGGAAACATCGCGTACAGAATGGGTAGAGGTATAGAGGCAGGTAGAGTTTGGACAAACTGTTATCATGCATACCCAGCTCACGCAGCTTTTGGTGGATACAAACAATCTGGTATCGGAAGAGAAACTCACAAAATGATGTTGAATCATTACAGGCAAGTAAAGAACTTACACGTGTCTTATAGTGAGAAAAAATTAGGCTTCTTTTAACCAATAATATATAATGGCCCATGATTTAGAATCATGGGCCGAAATATCGAAATGAAAGTATCATTTACATTATCAGCAAAGAAATTACTCAGTGAAATCAAAGAAGTTCACGGGGATGATCTTCTGTTCCATCAATCTGGCGGATGCTGTGATGGCAGTGCGCCCATGTGTTTTCCAGCAAAAGAATACCAAGTAGGAAACAGTGATGTAAAATTAGGAGAAGTAGACGGAACTCCTTTTTATATGAATGAGGATCAGTATGAAAAATGGAAACATACAGATCTAACGATTGACGCAGTTAAAGGAATTGGAGGCATGTTTTCCTTAGATAATGGTACAGGGCAAAGATTTTTAACAAAATCTGAAATTTGTGTTGTAGTAGACAACGGTAAAAAAGCTACAAATTAATCTCTTTATAGACAAGTTCTAAAATATCTGTATTTAATTAAAAATGGGCCAAATTTTACTTACTGATGTTAGAAAAAAATTCTTAGATTATTTTAAAAAAAATAACCATAGAATTGTGGATTCTAGCAACCTAGTCCCGAATAACGATCCTACTCTGATGTTCACCAATTCAGGTATGGTTCAATTTAAAAACGTTTTTACAGGTTTAGAGAAAAGAGATTATAAGACAGCCACAACATCTCAAAAATGTGTGAGAGCTGGCGGAAAACACAATGATTTAGAAAATGTGGGCTATACTCCAAGACACCATACTTTTTTTGAAATGTTAGGAAATTTCTCCTTTGGAGATTATTTTAAAGAACAAGCAATCATTCATGCTTGGAATTTGTTAACTAGAGATTTTCAATTACCGAAGGAAAAACTATCAGTTACAGTTTTTCATGAAGATGAAGAATCATTTAGCCTTTGGAAAAAAATAGCAGGCTTAAATGATAATAAAATAATAAAAATAGCAACTTCGGATAATTTTTGGTCAATGGGTGATACAGGTCCTTGCGGCCCATGTTCAGAAATATTTTATGATCATGGTGAAAAATTAAAAGGTGGGCCACCAGGAAGTCCAAATGAAGATGGAGATAGATTTATAGAGATATGGAATTTAGTATTTATGCAGTATGAGCAAATATCAAAAGATAAAAGAATAAATTTACCAAAGCCATCAGTAGACACTGGGATGGGTCTTGAAAGAATGACAGCTGTTCTTCAAGGAACACACGATAATTATAATATTGATCACTTTAAAAGAATTATGAATTCATCTTCTGATTTATTGAAGTCACCTATAAATGATAAAACAATAGCAAGCCATAGGGTTATCGCAGATCATTTAAGAGCAAGTAGTTTTTTAATAGCCGAAGGAATTTTACCTTCAAACGAAGGAAGAGGATATGTTTTAAGAAGAATCATGAGACGTGGGATGAGACATGCTCATTCTTTAGGAGGCAAAGATCCTGTTTTTTATAAATTATTTGATGTTTTATTAAATGAAATGAAAAGTAGTTATCCCGAATTAATTACTGGTAAAGAATTAATAATTGAGACTTTAAAAAATGAGGAAGAAAAATTTTCTTCTCTTTTAGAACGAGGAATGAAAATACTTGATGAAAATTTGACTAAAGTTTCAAACAAAACCTTTCCAGGATCAACAGCATTTAAATTATATGATACTTATGGTTTCCCTTTAGATCTAACCGCCGATATATTAAAAGGAAAGGGAATTAAGGTAGATAATGTTGGTTTTGAAAAGGAGATGGAAAAAAGTAAAGCTCTAGCGAGAGCTAATTGGAAAGGGTCTGGAGACAGGTCTGTTGAAGAAAGATGGTTCAAAATAAGAGAAGAAATAAATCCAACTGAATTTTTAGGTTATGAATTTGATAAAGCAGAAGGTGTTGTTATTAAAATTTCAAAAGATGGTAAGTTTGTAGACACAGCTACCACTGGAGATGAGGTAGAAATTATAACAAATCAAACCCCTTTTTACGGAGAGTCGGGAGGTCAAGTTGGTGATCAGGGTTATATTTTTAATTCAAATTGTAAAATAAAAATTAATGATACTCAAAAAAAAATGGGAGATTTATTTGTTCATTATGGAAAAATTGAAAAAGGTTCAATATCAATTAGGCAAAACGTTAATTTAGAAATAGATGTTTTAAAGAGAAATAACTCCAAAGCTTATCATTCAGCAACTCATTTATTACATGAGTCGTTGAGAAGAACCTTAGGAAAACATGTCACTCAAAAAGGTTCATTAGTTTCACCTGAGAGGCTAAGATTTGATTTTAGTCATAATAAGCCCATTGAAAAAGAGGAAATGACAAAAATAAATAAAATTGTTAACGAAATTGTAGTTGGCTCTACAGATGTACAGACAAGAATAATGACCCCAAAAGAAGCAGTAGGCATGGGTGCATTAGCATTATTTGGTGAAAAATACGGAGAAGAAGTGAGAGTGGTTTTTATGGGAAAGGAAAATAACGGTTTTTTCTCAACAGAATTATGTGGGGGTACTCACGTTAAAAATACAAAAGAAGTTGGTAAGTTTAAAGTTATAAGTCAGTCTTCGATCGCCTCAGGAGTAAGGAGAGTTGAGGCGTTAAGAGATAAACAATTAGAAGATTATGAAAAAACATTTAAAAAAGCTAAATCTCAAAAAGAGTCAAATTTAAAAGATGAAATAAAATTAATTAAAGAGGAATTACAAAAATTAAAAATAAAGGCTGATTATAAAGATAATTTAGATTTAACTGAAAACTTAAAAAATTTGAATAAACAGCTTAATAAAGTAAAAATTGAAATTATTAAGAAAGATAAAAATAAAAATATAATAAAGAATAAAAAAATTGGAAATATATTAATTCGAGAGCAAATTTTAAAAGATTTTCCTCCTAAAGAATTAAGAGGAATTATTGATCAAGGTAAAAAAGAGGTTAAATCAGGTGTCATAATAAGCATTTCTACTTTTGAGGGTAAAGTAGGAGTTGCTATAGGAGTTTCTAAAGATCTTACGACTAAATTTGATGCCGTTACACTTGTTAAGTCTGCATCAGAAATTTTAGGAGGAAAAGGAGGAGGAGGCAGAAAAGATTTTGCTCAAGCTGGTGGAGTTGATCAAAGTAAAATTCATCAAGCTTTCGAAGTAGTCAGAAAAAAACTTAATTAATTTTTTTCTTTAAATTTCCATCAATAGCTTCTAAAAATTGATTAGTAGTTAAATATTTAGAGGATTTATCAATTAAAATTGCAAGATCTTTTGTCATATCTCCACTTTCAACAGTCTCCACGCAAACTTTTTCTATTGAAGATGCAAACTTAATTAATTCATCATTATTATCTAATTTTCCTCTATGGGTTAAACCTCTTGTCCAAGCAAATATTGATGCAATAGGATTAGTAGAAGTTTCTTTACCTTGTTGATGCATTCTATAATGTCTTGTTACTGTTCCATGGGCAGCTTCTGACTCAACCGTCTTTCCATCTGGAGTCATTAGTACGCTAGTCATTAAACCTAGTGAACCAAATCCTTGAGCTACAGTATCCGACTGAACATCTCCATCATAATTTTTACAAGCCCAAACATAACCACCATTCCATTTCATTGCACAAGCAACCATGTCATCGATCAATCGATGTTCATAAGTAATTTTAGCTGACTCAAATTTACTTTTAAATTCTTTTAAAAAAACTTCTTGAAACAAATCTTTAAACCGGCCATCATAAGCCTTTAAAATTGTATTCTTCGTAGATAAATAAACAGGCCATTTTCTGCCAAGACCATAATTCAGACAGGCTCTTGCAAAATTTTTAATAGAATCATCTAAATTATACATAGCCAAAGCTGTTCCCGGTCCAGTAAAATTAAAAACTTCAAATTCCTTCTTATCTTTTCCATTTTTTGATGTCCATTTAACTTCCATTTTTCCTTCACCAGGAATTAAAAAATCAGTTGCACGGTATTGGTCACCAAAAGCATGCCTGCCTATTACAATTGGTTGCGTCCAACCAGGTACTAACTTTGGAACATTTTTACAAATTATAGGTTCTCTAAATACTGTACCACCTAATATGTTTCTGATGGTACCATTAGGCGATCTCCACATTTTTTTAAGCTTGAATTCCTCAACTCTGGCCTCATCCGGAGTTATAGTTGCGCATTTGACACCGACACCATACTGCTTAATAGCATTAGCTGCGTCAATGGTAATTTGGTCATCGGTTTTATCCCTACTCTCCATTCCTAAATCATAGTACTTTAAGTCTATTTCAAGGTAAGGTTTGATTAGCTTATCTTTAATAAAAGACCAGATAATTCTTGTCATTTCGTCACCGTCTAGCTCTACAATAGGATTTTTAACTTTAATTTTTGCCATAAAATATAGATTGATTAACTGTGATTTTTATACATATTAAGAAAAATTATCAAACTATTAATTATGTTTAACACAATTTTTCCAAAGATACATAAAGAAGGGTATAAGTTTTTAGCTATTTCAATTTTAGCTACTTTCGTAGTTTTATTCTTCTCAAAATTAGTTGGTATAATATTTATTTTGATTACTATCTGGGTATATTATTTTTTTAGAGATCCTGAGAGGTTTTCAATAAACGATGATAACTACCTAGTAAGCCCTGCAGACGGTTTAATAACAGATATTTCAGAAAAATCTGGACCGGAAGAACTTAGATTGGAAAATACCTCATTTACTAAAGTAAGCGTGTTTATGAATGTATTTAATTGTCATGTGAATAGAATACCGTCGTCTGGTATAATAGAGGAAATATTTTATAAACCGGGAAAATTCTTAAATGCATCTCTAGATAAAGCCAGCGAGGAAAATGAGAGAAATTATTTTAAAGTTAAATTAAAAAATGGTGAAGAAATAGTGATTGTTCAAATTGCTGGTCTTATTGCAAGAAGAATAGTATGTGAGGTAGAACAAGGTCAAGAATTAAATCAAGGAGAAAGAATAGGGATGATTAGGTTTGGCAGTAGAGTTGATATTTATTTTAAAAATAAAAAAATTTTGGTTAAACTTGGCCAAAACGTTGTAGCTGGAGAAAGTTTATTGGCTTCTGAGTAATGCAAGAAAATAAAAAATTTAAATTGGTTCCATCAAAAAAAACAAGATATTTGCTTCCAAATATTTTAACTTTAACTGGAGTGTGTCTTGGGATAAGTTCAATAAAATTTTCAATTGATGGAAATTTTACTTTAGCAGTAACTTTAATTTTATTTGCTGCTATTCTTGATGCACTAGATGGTAGAATAGCTAGATTAATAAAAGGAACCTCAGAATTTGGAAAAGAATTAGACTCCTTAACAGATTTTGTAAGTTTTGGAATAGCACCAGTTTTTATTTTATATTTTTGGGAATTAAATAATTATGGGAAATTGGGTTGGGCAATTACACTAATTTACTCTGTTTGCTGTGTATTAAGATTAGCAAGATTTAATTTAACCAAAATTGATGAAGCAGAAAATTGGAAAAATAATTTTTTTGAAGGAATACCTTCACCAGCTGGAGGACTATTAATCTTAATGCCTTTAATCTATGAACAAACAAATTTAGATTTGGGTGTAGATGCAAGATATCTTACACCTTATTTAACACTATTAATTGCAATTTTATTAGTAAGCAAAATTCCGACTTTAGCTCTTAAAAAGATATCAATTTCACCAAAAACTACAGTTTTTCTTTTATTAAGTATTGGTATAATTGTGATTGCTTTGCTATTTTACACTCTTGAGACACTTTTGATTTTTGGAATAGGATATTTAATATCTATTCCAATTAGTATTATAATTTATAAAAATCAAAATAAAAAAAATGCTGAAAAAATATCTGATGAAAATCATGAAGATATTTTATAATGAAGAAATCAAAAAGAGTAAAAAAAAGTAATTCTTGGAGAGTCAAGCAACAAAGAGATCAATTTTTTAAAAAATCAAAAACTCTTGGCTATCGATCTAGAGCCTCTTTCAAGTTAATTGAACTCAATAAGAAATTTAAATTTATTAATAACAATACTAATTTACTAGATATAGGGTCATATCCAGGTGGTTGGTCTCAAGTCGCTACTCAAATTATTAACAAAGGAAGAATAATGGCTATTGATATAAAGAATATGGATCCTATAAAAAATGTTAAATTTTTAAGGGGAGATATTTTAAAAGATAGTACTGAGGATAAAATTATGAATTATTTTAATGCAAAATTAGATGTAATTATTTCAGATATGGCTGCAGATACGACTGGTAACAAATCATTAGACTCAATCAGAACAAATCAATTATGTTTAGAGGTTATTACTTTAGCAAAAAATATTCTTAAACCTAAGGGTGTATTAGTCTCGAAACTGTTTATGGGTGAAGACTTCATAGAAGTGAAAAACTTAGCTAAATCCCTATTTAGGCAAGTAAATTTTTTTAAGCCAGAGTCTAGCAGAAAGGAGTCAAAAGAAACTTATTTACATTGTGAATTTTTAAAGTCTTTATAAATATCAATAATTGTATATAAGTTTATATGGATACAATTAAAGAAGCATTAACCTTTGATGATGTTCTTTTGTTGCCAAAATTTTCAAACGTCTTACCTTCAAACACTAATATTTCGCTTAATTTAACAAAGAAAATTAAATTAAAAGTTCCTTTTTTGTCATCAGCAATGGATACAGTGACCGAATCTAAAATGGCTATCGGTATAGGTAAAGAAGGAGGATTAGGAATTATCCATCGAAATTTGAACATAAAATATCAATCAGAAGAAGTTAAAAAAGTTAAGTTAAAGAAAATGTTTGTTGGAGCGGCAATAGGTACTAATTCAGAGGATATTGATAGAGCAAAATCACTCATAATTAATGGTGTTGATTTAATAGTTATAGATACAGCCCATGGTCACAGTAAAAAAGTTTTATATACGCTTTCCAAAATTAAAAAAATATCGAAGGATGTACCTGTATGTGTAGGGAATATAGCAACAGGTGAAGCAGCAAAAAGATTATATAACTCAGGGGCAGATATAATCAAAGTTGGTATCGGACCAGGATCTATTTGCACCACAAGAATGGTAGCAGGCATTGGTGTGCCGCAAATATCAGCAATTATGGATGTCAAAAAGGCACTAAATAAAAAAAAAATTAAAATCATTTCTGATGGTGGAATCAAATTTTCTGGAGATATTGCAAAGGCATTAGCTGCTGGGGCAGACGCCATTATGATGGGATCTATATTTGCAGGAACAGAGGAAAGTCCAGGAAATAAATTTAAATTTAAGAAAAAGATTTACAAACAATATCGAGGCATGGGTTCAATAGGCGCAATGTCAGCTGGATCAGCAAATAGATATTTTCAAAAAAACTTTAAAGATAAATCTAAATTTGTACCCGAAGGGGTTGAGGGAAGAGTAGAATACAAAGGAAAAGTATCAAAAATAATATATCAACTACAAGGTGGATTGAGATCATCAATGGGATATATTGGTGCAAAAAATTTAAAAGAAATAAATAAAAAAGCAAAATTTGTTAAAATAACTAAGGCAGGATTCTACGAAAGTATGGTTCACAGCGTGGAAATGACACAAAAAACTATTAACTTTAAATTGTAATGAAAAAAATTTTAATTACAATTTTTATTTTATATCATCTGCCTAGCAATTTATCTGCTAAATCAGAATTTTTTCTTCAAGGAATAAATCTTTTTAATAAAAATAAATTTGAAGATGCTAAACTTAAATTTGAACAAGATATAGTTTTTAATCCTAAAAGTGAGTTATCATACCTTTATTTGTCGAAAATATTTAATAAACAAAATAAAAAAAATTTAGAGGAACAAAATTTATATACAGTAATTTTATTAAATCCAAAAAATGAAGAAGCTATTTTTAATTTAGCAAAATTGAAACTAGCCTCATCTGATTATAGTAAAAGTTTAGAATTAAATAAAAGATTAAAATTGATTTGCAAAAATTTTTGCGGTCAAAGTGAAAAATTAAAGACCGAAATTGAAAATTTATCTAAAAAATAAATGCAATTTCATAAAAATAAAGAAAAAGTATTAATAATTGATTTTGGGTCTCAAGTAACAAAACTGATTGCAAGAAGAATAAGAGAATTAGGAGTTTATTCAGAGGTAATTACACCTAAAGCACTAAATAAGTTAAGTAATTTTAAAAATATAAAAGGTTTAATTTTTTCCGGCGGTCCATCAACTGTAACAATTTCAAAATTTCAAACTGTACCAAAAGAAATATTTAAAAAAAAAATTCCTATTTTAGGAATATGTTATGGTCTCCAATTAATAGCAAAATTGTTTGGTGGCAAAATTAAACCCTCAAAAAAAACAAGAGAGTTTGGAAGAGCAATTTTAATAAAAAAAAATACATCACTTTTAACAAAAAACTATCTCAATACCTCTAAACTTGTTTGGATGAGTCATGAAGATGCAGTAATAAAACTTCCTAAAAATTTTAAAACAGTTGCATCAACAAAAAATTCAAAATTGACTATAATTGAAAATACAAAAAACAAAATTTATGGTGTTCAGTTTCATCCAGAAGTGACTCATACTGATAATGGAAAACAAATTTTTAAAAATTTTCTATTTTTAATTTGTAAAATAAAACAAAAATGGAGCCCAGCTTCTCAGGAAAAAAGATTAATAGAAGAAATAAAAAATAAAGTAAAAGATAATAAAGTTATATGTGCTTTATCTGGTGGTGTTGATAGCAGTGTTGCAGCATTATTAATCAATAAAGCAATAAAAAAGAATCTTATTTGCATAATGGTAGACACAGGATTAATGAGAAAAAATGAGTTTCAACACACTTATAAAATTTTTAAAAAAAAGTATAAACTTAATGTAAAATTAATTAAAGCCTCAAATCTTTTTTTTAGTAAATTAAAAAATATTTCTAATCCAGAAAAAAAAAGGAAAATTATTGGAAACTTATTTATTAAAATTTTTGAAAAAGAGTCAAAGAAATATAGTAATGTTAAGTATTTGGCTCAAGGAACTCTTTACCCAGATATAATTGAAAGCAGATCCTCAACTGGTAGCAAAACTTCAAAAATAAAATCACATCATAACGTGGGAGGATTACCAAAAAAAATGAATTTGAATTTAATTGAGCCTTTAAAAGAATTTTTTAAAGATGAAGTAAGAATTTTGGGTAGATCTCTTGGTTTAGTAAAAAATATTAATTTTAAACATCCTTTTCCTGGTCCAGGCTTGGGTATTAGAATTGTAGGAAGTATTACATCGGAACGGGTAAGGATACTTCAAGAGGCAGATTATATTTATATTAGAGAATTAATAAAAAGTGGTCTTTATGATAAAATCTGGCAAGCTTATGCTGCATTGCTACCAATAAAAACAGTTGGAGTTATGGGCGATTCAAGAACATATGAAAATATTTGTCTTTTAAGAGCTGTAACATCAGAAGATGGAATGACAGCAGATTATTTTAGTTTTCCAAAAAATTTTATGGATAATATATCAAATAAAATTATAAATAACGTTAAAGGTATTAATCGAGTAGTTTATGATATTACATCAAAACCACCCAGCACCATAGAACTTGAGTAATGAATAAGAAAATAAAAAAGATTTTGGCAAAAAAAAATAAAACTAAAATCGTAAGTTTAACAGCTTACTCAAAAAACATTGCCAAAATTTTAGATAAATATGTTGATATTGTGCTGGTGGGAGACTCGATGGCAAATGTTCTATATGCTCATAAAAATACTCATAGAATAAGCTTGGAAAATATTATTCAACATACATCAAGTGTAAAAAAAGGAATTAAAAATTCTTTACTTGTAGTTGACATGCCAAAAGGCAGTTACGATAATTTAAAAATAGCAAGAAATAATGCAAAGTTATTAATAAAAAAAACAGGATGTGATGCAGTTAAAATAGAGAGCAACAAAAATAACTTTAAAATAATAAAATTATTAACCAAAAATAAGATCCCTGTAATGGGTCATATAGGGTATACACCTCAATTTAAAAAAAAGTTTAAAGTTGAAGGTGTTACAAAGTTTGAGACTATGAAGCTTTTAAAAGAAGCGAAACAAATTCAAGAGGCCGGCGCATTTTCTATTGTGCTTGAATGTTTATCTCCAAAATCTGCTAAATTAATTACAAATGAATTGAATATACCGACCATAGGCATTGGTTCATCTACACTATGCGACGGACAAATCTTAGTTACGGATGATATGCTTGGGTTAAGTGGCTTTTATCCTAAATTTGTAAAAAAATACGTTAATCTTAATAGAATAATTGAAAATGCTGTAAAAAAATATACTAAGGAAGTCAAATTAAATAAATTTCCGACTATAAATAATTTTTTAAATGGAAAAAGAAATAGAAGATAAATTAGATTTAAAAGATAAATTAATTAATTTTTACAAAGTAAACAGATATAAAATATATATTTTTTTATTAGCTTTAGTTCTATCTCTTGTCTCATTGATTTATATTAATCATATTAATGAAAAAAAAAATATTTTGATTTCAAAAAAATATGTTCGTGCTGGTCTACTTTTATCTTCTAGTGATAAAGATAGTGCGAAAAAACTTTATGAGGAAATAATTACAAGCAAAAATAAATTTTATTCCATTTTAGCTCTTAACGTTATTGTTGAAAAAGAACTTATTTTAGATAAAGAAAAAATTTTAAAATACTTTAAAATTTTAGAGTCATCTGTGTCATCTAAAGATCAAAGAGATCTGATAATTTTAAAAAAAGCTCTTTATTTAATAAAAATAGATAATGTAGAAAGTGGGTATAATTTATTAAATAAGCTTATAGAGGATAATTCAATACTTAAATCCATTGCTACAAAAATAATTAAAAAATAGAAAGATGAAATTATTTTTTGCATTAATAATTTTATTCTTATTAAACAATTGTTCGTTTGATAATAAAAGTGGTATTTGGGAAAACAAAAATATTTCAAGCTATGAAAAAAAAATTTTTAAAGAATTTAAAGAAATTTCCAATTCAGAGGAAATTTATAATATAACAATTCCTATTTCAGATAAGTACATTTTTAATTTAACTCAACCAATAAAAAATAACAGTTGGAATGATATTTACTTTAGCTCAGAAAATAATACAAAAAATTTTAAATTTAATAACTTAAACAAAATTATCTTCAAAAGTAATAAACTTTCAAAAAATTCACTTAATAGGTATAAATTATTTGAAAAAGGAAATTTAATTGTCAATGATGAGAAAGGTAATATTATTGTTTATTCAATTAAAGAAAAAAGGATTATCTCAAAATATAATTTTTACAAAAAAAAATTTAAGAAAATAAAAAAAAAACTAAATATTATTGTTGAAAATAACGTAATTTTTGTTGCTGATAATCTTGGTTATTTTTATGCCTATAACTATGAACTGAAAAGAGTTATTTGGGCAAAAAATTATAAAGTTCCATTTAGCTCAAATTTAAAAATTTTTAATAACAAGATCGCAGTTTCGAATCAAAATAATAACTTATATATAATAAATAAAAAAACTGGGGATTTGTTTAAATTAATTCCCACAGAAGAAACCTTTATTAAAAATAAGTTCATTAACAATTTATCAATTGTTGATGAAAATAAGTTATTTTTTTTAAATTCTTTTGGATCACTTTATTCAATAAATACAGATAATATGTCTGTGAATTGGTTTAATAATTTTAATAAATCATTTACCTTATCTCCATCTAATTTATTTTTGGGTAAAGAACTTGTAAGTACTGATAAAGAAATAATAATCTCAACTAATTCTAAAACTTATTTAATAGACTTAGACACTGGCTCAATTCTGAAAAAATTTAATTTTTCTTCGAGTATAAAACCATTAGTAGTAGATAATTTTGCATTTTTTTTGACAAAAAATAATTTCTTAATAGCATTAAACCTTGATACTAAAAAAATATTATACTCTTACGACATTAGTAAATTAAAAAAAAAAGAAATTAAAAAATTAAATAATGACCTTTATAAAAATATGATGATACTCAACAACAATATTTTTATTTTTCTCAATGATTCAAGGATTTTAATTTTTGATATTTATGGAAATTTTAAAAATAAACAAAAACTTCCGTCAAAAATTAATTCAATACCAATAAATATTAATAACTCAATTCTATTTTTAAATAATAAAAATAAATTGGTTGTAGTAAACTAATTGTTTGATTT
Organism: uncultured Pelagibacteraceae bacterium; assembly: GCA_902615715.1. Classification (GTDB taxonomy): domain Bacteria; phylum Pseudomonadota; class Alphaproteobacteria; order Pelagibacterales; family Pelagibacteraceae; genus Pelagilacustribacter. Next base: position 87,041 of record CACMQA010000004.1, on the reverse strand, counting down.
TCCGCTTAGCAAAGATAATTGCTTTAATCTAATATTAGATAAATTGTCCTGAGGCTTAATCGGGTATTCACCTGTAAAATAATGATCACAAAATTGAGGATAACTAGAATTTCTCTTTCCATCTATTAAAGCTTCATACAAGCCAGATAAACTAAGAAACTTTAAACTTTTTGCTTTAATATGATCACACATTTCTTGATTGCTTTTTTGATGGGCAAGAAGCTCTTCTTTTGTAGGCATGTCTACACCATAAAAATCTGGATATTTAATTTCAGGACAAGCAATTCTTACATGAACTTCTTTAGCTCCACTTTCATAAAGCATTTTTACTATTTTGCTGCATGTTGTACCTCTTACTAAAGAGTCGTCTATTAATATTATAGACTTATTTTTAACTATAGTTTTAGTAGAGCTTAGTTTTAGTTTAACACCCAAACTTCTTATATTTTGGGTAGGTTCAATAAAAGTTCTGCCAACATAATGATTTCTAATTAACCCAAGTTCAAATTTTTTATTTGATTGTTCTGCATATCCTAATGCTGCCGGGACACCGGAGTCAGGTACAGGTACTACAAAATCAGCTTTAATATCTGTTTCTTTTGCCAATTGTATTCCTAATTTTTTACGATACTCATAAGCACATAAACCATTAATCAAACTGTCTGGTCTTGCAAAATAAATATATTCAAACACACATGGCCTAGATTTTTGTTTTGGAAATGGTCTAATAGATTTTAACACTTTATTTTCAATAATTATAATTTCTCCATTTTCAACTTCTCTAATAAAGCTTGCCCCAATAATATCTAATGCACAAGTTTCGGATGCTAAAATGTAAGAGTCATTTAATTTACCAATTATAAGCGGTCTGATACCGAAAGGGTCTCTTACACCAACTAATTTTTTATTAGTCATTAAAACAAGTGAATATCCGCCTTGTATTTGAAAAAGAGCATCAATTAATTTATCTACGAACTTTTTTCTGTTTGACTTAGCTATAAGTTGAACAATAGTTTCCGTATCACTTGTAGTTCTAAAGATAGCACCTTCTTTAACTAACGTGTTTCTTAATGATAAGGCATTAGTTAAATTTCCGTTATGGGCCACACTCAGCCCTCCGATATGTAGATCTGCAAAAAAAGGCTGGATATTTCTTAAAGAGGTTTCACCAGTTGTTGAATATCGATTGTGGCCAATTGCAAATTTTCCAGGTAGTTTTTCCAATATTTTTGACTCAGTAAAATGATCTCCAACTAAACCTTGTCTTTTTTCTGAATGATAGTTTTTTCCGTCATACGATACAATTCCACAACCCTCTTGACCTCTATGTTGTAAAGCATGTAGCCCTAATGCTACCATAGCTGAAGCATCTTCATGATTTGAAATGCCGAAAATCCCGCACTCTTCTCTTAACTTGTCTAAATTAAATTTTTTCAATTTTTTCTTTTGTATCAATGAAATCTTCACTAGAAGGAAACTCTTCTATAAGTATTTCACTTCCTTTATTTAATAAATTAAATGAAATTGCATCTTCAGCTGATATACCCCAATTTTGATAAGGATAAAACCAATTAAAAATAGAAAATAAACAAACTGAAACGATATATCCTTTAAAAAAACCAAATAGAAAACCAAAAGCCTTATCTATTGACCCTACGCCTGTCCATGTAACTGCTTTACTAAGAGTTTTTCCAATAAGTATCACAATAAATAAAGTTAAGATAAAAATAGTTATTCCCAGGCCTAAATTATTAATAAATTCAGATTGAATATATTCACCAACTATAGGTTGTAACTTTGGAACCAAGATAATAGTTACCACAGTAGATAACACCCATTTCATAAATGAAATAAGACTTAGTGAAAAACCTTTCAAAAAACATTGTATTACATTATATGAAAGAATAATTAAGAAAAAAATGTCTAACATATTAAAGCTATCAATAAGGTCTTTAAATATATCTGACATTATAGATTACCAATTTCTTCTCCAAAAGGTTTGCAAGTAAGAATTAATTTTGGCAGCAGTGTAAGAACCGAGATCATAGCTAATAACATTGCGATACCAGTAAATATACCAAAATAAATAGTTGGGATAAAATTAGATAAAATTAAAATTGAAAAGCCGAACACAATAGTGATAGATGTATTAAGAATTGCTATACCAACTGTACTGTGACATCTATCAAGAGTTTTATTATAACTTTTAATCTTTTTAAATTCCTCTTTAAATCTATAAATGTAGTGAATACTATTATCTACAGCTATACCAATTGTAATTGCTGCAATAGTTATTGTCATCATATCTAGGGGGATTTTTAGCAAACCAATTATTCCAAGAATAAAAAAAGCAGCTAAGAAGTTTGGCACAACTCCTATTAGGGAAAGAGTAGTATTTCTAAATAAAATAAAAAACATTAAAAAGATACCAAAAATTACAATACCAAGTGTTAATATTTGTGATTTAAATAAACTTTGTAATAAATTATTAAATAATATTAAAACACCTGTTAATTTATATTCATTTTTTTCTAAACCTAATTTACTATTCAATTCAATATTAATTTTATCTATCAAATCATTTCTTCTCAAATCCTCTAATGAGTCTTTAATTCTAATACTGACTCTAGCTTCATCTTTCTCAACAGATATATAAGGTGATACTATTTCTTTTTTAATTTCATCAGGTATTTTACTATATAAGACTGCTATTTCTAAACTCTGTAACTCCTTATTATTTAAGTCTTCAGCTACTCTTAGAATAGATCCAAAAGACAAAACTTTGCCAACTTCAGGTAGGGACTCCAGATAATCATGAACTTTTATAATTTTGTCCATTTTATCTCTTGTAAACCAATATTTAGATTTATCTTCATTGTTATTTTCATCTTCTTCCCATTCATCAAATTCATCATCTACATCTTTTGTTTTCTCAGAATTAGTGGGAAATTTAAGAATAACATTTAATGGAGTAGTTCCACCTAAATCATCATCAATTTTTTTCATTCCCTTATAAATCTCTGTTTCTTTATCAAAATAATTTATAAAGCTGTTTTCAACTTCAAGCTTAAATATTCCAATAACACTAAATACAATTATAAGAAAAGTAGATCCAAAAATAATTATTTTACTTTTTTTTGTGAAGGAAGCTAAAGAAGAAGTTATTAAAGATTTTTCTGTATCTTTAAGACCTATTTCATTTTCTGAAGAAAGCAAACTTATTAAAGACGGTAGCAATAAAAACGTAACTAATAGAGAAACTATTAATCCTAAAGTCATCATCCAACCAAAATCAATTATTGGTTTAATTCCACTAAAAACCAAAGATAAAAATGCACATATAGTTGTAAGAACTGTATAAAGTATTGGTAAAATCATTTTCTTACTGGCTTCTAAAATAGACTCATTTTTTGAAAGTTCAGGAAATTCTTTTTTTAATTGTAAGAATCTAACAGTAAGATGAATATTCATTGCCATATTTAATATAAGCATCAATGCAATAAAATTAGATGAAATCACTGTAACTTTCCAACCAATTAAACCCAATAAGCCAATCATTATTATAACTGAAGTAGCACATCCTAATAATGGCATTAATACCCACTTTAAATTTCTAAAAATAAACCAAAGTGTTAAAACAATAAAAATAAAAACTCCTATTCCAAAAACGACGATATCACTTTTAATGTAACTCATCATATCGTTAGCAATCATAGGAATACCACCTAAATGGATTTTTGCATTCTCACCATATTTGCTTATAACATCTCTTATCTCTGTAATATTTTGGTGATTTCTAATATTGTATAAATTTTTATAATCTTCGTATTCTTTGATAAATTTTTTATAATTAATTTTTTCTTCTTTTGACAAACCTGATTCTACAGATTGACTAAAATATTTATCTTTGATTTTTAAATATTCTGCTAATCTTTTATCTTTCTTTAGATAAACAACTATACCTGATGTTTTACCATCCTCACTGATAACGTAATTTTTATAAATTGGACTGTTTATAATTTCGTCAAAACCTCTTTCCCTGTCTATCTCCGGATAAGCTAAAGTTTTATAATTTTTAAGCCTTTCCATTAAACCTTCATCAGTGCTTTTTAAGAGAGGAACATCAATAACAGTAATTACGCTATCCACCCAAGTAAGCTTTTCTATTTTGGATTTTAGTAGCTGAAGATTAAGTATAGTTTCTTTTTCTGTAAAGCTTGAAACTGGTGTGTAAGTTAAAACTAAAAAATCTTTTGAACCATAAGTTTCATTTACTTCTCTCAAATATTTTAAATCTGGATCACCTTCAAGCAAAAGAGCATCAGAGGAAGCATCAAGATTAAAATTTTTTGATTGGTAAAGAGAAAAAAAAACCAGAATAGATAGAAAAAAAAGTGTTATTTTTGAAAAATCGGTAACTATTTTTTTATAAATACTAGTTAACATGAGATTATTTCAGATATATCTTAATTATTTTATAACTAAAGAAAAAATTAAGCTTAATTTTTAGTCAAATCTTTGAATTTTGTGTAAATACCCTCAAACTCTACTTTAACAGTACCTGTTGGACCATGCCTTTGTTTGCCTAATATTATATCTGCTAATCCATTTACATCATTCATTTTAGATTGCCACTCCGCGTGTTCAATAGAACCTAATTTTGGCTGTTTTCTTTCAAGGTAATAAGCTTCTCTATATACAAACATTACAACATCTGCATCTTGCTCAATGGAACCAGACTCTCTTAAGTCAGCTAATTGGGGTTGTTTATCATCTCTTTGTTCAACCGCTCTTGACAATTGGGATAGTGCCAATACAGGAACCGATAGTTCTTTAGCCAGAGCCTTTAAACCTTGTGTTATTTCAGAAATTTCCTGAACTCTTCCCTCATTTTTATTTGAGCTTGATCTCATTAATTGTATGTAATCTACTACAATAAGATTTAACCCAAATAATCTTTTAATTCTTCTAGCTCTATTGCTTAGTGTGGCAATTGTTATCGCGGGAGTTTCATCAATAAATAGAGGCAAATTATAAATATTTCTAGAAGTTTCTATATATCTATTTATTTCGTCTTCAGTAACTTTACCACGTCTTATGTCATCCGATCTTATTCTTGCTTGTTCTGATAAAATTCTAGTTGATAATTGTTCAGATGACATTTCTAAAGAAAAAAAAGCAACAGATGATTTTTCCTGTCTTTTTAAAACATGTTGAGCAGCATTGTATGCTATATTTGTAGCTAATGCAGTTTTACCCATCGAAGGTCTACCTGCTATAATAATTAAATCCGATTTATGTAAACCTCCTAATTTTTCATCTAAATCTGAAAGTCCTGTGGGAACTCCAACTATACCCTGATCATTTTGCATAGCCAGAGTAGCCATTTCTATTGTCTGATCTAAAGCTTGATTAAATTTTAAAAATGATTGAGAAAAACTTCCTCTCTCAGCTAAATCAAAAAGAGATTTTTCCGTGCTCTCAATAATATTTTCTGCATTTTGCTCTTGAGAACTTGCATTTAAAGTATCTGAAGATAATTTATCAGAAATTTGAACTAATTCTCTTCTTAAATACATTTCATGAATAATTTTTGCATAATCTACTGCTTGCTTTATAGATCCTGAAAATCTAGTAAGTTTAACCAAATACTCGGTACCGCCGACTTCGGTAAGCATATTATCTTTTTCAAAAAAATTTTTTAGTGTTATTGGATTTGCAATCATTCCTTTATTATTTAAACTTTCAATCACTTCGTAAATTTTAATATGAGCTGGGTCATAAAAGATATTAGCGCTCACTAAATTTGAAACTTCATCGATAATATCATTATTTACTAGTATTGAACCTAGAAGCGCTTGCTCAGCTTCTAAATTTGATGGTTGCTTATTTTCTTGGTTTTTTTGAATAGTTTTTATTTCTTCCACAAAAAGCATAATAGGAGAATACTAAGCGCTTTAAAGGCAAAAGTTACGCACCATTTTTTTTGATCTGTGGAAAAGTTATTTTGATAGTATTTTGTCTATTTTAATCGAAACAAAAGCTTTTACTTCAGAGTGAAAGCTTACCTCTACTTTAAAAAGACCAATTTTATTTAAATTGTCCTTTAGAATGATCTGGGAAGGGCTTACATCAGCATTAGCTTTCTCTTTTATTAAATTTGTAATTTCTTTAGGTTTTATAGAGCCATACAAATCGCCGTTTTCTTTACTCTCTTTATTAAAAGTGAAAGTTTTATTATTTATTAATTTTGCAATTTCTTTGAATTTGATCTTTATTTCATTATTTTTTTTATTAAGTTCATCTTTTTTCTTATTAACTAGCTCTAGATTTTCTTTATTAAATCTTAATGCTTTTCCTTGCTTTAGAAGAAAATTTCTTCCAAAACCATTTTTTACAGAAACCTTATCTCCAATATTTCCTAAATTAAGAATATTTTCTAATAAAATAACTTCCATTTTATACAAGACCTAAAATTTTAGCTTTTTTTATCTCTCTCGTAAGCTTTTTTTGTTTGTTAAAAGATACTGATGTAATTTTAGAAGATAATATTTTACCGTTGTCTGAAATATATTTTCTCAGCAAGTATATATTTTTATAATCTACCACTGGAGCGCCTTTTATTGATAATGGACACTTTTTTGAGAACTTTCCATCATTTTTTTGAAAAAGACTTAATTTATTTAAAGAATTAGAACCTTTTTTTTGAAATTTTTTATTAGATCTTTTCATTAGTTTTTTTATTTTTGTTAAAATATTCGATATTAGTGTCTAGCTTTTTATACTTTACAGTCAAGTACCTGATAACAGATCCGTCAATTCTAGCTTTATTTTCAATTTCGTTTAAAGTTTGTCCATTTCCTTCAAATTTATAATGAATAAAAAATCCTTTATTGTAGTTTTTAATTTTTTTAGCCAAATTTAGAAGTCCCCAGTCTTCAATTTTTATTACTTTACCTGAAGACTTGTTTATAAGATCATTATATTTTGATCTAAGATCTTTTAGATCTTTTTCAGCTAAATCTTGTTTTACCACCAAGGTATTTTCGTAAAAAGCCATAAATTTCAATGTAAACAAACAATTAATATTTATTTATAAAAACTGGTTTATACTATAATGAAGATTTATATCAATACTAATAATTGTTATATAAACTGTTGTAAATGAGCGCTTTATTATTTCCAGGACAAGGTTCACAAATAGTCGGCATGGGATCAGAATTTTACACGAATTTTGACCTTGTTAAAAAAATATTTAAAGAAGCTGATGAGAAATTAAATTTTTCAATTACTAAGTTAATTCTTGAAGGGCCAGAAAACGAATTACAATTAACAAAAAATACACAGCCTGCAATTTTAACAGTTAGTTACTCAATTTTTAAAGTTTTAAAAGATGAATTCAACTTTGATTTAAGATTGATCAAATTTTTTGCAGGTCATTCATTAGGCGAATATAGCGCTTTAGTCTGCTCTGATGCATTAAGTTATGAAGATGCGCTATATTTATTACATGAAAGAGGGAAAGCCATGCAAGAAGCTGTTCCAGTGGGCAAAGGAAGCATGCTTGCAGTTTTAGGAATGAAAACTGATGAAATAAAAGATCTATTAAAAGTAAACAATAAAAATGTATGTGAAGTAGCTAATGATAATGCAGACGGACAAGTAATAGTAAGTGGAGACATTGAAAGTGTAAACTCTTTTCAAAGTCTACTTAAAGAAAAAAAAATTAAATCAATTCCTTTAAAAGTAAGCGCACCTTTTCATTGTTCATTGATGAAGCCAGCAGCTCGTTTTATGGAAAATAAAATTAATAACATAAAATTTAAAAATCCATCGGTAAAAATTATTAATAATGTAAATGCAAACTCAGAAACAAATCCAGATAGTATTAAAAAATTATTAATTGATCAGATTTTTTCTACAGTGAGATGGAGGGAGAGTATTATCAAAATGTATGAAGAAGGCGTCAAAAATTTTATAGAAATAGGACCAGGTAAGGCATTAACTGGGATGGTAAAAAGAACAGTTAAAGACGTAAATTCCTTTTCAATTAACTCAATTACTGATATTAAAAATTTACAAGATGGACTTAAAAAATAAAAAAATTTTAATTACAGGCGCTACAGGAGGCATAGGAAATACGCTCATTGAAAAATTTAATAATTTGGGTTCGTCAATATTAGCAACTGGAACTAATGAAGATAAATTAACCAATTTAAAAAAAAAATTTCCAAATATTAATATTGAAAAATTCAAATTAGATGAACACAATAAGATTGAAAATTTTATAGAAACGGTCAGCGAAAAATTGGGAGGATTAGATATTCTAGTAAATAATGCTGGAATAACTTTAGACAATTTATCAATTAGGCTTACAGAGGAAAATTGGAAAAAAGTTCTTGATATAAATTTAACGTCAACTTTTTTAATGTGTAAATTTGCTATAAAAAAAATGCTAAAAAAAAAATACGGAAAAATTATCAATATTACATCAATTGTTGGTCACACAGGAAATTTAGGCCAAGCTAATTACGCTGCATCAAAAGCAGGGATCATAGCTTTCTCAAAAAGCCTTGCTATTGAGTATGCAAAAAAAAATATTTGCATTAATTGTGTTTCACCCGGCTTCATAAAAACCGAGATGACTGATAAAATAAATGAGGAGTTTAAACAAAATTTGTTAAGCAAAATTCCATCTGGAAAACTAGGAAGCGGTGAAGACGTTTCAAATTGTGTAGCTTTCCTAGCATCCGATTTAGCTAACTACATTAATGGTGAAACCATACACGTTAATGGTGGAATGTATATGGCTTGACAATTCTTATGAATAATCTAATAAGAAAAATAAATATAATAGAAAGGAATTCATGTCTGAAGAAATAAAAGGTAAAATAAAAAAAATCGTTGCTGATCATTTAGGTATTGAGGAAGAAAAAGTTACAGAAGAGGCAAGTTTTATAGACGATTTAGGTGCTGATAGCTTAGATACTGTAGAGTTGGTAATGGCTTTTGAAGAGGAATTTGGTTCAGAAATATCGGACAGTGAGGCAGAAAAAATATTAACTGTGGGTGACGCGATCAAATTTATTGAGAGTAAAGCAAGTTAATTTTTACGCTATTTGAAAATAAAATTACTTATGACTCCGAACGGAGAAAATTTAATGGTGATTTTATCTTCTCCATCAGGAGTTGGAAAAACTACGATTACTAAAAAATTACAACAAAAATATCAAAATCTAAAAATTTCAATTTCACATACAACAAGACCACCAAGATCAAACGAGGTTGATGGGGTAGACTATAATTTTGTTACAAAAGAAAAATTTGAAGATTTGATAAAAAAAAATAAATTTTATGAATATGCAAAAATCTTTGGAAATTATTATGGGACATCCAAGAAAGATGTTGATCAAACCCTTCAAACAAATGACGTTATATTTGATATTGATTGGCAAGGAACAAAACAGTTATCGAGCTTTAAAAACTTAAATTTAATTAAGATTTATTTAATAACTGATAGCAAAGCAGAATTAAAAAAAAGGTTATTAAAAAGAGATCAAAATACTAAAGAAGAGGTAGAAAAAAGATTTAAATCATTCGATGAAGATGTACAGCATTGGAATGACTATGACTATATATTAATAAATAAAAACCTCGATATTTGCTTTAAACAAATAGAACAGATCATACTAAATAATAAATCTAAAAAATTTAATTTTTTTCGTAAAGCTCAGTAATTTCATAAAATCTTTCTGGAGAGACTTTTTCAGGTCTTAAGTTTAAATCTAATTTAGAGATTTTTTTAATTTTTTGATACGATAGTATCTCCTTAATTTTTTTGTTAATCATTTTCCTTCTATTAGAAAAAAGAATTTTTGTTATTTTCTCTAAATTTGAGATATTTTTTATATTAAAAATTTCATTTTTTTTTGTCTTAAAATGAATAATCATCGAGGTAACTTTTGGTTTTGGAAAGAAACAATTGGCAGAAACTAAAAACTTTTTTATGATTTTTAGGTTATAATTAGAAATAATAGTTAATCTGCCATAGTGTTTTGAAGGAAATTTAGCAACAATTTTTTCTCCTACTTCTTTTTGAAACATAAAAATTAAATCGCTAAATTTTGTCTCAAGTTTTTTATATTTAAGTATTTTCACTAATATTTGAGAAGAAACATTATAGGGTAAGTTTCCAATCAAAATATTTTTTTCTGTATTAATTTTTTTAAAATCTACTTTTAATATGTCAGCATTTATAATTTTAATATTTTTGATTAGAGAATATTTCTCGGATAAAAATTTTGTAAGTTGTTTATCTTTTTCTATAATTACTAAAGACTTAGGTTTTGCTTTTAATATTTCATCTGTGAGTGCACCTTTTCCTGGTCCAATCTCAATTACCATCTTTTTTTCAAGATTTAAAAGATTTAAAATTTTTTTAACTACATTTTTTTCAATTAAAAAGTTTTGCCCAAGTGATTTTTTTGGAAATATCATTTATTTAATTTATTTATATACTTGATACATTCTAATAAACTTTCTGGATTTGATTTTTTCTTTAAGATTTTATCTACAGCTACACCATGGTCTGGAGACACTCTCACATATTTGAGTCCCAAAGTTAAATTTATAGCTTTAAACTTATAAAGTGTTTTAAAAGGTGTTAGAATTTGATCATGATACATACCAATTATAATATCAAAATTTTTATAATCTTTAATAAAAACTGTATCACTAACAAGCGGGCCTTTTAAAAAAAAATTTTTTTTTCGAAGTTTATTTATAGCCGGTATGATAATTTTTTTTTCTTCAGAATTATTTTTTAGTTCAGCATTATGAGGATTTAATCCTAAAATTCCTATTTTCGGTTTTTTTTGATATAATTTTAAATACCATTTATTAATTGTTTCTATTTTAGATATAATAAGTTTTCTACTCAGCTTTTTAGTAATATTTTTAATATCTATATGTGTAGTTAACGGTGACACTATTAATTTTTCATTTTTTATAATCATTACTTCGGAGTCTTTTTTAATTTTACATTTTGATGCTAGAAGCTCTGTCACACCAATATTTTTTCTTCTTAGCAATCGTTTATCGATAGGACAATTTATTATACCTGCAATATTTTTATTTAATGCCAAATTATGTCCTAGATGTAATGATTCTAGAACATACTTTGAGGAATCTTTTTTTTCTATTTTAAATGGTTTTTTAAAATTAAGCTTTATATTTATTACTTTAAGTTTATTAGAATTATCTGATTTAAATATATCTTTAACAATAATTGGATTTATTTTGTAATTTAATAATTTGAACTGTTCTTTAATTAATTTAAAATTAGCTATTAAATAAATATTTTTTTTGATATTATTAGATAACTTTTTCCAACATTTAAAAATTATCTCTGAATTTATACTTCTTGGATCGCCTGCTATTATAATTATTTTTTTTTTCATTTATATTCAATTAAGTTATTATTTTTTAATTTTGATAAATGGCTATTTGAATATAAGTTAAATAGTTCATTTTGTTTTTGCTTTATTAAATTTTCAGTTAATTTTTTTTTATTTATATTATTATTTTGAACAAATCTCTTTGAATTTAACTTTAATATCAAAATACTATTTGTTTGCAATATGGGTTTGCTGATTTGGCCAGGATTTAAATCTTTAATGGCATCATTAATTTTTTTTGATAGTGCGTTAGAATTTATCCAGCCAATACTTCCTTTTTCAGCTGAAGAATTTGAAACACTGAATTTTAAAGCTGTATTTTCGAAACCATTATTTTTAATTTCATCATTTATTTCAGCAATTAACTGTTCATTTGGAACTTGATCACTCTGAAATACCTCTATTTCAGATAGATTTACTTCTTTATAACCGATATTAGATTTAAGTATTTTTTTAACTTCCGCTTCAATAATATTCTTGTCAATTTCTATTTTATTTGAATATTTATAATATATGAATTGTTGCCATTTAAGCTCTGTTTCTACTTCTTTCACCCATAAATTAAAATCTAAACCATTAATATTAAATTTATTTTTTAATTCTTGAGTATTATTTTTTGAAAAATTATTTATAACTGTGTTTATTCTTTGATTGCTTATTTTAAAATCAAACCTCTCTAATTCAATTTCTTTTAATTTAAATAGTATAAGATTCTCTAAAGTTCGTCCCTTCAATTTATTTATATTTTCTTGTGTAATTTCATTTCCAGCAATTATTAATGTGCTTAATATTTTATTTTTTACTTCAAAACTTGTAATAATTTTTTTATCAACTTTAACAATTATTTTATTTTTTATCTCTGATTTTAAATTATTGTTAAAAGAAAAAATAAAAATAAAAAAATAAATAAAAAAATAATATTTTTTCATTAGTCAAATTTTGGGCTATCCAAGCTTCCGAATGGTACAAGAGTAATTTTAAACATTAAAGAGTCCTCTGGATCCAACTCTGTATCTTTATAAAACTCTCTACGGTAAACCAATCCTGCTCTAAGACAATCATTAATGTATTCATAGCTTAGATTATAAAACTCTGAGGAGTCTGTAACTAAATTTCTTTTAGTTTTAAATGATAAAAGACCTTTATCTTTATTTTTAATATTTAATTCAGTTTTTAAATAGTCCTCATCCCCAATATGTTTATTTTCACTTAAATAATCGAAATTTAAATTTAAAGCTCCGTATTCGTATTTGGCCCCAAATTCATTATAGTTAAAGTCATTGTAATTTTGATCTATTGAAAAATTATAATTAAGTTTGAAATTCTCAGTTATATTAAAACTGCTAGATCCCACTAAATCAGAAAGTTTTTCATTTAAACTACTTTTATCTGCCATTTTTTTATTTTCTTTTTCATTTATTACCTGAGCTAATGAAAAATCAAATTTTGTGAGATTGTTATTTTTAATTTTATAGTCAAATCCTATTGTACTGGTAATACCTGTTTCGTAATTATTGATACTTGAAATTCTATTCATATCAAAAGCACTTGTAGGGGTTAATCTTGATCCACTTGTTTCTTGCCTCATGCTTCCAGGAGACAATCTTACAAGCATTTTAGGTTTAAAAAAATGTTTTGAATTTTCTCTAAATTTTTGAAAATTAATTTCTGATAAAAGTCCTAATGATCCAAATATTTCACTAGTAGAATCATCTTTATAAATATCAACATTCTTACTCTCATAATTTATATTTTTCAAATTAGCTAAAATTTTTGAGTTAAACATATTGTCGAAAAGATTTTCTTTTGACTCAAAATTAAAATCATTTACTAAAAAATTTGTTAATTTGTTAGTGTCATAATTATGTACTTTGTAATTTGCTTGAAATTCTAAACTTCCAATATTTTCTTTAGAAAATAAATTTTTATCTAGAGTTATCTCTGGTAAAATATACTCATATTTATCCTCATAACCTTCTATAAGCGTTTCATATATACTAGCATTTAATCCAAAAAACAGGTCTTCCCTTTGATGGGAAAAATTAATTGAGTTTTCTAAATTCTCAGTATTATAATCAACTAAATTTGAATCAATCTTATATAATTTAAGATATTTATCATTAGAAACTTTTTGAACATTAAATTCTAGAGTATTTTCATGATTGTTTTTATCTGTAAAATTATTAACAATCTTAGTAAAAAAATGTGATTTTCTTCCTTCTCTTTTTTTTGTGTTAGTTTTCTTATATCCTTCAGTATAACCAAAGTCAGTTAATAGATTAGAGTTTTTAAAAGCTTGATGATATTCACCTAAGAACAACGGGTTTTCAGAGACATAAAATTTATTTGTAAGAGTAAAATTTTTATCAGCGCCTAAATCAAAAAAATATGGAATCGAAATACCACCGCCTAAATTTTTAGAGTCTGAAAAAGAAGGAATTAAAAAACCAGATCTTCTTTTTACTGTCGGATCAGGATGAGATAGTCTTGGAAAATAAAATATTGGAAAATCATAAACCTTTATTATTGCATTATTGTAATAGATAGTCTTTTTTAAATTATCATGTAACATTTTCTTTGATTGAATTGTCCAAGGAGGACAGTCATCATTTTCTCTGAATTGGCATAAAGTAAAAACACTTTTATCAAAGCTGCTATTTTCTTTTGTTAGATTTATCGTGTTAGAAAAAACACGAGGATTATTTTTAGGGTTTATTTTAAACTCATCATCATTGAAATAAGCTTTTGAGTCAGTGCCTAATATTTCTTTTTTCTTTGTGTCAATAAAAACCTGAGTAAATTCATATTTATTTTTTCTTATGTCTTCAATTTCGATAAAACCTATTGACTTAAAAAGACTATTATTTATTGAATATTCGAAATTTTCTAAATTAATCAAATTTCCATCTTCGTCTTTTAAAATTGATTTTTTCTCAGACTTAATAACTTTATTTTTGTTGTCTAGAGTTAAATCTTCACCATTAATTGTGTATTTTTCAGCTGTTTCAACTTTTGTTTTTCCTATTGTTTTAAGCAATTCTTCTTTTTCGTAATACTCTACGTAATCAGCATTCATAAGATTATTTTTTTCATCTAAAATTGTAATATTATTTTTTAAAATTAAAAAACCCAAGTTCCTATCGTATTTTGCAAACTCTCCTTTTAACGTATTACCTTTAGTCTTAACAACAACATCATTTTTAAAAATTGAAACGTTTTGGTCTTTATCTAGTGTAATATTTTTTGCTGTAATTAAGAGATTTTCAGCGTGAGAGTTACTAAAAAAAAAAACTAAAAATATTAATAAAATTTTATTTTTCATTTATTTGTATCACCCCAATTAAAGTGAAAAAGCTTAAGGCAATTATAGGTGTCCATATAGATAAAATTAGAGGAATTCTGTCTGTTTTTCCAAGGGCTAATGACAGATCTTTTAAATAATAAATAATGACACTTAAGACGAGTCCTATAATTATAAAATTTAAATTTTCAGAATTTTTCATTGTGTGGAGAGTTAAAATTGAAGCTAATGCTGTCATCATGAATAAATAAAACGGCAAAGTCATCATAGAATGTAAACTTTGTTTAAGGAATTCTTGATTATATCCTTTGTTTATCATGCTTTTAAAATCTATTAAAATTTCTACAAAAGAAAAAGTATCTGAATTATTAAATAAATTGACTAATTTTTCATAATCATAAATTGATTTAATAAATAAGGTTTCTACTGTTGTTTCTTTGAAAATTCCGTCTTTGAAAACAATTATCTTCACATCTTTTAGTTCCCATTTATTTGACTCAATATTTGCTGTTTTAGAAAATATTTTTTTTTCTAATTTAAAATTTTTATTAAATTGGAAAATTTCTATTTCTGAAATTGTGAATTTATCGAGCTTTGTTGCAGTAACGATTCTCTCTTTATCGTTGAGTGATTCTTTTATCCATAAACCGTTTTTATTAAAAGTTACTAAATGATCAATATCTCTTGCATAACTAGATTTTGTTTTTTCGTAATATTTTATTAACGAAGATGTCATAGGATTTACTAAAAATAAAATTATCCAACCTAATAAAAAAGACGCAAAAGCTAAAATAAAAAAAATTTTTAAATTAGAATAACCGTAAACTTTCAAAGTAAGAAGTTCCTTATTATTTCTAATTTTTACCATAAACCAAATACTTGAAATAAAAATTATGAAGGGTGAAAGTTTTATCACTAAGCTTGGAACAAAAATACATGTCAATAATAAAGGAGTAAAAATACTTACATTCGCATATTTAAAAAATTCAACTTCTTCAAATAAATTCAAAATTATTCCGAAACAATAAATAGCTAAAGTTACTATCAAAAAGCACTTTAAATAATTTTTAAGAAGGTAGTTTAAAATCAAGTTATTCATTTTGTATTTTTAGAAAATTTATAGTGTAAGAGTGGATAGGTAAAACCCAATAAGATTAATGGTGATAAAAGATAAAATAATTTTAAAAAATTATTTGTTCCAGTATATTTTATTATTAGTTCAATAAAAATTAATATTATAAAGCTGTAAATTAAAATTGGTATCTTTTGAAAAAATAAATTTTGATTTTTTAATAACAAGAATGAACAAATTAAACACAATACAGGCATATAAGCAGGTAGTACTAGTCTTCTTACCAAAACAGGAATTATTTCTTTACTAGTTTCTTTTTTACAAAGATCTGGGTCTCCACTCTTTGTAAAACAATTCAATAATTTAATGGTGGATGTTTCCTGTAATTTTGGTTTTTTTATAACAGTCGTTGAAAGATCTTGTAGATTGATGTTTAATTGTTCGAATTTTATTACTTCAATTTTTTTTGATTTTTTATTTGAAATTATCTCACCATTTATCAAAAATAGACTTTTGCTTTCTACTATTCCTTTTTCCGCTATTATAGTTGTACTATTTAAATCTAAATCGCTCGAAGATATATTTTTTAAATTGTTACCATTATCGTGTAAAAAAATATTTTTTACCTCATTATTAACTTTTTCTTCAACAAAAAAAGTTAATCCTTTAAAAGAATCGTTAAATTGTTGTTGTCTGATAGTTGGCAGAAAAGAATTAAACTGACTTTGACTTATCATCTGTCTAGATTTGTTCAATGCCATTGGTGTTAAGTACACTGAAAAAATAAGATAAAGCAATATTGCCACAACTGAAGAAAGTAATAACAAATTTACAATAACTATTTTTTTTACACCTGTTGTCCATAGAATGACGAATTCTCTGTTATTTTCATGTTTAAAAATAAAAATGACTATTGATATTAAAAATGCTATTGGGAAAAACTTAGGCGCTATTCCAAAAATATTTAAAATTGAATATTTAAAATAAGTCGTTAGAGAATATCCATTTTCTACTATTAGATCTAAAAAATTTACAGCTCTTACAGTTAGCGCAATAAGCGAAAGACCTAATATTATAGTGAAAAATGTTTTGAAAATTTCAAAAAAATAATTATGATAAATTTTGTTTTGAAGCATTGTTGTATTTTGTATATAGATAATGCATTCATCATATAAATTCAATCAATGGTTTAATTTTGACAAATTTTACGTTGAAATCTAAGATTTTTGATCATATATACCATTCAACCCAATTTGGAAAAGAAAAATATGCCTATAAAAATAAACTATTCAAAAAAAACGTTGAATAAATCTTCATCAAACATTGTCCTGTTTGCTAACGAAAAATTTAATATCAATAGTTTGAAAAAAATTCTTTCTGTTTCTGAATTTTCATACATTAATGACCTACTTAAATCGAGTGATCTTAAAAAAAACATATTAGTTTTTGAAGTAAATTCAAAAAAAAAAATAATTCTAATATCTATAAAAAATAATTTAAAAACTTCAGATATTGAAAGTTTAGGAGCAGAGTTT
This sequence comes from uncultured Pelagibacteraceae bacterium, assembly GCA_902615715.1. Lineage (GTDB taxonomy): Bacteria > Pseudomonadota > Alphaproteobacteria > Pelagibacterales > Pelagibacteraceae > Pelagilacustribacter. The sequence continues at coordinate 69,677 of CACMQA010000004.1, read as the reverse complement.
TATGGACGCATTAATCATGGTAAAAACAGTGAATACTTTATCAACACTGACACTGTAACGAGTAAAGAAAGAAATTTTACAAGTCATTTTTTACACGGACTCAAATTAAAATCTTATGAATTTAAAAAATATAAAACAAAAAAAAATACAAGATTAATTTCAATAAATATAATTGGAAATAAAAATAAACCTTCAACTCAAAATCAGATTAAATTTAAAGCTTTAGAAGAGGGAACTTTTTTTGCAAGAGATTTAGTTTCTGAACCTGGAAATGTTTTACATCCAGATGAATACGCTAGGAGACTTGGTGTGCTTAGAAAGGATGGTTTAAAAATAACTATCTACGATAAAAAAAAATTAAAGAAATTAGGTATGAACGCATTGTTAGGAGTTGGTATGGGTAGCATAAGAGGTTCATATCTAGTGACAATGGAATGGAATGGAGCTAAAAAAAATACTAAGCCTTTAGCTTTTGTTGGGAAAGGAGTAACTTTTGATACAGGCGGTTACTCATTAAAGCCTGCAAGATTTATGGAGGATATGACTTATGATATGGCAGGATCAGCAGCTGTTGTAGGTTTGATGAAGAGTTTAGCATTAAGGAAAGCAAAGATTAATGCTGTGGGAGTAGTAGGGTTAGTTGAGAATATGGTAAGTGGAGTAGCACAAAGGCCTGGAGATATAGTTAAATCTTATAGCGGCAAAACTATAGAAGTTTTAAATACTGATGCAGAAGGAAGGTTAGTTTTAGCTGACGCAATTACTTTTACTGAAAAAAAGTACAAACCAAAATTTATTATTGATTTAGCTACTTTGACTGGCGCCATAATAGTTTGTTTAGGATCTGAATACGCAGGACTTTTTTCTAATGATGATAAACTTTCTAAACAAATAATGATTGCTGGAGAGAAAGTAGAAGAAAAACTATGGAGAATGCCTCTTCATAAAAATTACGATAAACTTATGAATTCTAAAAATGCTGATATGCAAAATATTAATTATGTTGGAGGTGCCGGTTCAACAACAGCAGCTCAATTTTTACAGAGATTTATTATTAATAAGACACCTTGGGCTCATTTAGATATTGCTGGTATGGCTTTTTCAAAATATGGCGGAGCATTAAACTCAGGCGGAGCAACTGGTTTCGGAGTAAGGCTATTAAATCAACTTATAGAAGAAAATTATGAGTAAAGAGAGAACTTTATCAATAATAAAACCTGATGCTGTAGAAAGAAATCTGGTTGAAAATATCAAAAGTATTTTTATTAAAAATAATTTGATTATACAAGATAGTAAAAAAATACATATTACTAAAGACGAAGCTTCTGAATTTTATAAGGTTCATCAATCAAAACCATTTTACAACGAGTTATGTTCCTACCTTTCCTCTGGTCCGATAGTTGTTATGATACTTGAAGGTGAAAATGCTATAAAATCTAACAGAAAGTTAATGGGTGCAACTAACCCAAAAGAAGCCGAAGAAAATACAATCAGAAAACTTTATGGCATATCAATAGATAAAAATTCTGTTCATGGTTCAGACTCATTAGAAAATGCAAAAAAAGAAATAGAGTTTTTTTTTAAAAATTAGATATTTCTAAATACTTTTATTATAGCTTCAGGAAAAGCTTTATACTCTAAGTTTTGAGTTTTTTTCTTTAAAATCTGTTCATCATCACTATCATTAATAAAAAAAATTTTCTTTGTAATAGCATTACCGCCATCTAGTTTTTCATTCACAAAATGCACAGTACAGCCTGTTTTTATCTCTTTATTTTTTAACACCCTATTAAATGTATCTAAACCTTTGAATTTAGGTAGTAATGAAGGATGAATATTTATAATTTTCTTTTTATAATGGTTTACCAATTTGCTTGACACAATTTTCATATAGCCAGCTAGACAAATAAAAGAAATCTTATACTTTTTTAAATTTAAAAAAATTTTATTATCATATTCTCGAACTCTAGTATCAATATATATATAGGGTATTTTATATTTTTTTGCATAATCTATACCTTTAGCTTTTTTATTATTACTTATTATAAGGCTAATTTTTATTGGGAAGCTACTATCTCTTGAACGATAGATAAGATTTTTTAGATTTGAACCTTGTCCAGAAATAAAAACACAGGTGTTTTTTTTTACCATTTTAAATTATTTGATAAATTTACTTTCTTTTTATCTTTAGATATAAAGCCAATTTCATAAGGCATAAATTCTTTAGTAAATTTTTTTTTAATTTTAGGAATATTTTTTTTTGAGACAATTAAACAAAATCCAATTCCACAATTAAAAGTTTTCATCATTTCACTATCAGATACATTTTTACTCTTTAGCCATTTAAAAATTTTTACCACTTTGATCCTTGAGAGATCTATATTTACAGTTAAATTTTCAGGAATAGATCTTAATAAATTTTCAATTAAACCACCCCCCGTTATATGTGCGGCAGAATTAATTAGATTTTCATTAGTTAATTTTAAAATTTCACTAGAATAAATTTTTGTAGGTTTTAAAATTTCTTTTTTTAAATTTGAGGGAATTTTATTTTTTTTAAGGATAGATCTTACCAAAGAATATCCATTTGAGTGAATTCCATTAGATGGTATAGCTAAAATAATATTATTTTTTTTAACATTTTTTTTGCTAAGAATTTTTTTTTTGGAAACAATACCAACGCTAAAGCCTGCTAAATCAAATTTATTTTTTGAGTAAATTCCAGGCATCTCAGCTGTTTCACCCCCAATTAATTTGCAACCAGATATTTTACATCCTTTGAAAATACCTTTTAAAATTTTTTTTGTTTTATTTAAATCTAATTTACCTACAGCAATGTAGTCTAAAAAGAATAATGGCTTAGCACCTTGTACAATTAAATCATTTACACACATAGCAACTAAATCAATTCCAATAGTATCAAATTTTTTATATTTATTAGCTAAATCAATTTTTGTTCCGACACCATCAGTGCATGAAACTATTACAGGATCTTTAATTTTAAGATTACTTATATCAAATAATGAACCAAAACCTCCGATTACATCTGGTTTGGAGACCCCATTCCTTTTTTTGACATCTTTTCTGGATAATTTAGATATATGTTTAACTAATTTATTTGCTAACGAAATGTTAACACCACTTTTTTTATAACTATTTTCAACTTTTTTCATTTATAAATTGGTAATTTAATTTTTATGAAATTGCACAAAAAAATAATAATTTTTATTTTAGTTGTTTTTTTTAAAACTGAAACTGTTTTTTCTGAAAATAACTTATTTAATGTTAATAATATTCAACTAGAAAAAAAAGACAAATTATCAAACAACGCTTTAGCAAATGATGCAATAAAAAAGGGGTTTAACCAATTAATTAAAAAAATCTTATTAAAAGAAGATATTAATAAATTGTCAGATTTAAGTTTACCCGCGATTAAACAACTTGTGACTTATTATCAAATTACAAATGTTTCAGATGAAGATAAAAAAGAAGAACTTGTAAATTTTAGTGTTACATTTGATAAACAAAAACTTCATAATTTATTTTACAAAAGAGAAATATTATATTCTGAAATTTCAGACAAAGAAATTTACATATTACCTATATTTATTAAAGAAGGTGAAATTTTCATTTTTAATAATAATTATTTTTATAAGAGTTGGAATGATAATTATAAAAATGATTTAATAGAATTTATCCTGCCTTTAGAAAATATTGAGATTATCCAAAATATTAATACCTATAAAGATAATCTAATTAATTTAGATGTTAATAAACTATTTGAAGAATATTCAAATAAAAATTTAGCTTTTATTTTAATTGAAGACGGCAAAGTGAGTAATAAAATATATATAAAAACAGTTATACAAGGTAAAAAAGTATCTAAAAGTTTCGATGTTAAAAAGAAAAAATTATTAAATGAAAAATTTTATGAAAATATTACATCTGAAATACAAAAAGAATTAATAGATTTAGTAAAATCAAAGAATTTAATTGACGTCAGAACTCCATCTTTTTTAAATGTCAAATTAGATACAAATCGAAAAAGTAATTTAGTTGAATTAAAGTCTAGAATTGAAAATATCGACTCAATTGAAAATATTTATGTTCAAGAATTTAATAAAGATTATATGAATTTAAGAATAAAATATTTGGGAAAATTAGAAAAAATAATCAGTCTATTAAGAACAAAAAAAATTGATTTAAAATTGATAAACGAAAAATGGATAATTAGAACATTATAAAAAATGGATCAACTCATATTTAAATTTCCATTCTCAAAAAAATATTATGAACAAGACTTTTTTGTTTCAAATAATAATTTTTCTGCATATAAATTAATAGAAGGTTGGCCTACCTGGCCTGGCAAATGGCTTAATATTTTCGGAGCTTCCGGTTCAGGAAAAACTCATTTAGCAAAGATTTTAGAAAAAAAGATTAATAATATTAAATTAATTGACGCTAAAAATATTAGTGAAGAAACAATTAAAGAACTCAGTAACTTAGATTGTCTTATTATTGATAGTTTTGAAAATAACATTGAGGAAAAACTTTTTTATTCTATATTAAATCAATCCAAGCAGCTAGAAAATTATATATTAATAAATTCTGTTCCATCAATAAATACTGTACAATTTAAATTAAAAGATCTTCAATCAAGAATAAATAGCTTTCTTTACTTTGGTATTGAGCTTCCAACTGATGAGTTGCTTAAGGTGATTATATCTAAAACATTCTCTGAAAAACAGATAAGTATTGATCCCAAAATATTAAACTTCATAGTAAATAATGTAGAGAGATCTTATGAAAAAATGTTCAAATTTCTTAAAGATGTTGACGATTTATCTTTATCTACTGGAAAATCTATCAATATTAATTTAATAAAAAAAGTATTAAATCGATGAATAAATATAGATCTCATAATTGCTCAGAACTCAGTGAAAAAGAAATTGATAAGAATGTTAATCTTTCTGGTTGGCTTCACAGAAAGAGAGATCATGGTAACTTATTATTTATCGATTTAAGAGATCACTACGGAATGACACAATGTGTTATTGAAAATAAAAATAATTTTTTTCCTCTTTTAGAAAAACTTAAACCAGAGTCTGTGCTAAACATTAAAGGAAAGGTTGTTAAAAGATCTAGTGGAACAGAAAATTTAGATTTGAAAACTGGAAAAATTGAAATTTCAATAGAATCCGTAGAAGTTTTATCAAGTGCAAAAGAATTACCAATGCCAGTTTTTGGTGAACAAGATTATCCTGAAGAAATAAGATTAAAATATAGATTTTTAGATCTTAGGAGAGATGAAATGCACAAGAATATAATTTTAAGATCAAAAGTAATTTCTTTTATAAGATCTGAAATGCTTAAATTGGGTTTCCTTGAATATCAGACACCAATACTAACATCCTCCAGCCCAGAAGGAGCGAGAGATTTTTTAGTTCCTAGCAGATTAAATCCTGGAAAGTTTTATGCTTTGCCTCAAGCACCTCAACAATTTAAACAATTAATTATGGTTTCTGGATTTGATAAATATTTTCAAATAGCACCATGTTTTAGGGATGAAGATGCTAGAGCAGATAGAAGTCCAGGTGAATTCTACCAATTAGATTTAGAAATGTCATTTGTAGAACAAGAGGATGTTTTTAATGTAGTAGAAAAATTACTAGTTAGTTTATTTAAAAATTTTACAACAAAAAAAAAAATTGACAATAAATTTCCAAGAATTACCTATCAAGAGTCTATGCAAAAATTCGGTACAGACAAACCAGATTTGCGAAATCCTCTAATTATTCATGAACTTTCCTATATCTTCAAAAGGGATGATGTAAAATTTGATATATTTAAAAAATTAGTAAAAACAGGTTCAATTGTAAGAGGAATAATAACAAAAAAAACCAAAGACAAACCAAGAAGTTTTTTTGACGGTATTGACAAATGGGCTAAAGATCAAGGCGCATCTGGTTTGGCGTATTTTACTTTTGAACAAGATAAAGAAATTAGGGGTAAAGGACCCGTCGGTAAATTTTTTAATGAGGACGCATTGAAAGAAATAATGAAAAATTGTAAAGCCGAAATAGGAGACAGTATTTTTCTGGCATGCGGAAAAGAAAAAGAAGTTGAGAAAATTTTATCTTTAGCAAGAGATAAAATTGCTAAAGATCTAAATATTATCGATTATGACCAATTTGCATTTTGCTGGATAGTTGATTATCCGATGTATGAGCTTGATGAACAATCTAAAAAAATTAAGTTTAGCCATAATCCTTTTTCCATGCCACAAGGTGATCTAGATAAAATAAACCTCGAAAAGCCCTTAGATATTAAAGCTTATCAATACGATATAGTTTGTAATGGAATTGAATTATCGTCTGGCGCTATAAGAAACCATATTCCAGAATTAATGTATAAATTATTTTCAGTTGCTGGATACAGTAAAAAAGACGTAGATGAAAAGTTTAGCGGAATGATAAATGCTTTTAGTTATGGTGCACCACCTCATGGAGGTATAGCACCAGGGATAGATAGAATTGTGATGTTGCTTGCAGGTAAGGAAAATATAAGAGAGGTAACATTGTTTCCAATGAACCAAAATGCTCAAGACTTAATGATGCAAGCTCCCTCAGAAGTAGATGAAAATCAACTTAAAGATTTAAGTATTAAAAAAGATATAAAAAAAATTAATTCTTAGTTTTAAGATTTATCCTTACGTCAGAAAGATCAACTAATTTCTCTTCGTAATTGCTTCTAACAAAACCTTTTGAAGTTATATTTTTTACGATTTTAAGAAATTTGTCATCTCCGTCCACTGCATTAACATTCTTTGTACTTACTATGGAAGGTGTGTGCGCCAATTCTTCCTTACCTAAATAAGAGATAGCTAGTTCTCTGAAAACATAGTCGAGAATTGATGACGCACTTAATATTCTATCGTTACCTATAACATTACCTGAAGGTTCAAACTTCGTATCTATAAAAGCATCAACATATTCCTCTAAAGGAACCCCATATTGCAATCCAAGTGAAATTGCTATTGCAAAATTATTCATCATTGCTTTAACAAGTTCGCCCTCTTTATTAGTATCAATGAAAATCTCTCCAATCTTGCCATCGTCATATTCTCCTGTATGAAGATAAACTTTATGATCTCCAATTTGTGCCTTTTGAATATATCCTTTACGTCTATCAGGCATTTTAAATCTTGCATTGTTTTTAATTTTTGATTGAATTGGTTTTTCTCTCAATTCGCCTTTAGTTTTTTTTACCTGTTCAGTAATATTTTGAGATAAATTTTTACCAAAATTATCATTAAAAGGCTTGTCATCTTTTTTAGCACCTATTTTTTTAGTCTTTCGATTATTAAGTTTAACATCAATAACCTCTACTTCTCCATCATTTCGCTGGTCAATTTTAGATAATTCAGTGTCGTCAAGGTTATTTAAAGTATGAACCGTCTTAAAAGTACAAGTATAATAAGTTTCAACAACAAATTTTTTCATAATATTTATGGAATCTCTTTATTTAGATATATATTAATTGTATAAAGTGTCTATTACTTAATAATACAATTAAGAATTGTGTGGATTTAAAATTTCTAATAAAAAAATGAAAATAATTTTTACTTGGTGGAACAAACAAACTTTTGGAACTTTTTTAAAGACCTTATTTTTTGGAAAATATATTGGCTCTGATGAATTTGGTAATAAGTATTATGAGAGCAAGAGAAAAGAAAGATGGGTTGTTTATGCAAATAATATTGAAGCTACAAAAATTACTTCAGAATGGTATTTATGGATGCATCATACTATCGATAAAATACCTAATAAAACTGACGCAAAATATTCATGGCAAAAAAAACATCAAGAAAATCAAACAGGTACCAATAATAGCTACAAACCAGTCAAGATAAGAAAAAATGAGATTAAAAAAAAATATGAAACTTGGAAATAAAATTTACTTAATATTATTTTTTTATTTTATTTTTACTAACATTGCCGATGTTGAAGAAAAAATAACTACTTCTCCTCTGATAAATGTAGAGCAAATTAAACCAAGTTTTGAGGAGCTAGATGAAGATGTTGAAAATATATTATCTAATCAAAATTTGAAAGAGAAAAAAGAAAAAGTAAATTTAAAATCTTCCCAAGCAATTTTAATTGGTCTCGATAAAATCACTGCAAAATCTTCAAAACTAATCGTAAATCTCAATAAGATTAAAAAGTTTGGGCCATTAGAAATTAAAATTTTAGAATGTGGTAAGATAAAAATGAACAATAGGATAGATAGTGTAGCCTATATGCAAGTGAAAGATTTGACTAAAAATGATAATGAACAAGTGTTCATATTTAATGGTTGGACATTTGCATCAGATCCAAGTTTAACTCCATTTGATCATGCGATTTATGATCTTCAATTAATAAATTGTAATAAAGCTTAGTAAAATTTTTCATTTCCTAACCAATTAGTGTCAAAATCTGAATTAATAAATTTTTTGTGGTTTAAAATCTTTTTATGCAAATCTATTGTGGTGTTAATTCCTTCTAAAACAAATTCATCAAGCGACCTTAACGTTCTTTGAATAGCTTCAGTTCTATTTCTTCCTTTGCAAATAACCTTAGCAATTAAACTGTCATAGTAAGGTGTAATTTTACAACCCTGAAATACTGAACCATCAACCCTAGTTCTAAAACCAGAGGGTTGATGGCAGACACTTATTATTCCTGGACTAGGTTGAAAATCTAAAGCTGGATTCTCGGCGTTTATTCTACATTCGATTGTGTGACCTCTAGGATTAATGTCACTTTGTTTTAAAGCAGTATTGCCAGTAAAAGCAATCCAAAGCTGCTCTTTAACTATATCAATGCCAGTTTGCACCTCTGTTACGGGGTGTTCAACTTGAACTCTTGTATTCATTTCTAAAAAATAAAATTTTCCATTTTCATAAATAAATTCAACTGTACCGGCACCTTCATAATTTATTTGTTCAACCATTTTTACAGTTTTTTCAAAAAGGTCTTCTCTTATTTCATCAGTTAAAACTGGACTAGGTGTTTCTTCAATTAATTTTTGATGTCTTCTTTGCACAGAACAATCTCTCTCGGCTAAGTGCACAGTCTTATTTTTACCAGACATAACCTGAACTTCTATATGTCTAGGATTTTTAAAATACTTCTCTATATACAATTCATCATTATTAAAAAATTTTTTTGCTTCAGATTTGGCAGTAAGAAATAAATTTTCTAATTTGCTTTCTTCTTCAACAATCTTCATACCTTTTCCACCACCACCTCCAGCAGCTTTGATTAAAACAGGATAACCAATTTCTTTACAAATTGATTTAGCTTCTGCATAAGACTTCACTCCACCTTCCGATCCTTCAATCACAGGTAAACCAAATTTCTTTGCAATTCTTTTAGCTTCAATTTTATCTCCCATTTTTGAAATTATTTCAGCACTTGGACCAATGAATTTTATTCCATGCTTATTTACAATTTCTGAAAATTTTGCATTTTCAGATAAAAAACCATATCCAGGATGAATCGCTTCTGCACCAGTCAAATCTACCGCTGACATTATAGAAGAAATATTTAAGTAACTATTTTGAGGTTGGTGTGATCCTATACAAACACTTTCGTCAGCTAATCTTACATGCATTGACTCTGAATCAACGTCAGAATGAACAGCAACAGTTTTTATTCCCCATTCTTTACACGCTCTTATAACTCTTACAGCTATCTCCCCTCTATTAGCTATTAAAACTTTTTTGAACATTATTATTTATTTGAGAATAACTAAAGTTTGACCGAATTCGACTGGTTGACCATCTTCTACTAAAATTTTCTTTACTTCACCATCTGCGGTTGACGGAACATGATTCATGGTTTTCATCGCTTCCACAATCATTACGGTTTGACCTTTTTTAATTTTATCCCCAACTTCGACAAATTTTTTTGCTCCGGGTTCAGCGGCTAAATAGGCTGTACCAATAATAGGAGATTTTATTCTTATACCATCAGTATCGTCAGTAGATTTAAGCACAGCTTTATTTTGAGGCGTTACAGCACTTGTCTTAAGTTGTTCAAATCCTTTAGAAGCTTTTGAAACTTTTATTTTTGTTTGACCATCTTGATATTCTAACTCTGTTAACTCAAATTCTTTTAAATTTTCTACTAGTTCTTTTATTAACTTTTTTTCAATTTTCATTTTTTTAAAAATTTTTTCATAGCGTCTAAGGCCATTATGTATCCATTAACTCCAAAACCACAAATAACTCCACTAGCAACTTTGCTTATGAGAGATTTATTTCTAAATTCTTCTCTATTATAAATGTTACTGATATGCAATTCAATTATTGGAATTTTTAATATTTTCAATGCATCATGTATAGCAACCGATGTGTGAGTATAGCCTCCGGCATTTATAATTAACCCGTCCTGATCATTTCTTGATTTTTGAATTTGCTCAATTAATTCACCTTCAATATTTGACTGAAACAAGGTGAGCTTTATATTAATTTTTGTAGCATAACTATTACAATCTTTTTCAACATCTTTTAAAGTAAAGTTTCCATATTGATTTTTTTCTCTCTCACCTAAAAGGTTGAGGTTTGGTCCATTAAGAATTATAATTTTATTCATAAATTTCTTAGGTTTAATATCTTAATTATGGCAAAAATACAATTAAACGGAAAAAAAGTAGTAATTAAATCAAATTATTCATTATTTGATCTTTTAAAAAAATATAAGTTAACTGAAAAAAGAATTGCTATCGAACACAATGGAGAGATTATTTCAAAAGCAAACTACAAGAGAAAAAATTTGAAAAATAATGATAAAGTAGAAATAGTTCATTTTATTGGTGGAGGATAATTTGAAAAAAGATACATTCAAAGTTGCCGGAAAAATACTCAAATCAAGATTAATAGTTGGTACGGGTAAATATAAAAGTTTTTCAGAAACAGCAAAAGCTGTAAAAGCATCGGGAGCAAATATGGTTACCGTAGCAATAAGAAGAGTAAATATTTTAGATAAAAAAAAACCTATATTAACCGATTATCTAAATCCTAAAAAAATAATTTATTTACCAAATACAGCTGGTTGTTTTAATTCTGAAGAAGCACTAAGAACTTTAAGATTGGCCAGAGAGATGGGCGGATGGAAGTTAGTAAAACTTGAAGTTTTAGGTGATAAAAAAACGTTATACCCCAACATGATAGAAACAATAAAGTCTACAAAAATTCTTTCTAAAGAAGGTTTCAAGGTAATGGTTTATTGCACAGACGATCCTCTTATGGCAAAAAAATTAGAGGACAATGGGGCAGTAGCAATAATGCCATTAGCTTCACCAATTGGTTCTGGGCTAGGATTGCAGAACAAGATAAATATTTCTCTTATAATAAAACAGTCGAAGGTGCCGGTAATTGTAGATGCCGGGATAGGAACAGCTTCAGACGCAACTATTGCTATGGAATTAGGATGTGATGGAGTTTTAATAAATAGTGCCATAGCTAAAGCAAAAAAACCAATTTTAATGGCTAGATCGTTTAAGGATGCAGTTATATCAGGAAGAAATTCTTTTCTTGCTGGAAGAATGGGTAAAAATTATTTTGCATCAGCAAGTTCTCCCACAAAAGGTTTGATCTAACTTTTCTTTTTTCGTCTTACCCATAGTGTCCTAATTTTTTTTTTTGTTTTTGTTTTTTTTACTTTATCTTTAGTTTTTACAGTATTTTTTTCTTTATCTTTTTTAATTTTTGAAAAAACATTATTTTTTTTATTAATCTGAACAATAGAATTTATATATTCGACTGTGTTAATAATTTTTTTTGATTTATTCAAAAGATCAATTTTATATTCTGGAATAATGAATTTATCATCAGAGATTATTCTGATTTCAAATGAATATTTTTTTTGAAAATATTTTAATTCATCTAAAAGATTTTTTTCAATATATATTTTTACTTTTTCTGGAACATAAGAATTAATGATTTTTACTTTATTAGTGAAGGCAAGGAGTTGGATCTTTTTTAAAATTTTTTGTGAAAATGATGAAAGTGATAATTGTGTTTCCCACCTTATTGATCCCTCCCGCAATCTTTGTCTTGTCATCTCTAGTAGACCAAAATTACTAATTTTTCCTATTTGTATTCTAGCTCTGTCTTTTCTAATACTTTCTCTCATTTTTTTTTCTACTATCCTTCTATTGTAAAAATTCATCATATCAATAAAGTCAATTACAATTAGTCCAGACAAATCTCTCAATTTAATTTGATGGGAAATTTCCTCTGCAGCCTCTAAATTCGTGTTCAAAGCAGTTTTTTCAATATTCATTTGTTTTGTCGATTGTCCAGAATTTATATCAATCGAAACTAATGCTTCTGTGGGATTAATAACTAAATATCCTCCAGATTTTAATTTCACAGTAGGCTCATATATATTATTTAATTTCTTTTCTATATTAGCATCATGAAATAATGGGATCTTACCCCTGTACTTTTTTATATTTTTTACGTTTTTTGGCATTAATTCTTTCATGAATTTTTTTGCTTTTTGATATGCCTCATTTCCCTCAACGTAAACATTTTTTGTGTCATTATCGTATGTATCTCTTAATGTTCTTTTTATAATGTCTCCTTCTTCGTAAACCAAAGATGGAGCATTTGAGTCTAAAGCTTTTTCTTTAATTTCTTCCCAAGTTTTCAAAGTATTCTGAAAATCTTTTTGTATTTCATTTTTTGTTTTATTTGCACCTGCAGTTCTTACAATAACGCCCATACTTTTGGGTATTTCTATTTCGCTTAAAATATTTCTTATTTTTTGCCTATCAGAAGAATTAAAAATTTTCCTCGAAATCCCTCCGCCTTTTGGAGTATTTGGCATTAAAACCATATACTTTCCTGCTAAAGATATGAAAGTGGTAAGAGCAGCGCCTTTTTGACCTCTTTCTTCTTTAATTACTTGAATCAGAATTACTTGCCCAGGTTTAATGACTTCCTGAATTTTATATCTCTTTATTCCAAATGATGATTTAACTTTTTCTCTGTATTCTTTTTTTGTATTTTCTTTTTCAATTTGATTTGTGTTTTCATCAGTTTTATCTTCTTTATTATTATTTAATTGATCATCATTCGAGAAATTATCCTGATTTACCTCAATAGTTTTTTCCTTCAATTCTTCCCTTATTTTTTCCTCTGCGATTCTTATCTTTTCTTTATCTTCAGAAGGAAGCTGATAATAATCAGATTGGATGTCGTTGAAGGCCAAAAAACCATGGCGTTCTCTTCCAAAGTTGATAAACGCAGCCTGCAAGGAAGGTTCAACCCTACTTACAGTGGCTAAATAAATGTTATTTTTGAAATTTAAATTGTTTTTATCTTCAAATTCATATTCTTCAATTGAATGATTTGATTTAAGAACAATTCGAGTTTCATTAGGATGCGATGCATCAATATATAAGTTTTTTTCCATTTATAGAGAATTCCTTTTAGATTTGAATAATTAAATATTTTTAAATTTGTCATATTTATCATTTTATACAATTTTGTGAATAAATACAGGATTTAAATGATTATATGCCTAAAGATAGTCAGAATTGTTATTATAAATTAAGCTAATGTTTAAATTACTTAATAATTCACTTAAATTAATAATAATAATTTTTGTTACTTTAATATTTTTTGTTTTTTCGACCCTTTGGTATTTTTCAGCTGGGCTTCCAGATTACAAAAAATTGTCTAATTATCAACCGCCAATATCAAGCAGAGTTTATTCCGAGGATAGAAAATTGATTGCTGAATATGCCTTAGAAAAAAGATTATTTATACCATTTGAATCAGTGCCAGACAAAGTCATTAATGCATTTTTATCTGCTGAAGATAAAAATTTTTTTAGTCATCCCGGGATTGATGCCAAAGGTATTTTAAGAGCTATTGTTAAAAATATTAAAAATATTTCACAAAATAAAAGACTAGAGGGAGCTTCAACTATCACACAGCAAGTAGCAAAAAATTTCCTACTTACAAACGAGGTTTCAATGAAAAGAAAGATTAAAGAGGCTATTTTAGCTTTTCGTATTGAGAGAGCGTATACCAAAGAAAGAATTTTAGAGCTTTATTTAAATCAAATTTATTTAGGCCAAGGAACTTATGGAATAGCAGCAGCGAGTTTAGAGTATTTTGATAAATCTATAAAAGAACTAGGATATGCAGAAGCAGCTTTACTTGCTGCATTACCAAAAGCTCCAAGCAAATATGATCCGTACAAATATCCTAAAGTTGCAAAATTTAGAAGAGATTTAGTTCTCAAAAATTTGGAGGAAAATAAATTTATTACAAAAAAAAAGTTTATTGAATTAAAAGATTCAAAATTAAAGTTAAAAAGAAGAAAGATTGAAATCGTAAATGAAGCTAATTCTTTTACGGAAGAAGTAAGGAGGACAGTGAAAGACATTTATGGTTTTGAAAAACTTTATTCACAAGGTTTAAGTATAAGCACGCCGCTAAAAATTAGCTATCAAATAGAAGCTTTGAAATCATTAAGAAAAGGAATTGAAGATTTTGATAGAAGAAGAGGTTGGAGAGGACCTATAACAAATAAAATAAGTAATAAAAATTGGCAAAAAATTACTTCACAATTTAAGCTAGATCCGACTTTAAATTGGTATTTAGCGGAAATTTCTAAAATAGAAAATAATGAAATTGAATTTGATTTCATTGATAAGAAAAAAAATAATTCAAATAGAATTTTAAATTACAAAGATATAAAGTGGTCTATACCTAAAAAAAAATCTATAGAAGACATTCATAAGATCGGGGATATTATTTTTGTTAAAAAGAAAAATAATTCCTGGTCATTAAAACAATACCCAAAAGTAAATGGAGGAATTGTGGTTTTAGATCCCATAACTGGCAATGTTCTTGCTTTGGTGGGAGGATTTAATTTTAAAAAAAGTGAGTTTAACAGGGTTACTCAAGCACAAAGACAACCTGGATCTGCTTTTAAACCAATTGTTTATGCTGCAGCTTTAGAAAATGGTTTTGCACCTAATTCAATCATACTTGATGCTCCATTTGTTGAAAGTCAAGGGGTTGGATTAAAAAATTGGAAACCAGAGAATTATGGAAAAAAATTTTATGGTCCCTCTACTTTGAGGAAAGGGATTGAGTACTCAAGAAATCTTATGACAGTGAGAATAGCAAAAATTTTAGGTTTGCAGAAAATTTTAGATTTATCCAAAAAGCTTAATATATATGATGAAATTCCTGAATTATTATCAGTTTCATTAGGTGCAGCCGAAACTTCATTGATCAATTTGACATCAGCATACGCACCATTTGTAAACGGAGGAAAAAAAATTAATCCAAAATTAATTTCTAGAATTCAAGATAGAAGGGGTAAGACGATATATCAAGAAAAAAGTAGAACTTGCTCTGGTTGTGATAAATTTATAAATAATATTGATGTCGAATTACCAAAAATTAAAAATAATAACGAAAGAGTAATTAGCGAAGAAACAGCGTATCAAATGACTTCAATTTTACAAGGTGCTGTTCAAAGAGGAACCGCAAAAAAACTAAAATCTTTGAATGTACCTCTAGCTGGGAAGACAGGAACAACAAATGACAATTATGATGCTTGGTTTATAGGATTTTCATCGAATTTAATAATCGGCGTATATGTCGGTTACGATAATCCAAAAACTCTTGGAAAATATGAAACTGGTTCTAAAGCAGCATTACCTATTTTTAAATATTTTGTTGAAAACGCTTTGTATAAAGAAGATTTTAAAGAATTTCAAATACCTGAAAAAATTTATTTGACTTCATTAAACTATGATTCAGGATTAAAATCAGCCCCAGGAGAAAAAAATACTATTACAGAAGCTTTGAAATTAAAAGATATTAACAATATTAATAATAACTATTTAATCTCAACTAATGGTCGTGATAGAACTGTAATGTTTAGGCAATTTTATTAATGGAAAATTTTGACTCAATTTTATTGATTACTGAAAAATCCCTAAATAATATTAGGGGGTATCTTTGATAGAGAAAATATTGAAGCTAAAATTACTAATCTAGAAAAAATTTCTCAAAAAGAAAATTTTTGGAAAGACAAAAATTTAGTAAAAAAAACTATTAACCAAAAAAAAATTTTTGAAAATATCTTAAATTCCTATAAAAAATCATTTGAAGATTTAAAAAATCTTAAAGATCTCTACCTATTAGCTTCTCAAGAAAAAGATGAGGAAACCATTCAGGATTGTAACGAGAAAATTATAAAAATTTTAGGTGAAGTTAAAAAAAGTGAAATAAACTGTTTTTTATCTGGTGAAAATGATAATTACGATATTTATCTCGAGATCCACGCTGGAGCAGGTGGTACAGAAAGTCAGGACTGGGCTGATATGCTCAGAAGGATGTACATGAAATGGTTTGATAAAAAAAACTTTAAATACGAGATTATTAGTGAACATAAAGGAGAAGAGGCAGGTATTAAATCATCTATAATAAAAGTTGAAGGAAATTATTTGTATGGACTTATGAAATCAGAATCAGGTGTCCATAGACTTGTTAGGATTTCACCATTTGATAGTGGAGCTAGAAGACATACTAGTTTTGCTAGTGTATGGGTTTATCCAGCTGTAGAAGACGATATAAACATTAAAATTGAAGAAAAAGATTTAAGAATAGATACATACAGATCTAGTGGAGCCGGTGGACAACACGTTAATACCACTGACAGCGCTGTGAGGATTACACATTTACCAACAAAAATTGTAGTGCAATGTCAGAATGAGAGATCTCAACACAAAAATAAAGAAACTTGCTATAAAATGCTTAAGGCAAGGTTGTATGAGAATGAAATGCAAAAAAAAGAAGAAGAAAACCAGAGAGAATTAACTAACAAAACAGACATTGGCTGGGGTCATCAAATTAGATCTTATGTATTACAACCATATCAATTAGTTAAAGACTTAAGAAATAAAATAGAGAGCACGAATCCAAAAAATATCCTTGATGGAAATATTGATATATTTATTGAGGAAGGAATTAAAAATAATAAATGAAAAAAATTATAACTAATTTTATTTTACTTATAATAATTCTATTTATTACACTAATTGCACTACTATCAACTTTAGGTTTTGAAACCGACAAATTTAACAAATTTATAATTGATAGATCATCCCAAACAAAAAATATTAATTTAGAATTAGATAAAATTAAATTCAAGATTAATCTTAAAGAGCTTAGTTTATTTTTAGAAACAAATAATCCGAAAATCGCTTATAGAGAAGTCTCAATACCTGTTAAAAATATTAAGGTATTTGTCGATTTTTTTTCTTTACTAGATATAGATCCGAAAATAACTAAAACTAGTCTTACTTTTCAAGAATTAGATATAGTACAATTAAATAAATTATCGCAAATTATCAAACCTTCAAACTTTAAAAGCTTACTAAATAATAGAATAAAAGAAGGCAAATTAATTTCTGAGGTTGATATTTTTTTAACAGAAAAAGGTTCATTCAAAGACTTTATAGCGAGAGGAACTATAAAAGGATTAAAAGTTGATCTGCAAAACAATTTAAGTTTTAAAAATGTAAATTTGGGATTTTTTGCAGATAAAAATGATATTTTGATTAAAAATATTTTTGGAGAACTAGAGGAAATAAAAATATCTGATGGTGATATAAAAGTAAACTTAGAAAATGGAGTACATCTTGTATCTAATTTTAAGTCTAAATTTGATTTTAATAAAGATCTTTTAAGCAAGTATAGTAAATATTTAGACAAATTTGCACTAGTTAAAGATTTTAAAAATTTAAAGGCTAATTTAAATAATAATCTTACTATAAGTTTTGATAAAACTTACAAAGTTGAAGACTATAATTATAAAATTTCAGGTAATATTGAGAAAGGAAATATAAAATTTAAGGATCCTATTAAATATGTTTTTTTGGAAAAAGAAATTAAATCATTACAAATTTCAAATTTAAATCTTTCAAGCAATATAAAAAAAAATGAAATAAATTTTAAAGCTGAAGGAAAATACGCATTGAATCTTTCTGATTTTATGTCAATTAGCATTGAAAATAATTCAAAAAATGATTTAGCTAATTTAATTCTAGATTTTGATTTTGATGAAAGTTTACAAGTAGATTTTATTAATTACAAAAAACCTAAAAATTCTATAGCAAGTATATCTTTAAATTTTGAGAAAGCTAAAAATACTTTTAAGATAAATGGGCTTCAATATCAAGAGGCGAAAAATTTAATTAAAATTAAGGATTTTGTATTCAAAAAAAAAAAATATTCATCTTTCAGATCAATAGAAGTATTTACAAAAAATAATGAATTTTTAATTACAAATAATAATAAAATAGAAATAAGAGGAAAAAAATTTGATGCATCGAATGTAGCAAAATATTTCGGTAATAAAGGCGGTGAAAATATATTTCAAGAATTAAATCGGAATATTGAAATTGACTTTGAAAACATCAAAGTTCCAATGTCTGAAAAGCTTAAAAATTTTAAATTAATAGGTGAGATTAAAAGAGGTCAATTTACAAAGATTTCATCAAAGGGTGATTTTGGAGGAAATAATTTTCTCGATATATCTCTTAAAAAAGACAAAAATACAAATAAAAAATATTTAGAAATTTATTCAGATTTGCCTAGGCCATTATTAGCCGAATATAGTTTTTTTAAAGGTCTTTCAGGAGGGAAATTACTTTACACATCTATTATAGATGGCACATTATCAAACTCAAAACTAAAGATTGAGGATTTTAAAGTTATAAATGCTCCTGGAGTTGTTAAATTATTGTCTTTAGCAGATCTTGGAGGTTTAGCAGATTTGGCAGAGGGAGAGGGATTATCATTTAATTTATTAGAAATAGATATGGAAAAAAATAAAAATTTTTTAAAACTAAACGAAATACTTGCTTTAGGACCAAGCATGTCTGTTTTAATGGAGGGATATCAGGATGAAAATAATGTCACAAGTTTAAGAGGTACTTTAGTACCTGCTAAAACATTAAATAAAATGATTGCAAAAATACCTGTTATTGGAAACATAGTTATACCAAAAGAAGTTGGCGAAGGTTTATTTGGTATTAGTTTTAAAATGAAAGGACCAAAAGGGAAAATTAAAACCACGATTAATCCTATAAAAACAATAACTCCAAGATTTATACAAAAAATTATTGATAGAAATAAAGTAGCTAAATAATTTTTACTAAGAAATGTTTTTTTTTCCCGTAAGAGATTTTTAATTTATTATTTTTGAAATCTTTTAATAAAAGTATTTTTTTTTCATTATTTACTATGACATTATCTATTTTTAAACCATTATTAGCTATTACTCTTCGTGCTTCACTTTTAGAAGGTAAAATTTTATTTTCTGCAACAAAATCTAAAATATTTATTCCTTTTTTTATATCATCAGAGTGAATTTTTATTTCTGGTAAATCAGAACCATATCCACCTCCTTCAAATGTTTCTTTTGCTGTTTGTTCAGCTTTTTTTGATGCATTTTCACCATGAAGTAATTTTGTAGCTTCGTTAGCTAATAAGATTTTTAAATTATTTATATTTTTTTCTTTATTGCAAATAATATCAATTTCCTTTGTTTCTAATTGTGTAAAAAAAAGAAGAAATCTTTTAACATCGCGGTCATCAGTATTTCTCCAAAATTGCCAATAATCGTATGCTGAAAGATATTCTTCATTTAACCATACAGCTCCTTTTTCAGTCTTTCCCATTTTGGTTCCAGAAGCGAGTGTGATTAAAGGTGAGGTAAGACCAAATGCTTCTTTTTGCATTATTCTTCTAATTAAATCCGTTCCATTAACGATGTTACCCCATTG
The DNA here is from genome assembly GCA_902615715.1 of uncultured Pelagibacteraceae bacterium. Lineage (GTDB taxonomy): Bacteria > Pseudomonadota > Alphaproteobacteria > Pelagibacterales > Pelagibacteraceae > Pelagilacustribacter. The sequence goes on along the minus strand of CACMQA010000004.1, from coordinate 49,802 downwards.
ATCTGACCCACCAATTTGTAAAATACAATTTTTATTTTTAAATAATTGATAAAAATCGTAAGCTTGTAATATCATATAATTAAATTCCATATAGCTGAGCGATTGCTCTCTTTCCAACCTTAGTTTTACACTGTCAAATGTAAGCATTTTATTAATTGTAAAATGACTTCCTATATCTCTTAAAAATTGAATATAATTTAGTTTTGTCAACCATTCAGCATTATCTACGAACACTGGAGATGTATTTTTATTAGATGTATCTAAAATTTTACTGAATGCTTTTTTTATGCTTGAAATATTATTTTTTATTTCATTTGGTTCTAGAATTTTTCTTGTAGAGTCTTTTCCAGATGGATCACCTATAAGCGTTGTTCCACCTCCCAAAAGAATAATTGGTCGATGGCCGTGTTTTTGCATTAATTTTAATATCATTATTTGCAAAAGACTACCTACGTGTAAGCTGCTTGCTGTACAGTCGAACCCTATATAACCGGAGATGGGGTTTTTATCACAAATTTTACCCAGCTTATCTATATCAGTACATTGGTGTAGATATCCTCGATTTTTCATTTCTTGTAAAAAATTATTTTTCATAGTGCTATTTACTTAAGCAACTATTATACAAAAATTGTTATAAATAAATAAAAATATGCAAAAAAATTGGATCGCATTAGGTTTAATGAGCGGAACTTCTGGGGATGGAGTAGATGCATCTATTATAAAGACCGATGGAATAAATCAATATGAGACTATTAAAGACAAGTATTTTGAATATGACTCAGATATTTATAAAGATATTCACAAGCTTAAAGAAAAAATACATAAAATTGAGGATTTAAAAACATACAAAAACGAAATTAACAACTTAGAAAGAGGCATAACTATTTTCCATGCCAAAATAATTGAAGAATTAAAAATAAGTGATGAGTCGATAATTGGTTTTCACGGTCAAACTATTTTTCATAATCCAAAAGAAAAAGTATCTAAACAAATAGGAAATGGAAAGCTATTAAGTCAATTAACAAATAAAAAAGTAATATTTAATTTCAGAAATAATGACATTTTAAATGGTGGACAGGGTGCACCATTAACACCTATTTTTCATCATTTAATTTCTTTACAAAAAAAAATTGATTTACCAGTTTGTTTCCTTAATATCGGAGGAATAGCAAATATTACTATTATTAAAAATAAGAAAAATTTATCTGAATTATTTAGTAGAGATATTGGACCTGGTAATTGTCTTATAGATTATTGGGTTAGAAAAAATTCCGATAAAAAATTTGATCGAGACGGACTTCTTGCTAAAAGTGGAAACAGAAATGAAATAATTTTTGAGCAAGCACAAGAATTATACGCTAATAGAAATAATAAGAAAAAATCTTTTGATACAAGTGATTTTGATATCTCCTTTTTAAGAGGTTTAAATTTTGAAGATGGTGTAACAACTCTTACAGATTTTACAGCGAGCATTATTGGAGAAGAATTATCCTTATCGCTAAATAATTCTAAATTAAAAATTAAAAATATATTACTCTGTGGCGGCGGTAGAAAAAATCCAGTCTTAGTCCAAAAAATAAAAGAAAACTTATCTAAAAGTATAAATTTGAAATTTATTGATGAATATAAAATAGATGGTGATTTCGTTGAGTCCCAAGCTTTTGCTTATTTAGCTGTGAGATCGATACAAAAATTACCACTTTCGTTTCCAAATACGACTGGATGTAAATTTCCTTGCTCTGGAGGAGAATTAGTAAAAAACTAAATAAGCGCAGTTTTTTCTTTTAAATACTTTTCTATTTCAAGTATTAATTCTTTTTCTTTATTTTTAAAAAAGTGATTAGAATCTTTTATTTTTGAAAAAATAACCTCAACCCCTTTTTGAGTCTTTATCCTTTTATCTAATTCATTAATACTTTCTTTTGTGACTAATTCGTCATTCTCACTATAAACAACCTGACCAGATGTAGGACAAGGTGCTAGAAAAGAAAAATCATATACATTGGGCTGTGGTGAAACTGCAATAAAATTATTTACTTCAGGCCTCCTCATTATTAATTGCATGCAAATTAAAGATCCAAAAGAAAAGCCAGAAACCCAACATTGACTATAATCTAAATTTTGTCTTTCAATCCAATCTAATGCTGCAGCAGCATCAGACAATTCTCCTTGGCCATTATCAAAAACTCCCTCACTTTTTCCAACGCCTCTGAAGTTTACTTTAATAACTGAAAAACCATTTTCTAAAAAAATATTATACATAAGATGAACAATTCTATTATTCATTGTTCCTCCGTATTGAGGATGAGGATGCAATACAATCGCAACCGGAGCCCCAAACTTTGGATTTTTGTAATATTTAGCTTCAAGTCTTCCTGCAGGTCCAGGTATAAAAATTTCTAAACTTTTTGGTTTCATTTTTGATAATGATTATTATTTTTAAAAAAAAGTAATATTTTATAACATGTTTTTATGCGTCAAATAATTTTTTTTAATTCATACTAAAACGGTAGGATTTATTAAAAATATATTGTATTACAACAATAATTTATGAAACTAACGAGTAAAGGCAGATACGCGGTAATGGCCATGGCGGATCTAGCGTTATTTAAAGATAAAGGACCTATAAGTCTTACAGATATTTCTTTAAGGCAAAATATTTCTTTAGCATATTTGGAGCAAATATTTATTAAACTTAAAAACAATAATTTAGTTAAAAGCATAAGAGGCGCAAAAGGAGGATATATTTTAGAAATTCCAGCAGAAGAAATTAAGATTTCAAATATTATTTCTGCAGTTGATGAAGAAGTAAAGATGCTTAATTGCAAAAAGGAGTCAAAAAAAGGTTGTAATAACAAATCCTCAAAATGTATAACTCACAATTTATGGGATCAGCTTGATCAGCATATAAATAATTTTTTTGAAAAGGTTAAATTACAAGACTTAGTTAAAAAAAATCAAAATCTTAATAAATGAAAACAGAAGATCTAAAAAATACTAAGGAGTATAAATACGGTTTCACAACTGAAGTTGAGAATATTCGCTCTCCAAAAGGATTAAATGAGGATACAATTAAATTTATATCTAATATTAAAAAAGAACCAAAGTGGATGTTGGAATGGAGATTGAAAGCTTTTAATAGATTAAAAGTTTTAAAAGAACCTGATTGGCAAAAACCAAAATATCCAAAAATTAATTATCAAGATCTATATTACTATTCAGCACCTAAAAGCGCTTCTAATAAGCCTAAAAGTTTAGAAGAGATAGATCCCAAGATATTGGAAACTTATAAAAAACTTGGAATACCTTTAAATGAACAAAAACGTTTGAATGGTATAGCTGTCGATGCTGTATTTGACTCAGTTTCTGTTGCAACAACTTTTAAAGATGAATTAACGAAAAAAGGAATAATTTTTTGCTCAATATCAGAGGCTATTCAAAAACATCCTGAACTTGTAAAAAAATATCTTGGTTCAGTGATACCATTAAGTGATCATTATTTTGCAACTTTAAACTCAGCCGTTTTTACTGACGGATCTTTTGTGTATATTCCGCCGAATACTAAGTGTCCAATGGAGCTATCAACTTATTTTAGAATAAATGCTTCAGAGACAGGTCAATTTGAAAGGACTTTAATTATTGCCGACAAGGGGAGTTATGTAAGTTATTTAGAAGGATGTACTGCTCCAATGAGAGATGAAAACCAGTTACATGCTGCTAATGTAGAATTAGTTGCTTTAGATGATGCGGAAATAAAATATTCAACAGTTCAAAATTGGTATCCAGGTGACGAAAAGGGTGTTGGCGGAATCTATAACTTTGTTACTAAAAGAGGTGCTTGCAGGGGAAAAAATTCAAAAATTTCCTGGACACAAGTGGAAACAGGATCTGCAATTACGTGGAAATATCCTAGTTGTATTCTGCAAGGGGATAATTCAGTTGGAGAATTTTATTCTATAGCAATCACAAATAATTTTCAAAAAGCTGATACAGGAACAAAAATGATTCACCTTGGAAAAAATACAAAAAGTAGAATAATTTCTAAAGGAATATCAGCAGGAAATGCTGATAATATGTATAGAGGATTAGTGGATATTAATAAAAAAGCATTAAACTCAAGAAACTACACACAATGCGACTCTTTATTAATGGGTAACAAATGTGGAGCGCACACTATTCCCTATATTAAAAATAATAATGCAACTTCTACAATTGAGCACGAGGCTACGACTACTAAAATAAACGAAGATCAGCTTTATTACTGCAATCAAAGAGGTCTAGATCAAGAGGAAGCAGTGAGCTTGATTGTGAATGGTTTTTGTAAAGAGGTTCTACAACAATTACCTATGGAGTTTGCTGTTGAAGCTCAAAAACTTGTAGCAATTAGTTTGGAAGGAAGTGTTGGATAATGTTACATATTAAAAATTTAGAGGCAACTATAGACAAAAAACATATTCTTAAGGGGTTAAACCTGAGTATCAAACCAGGTGAAGTGCATGCAATTATGGGTCCAAATGGTTCAGGAAAAAGTACCCTAGCAAACGTATTATCAGGCAAGACAGGATATGAAACAAAAGGTCAAATTCAATATAATGGTGAGAGTTTGAATGACCTTTCCACAGAGGAAAGAGCACAAAAGGGTATCTTTTTAGCATTTCAATACCCTTTAGAAATACCAGGAGTAAACACTAATATTTTTTTAAGAACTTCATTAAATTCAGTCTTAAAAGCTAAAGGTGAAAAAGAATTAGATACTTTGACTTTTTTAAAATTAATTAAGGAAAAAGCAGCTGAGCTTGGAATAGATGAAAAATTTTTATCTCGTCAACTAAATGTTGGTTTTTCTGGAGGAGAAAAAAAGAAAAATGAAATTTTACAAATGAAGCTATTACAACCAAAATTATCTATTTTAGATGAGACAGACTCAGGGTTAGATATTGACGCTTTAAGAATTGTAGCAGACGGAGTAAATTCATATAAAAATACAGAAAATGCTTTTTTAATTATTACTCACTATCAAAGACTTTTAGATTATATAAAACCAGATTACGTTCATGTTTTATCTAACGGTAAAATTGTTAAAACTGGTAGTGCAGATTTAGGAATGCAATTAGAAAAAACAGGTTATAAAAATTTAATTTAAATGAAACAGTTTTACGATTTTAAAATTGAAAAAATTAAAAACCTATCTTCAAAGGATAAAAACCTAAGAAAAAAAAATCTTGAGGTGTTTAATAAAAATGGCTTTCCTAATAAAAAAGATGAAGATTGGAAATTTACGGATCTAAATAAAATTTTGAGTCAAAACTTTAAAAATATTGTTAACAAAGATTTTTCCTTAAAGAATAAAAAATTAGAATTAATTAAAGAGTTTGAACACAATTATATTTCACTTTTAAATGGAAAACTTATATCTTCAAATTTTTCATATGAGGAAAAAAATAAAATTTCTTTAGAAAACTATAACTATAATAATAAAATAATTTTTGATAAAAAAAATTCGTTAAATTTTCTCAACGATGCTTTAGCAACAGGAGGATTTTCTTTAGAAATTTCTAAAAATTATAAGTTAAATAAACCATTGGTTATTTATAATCATTTCTCAAACTCATTGAAGGAAACTATTGTTAATTATAAAAATTTAATAATTCTTAATGAAAACTCTAAGTTAAATTTAATTAACTATGTGAATGAGTCCATTCAAGAAAATTTTATGGTAAATACGATAGAAAATATTAAAATAAAAAAAAATTCTTCACTAAGTAATATTTTCATAAATAACTCTAAATGTAATGGTTATTTTTATAAATATATTCAAAGCAATTTAGAAAAAAATTCCAATTTTGAGAATTATTTATTTTCATCTGGTTTGAAATTTAATAAGATCGATATTGTAGTTAATTTCAATGAAGAGCATTCAAAAAGTAGCATTTTTTCTGCCTTAAATTTAAATAATAATGAGCATCAGGAAATTAAGACTCGTATAAATCATAACTCACCACATTGTCAAAGTTTTCAAAAAATAAAAGATGTTTTAAGTGATGAGAGCAAAGGTGTTTATCAAGGAAAAATTTTTGTAAAAAATAATGCGCAAAAAACAGACGCATATCAACTAAGCAGAGCTTTAATTTTAGATGGTAATGCCGAGTTTGATGCAAAACCAGAATTAGAGATTTATGCAGATGATGTTAAATGTTCTCATGGTTCAACATCAGGAAGTATAGATTTAAATTCTATTCATTATTTAAAGACGAGAGGAATTCCTGAAAAGGAAGCTTATAAAATGTTAATTAATGGTTTTTTAATTGAAACATTGGAAAAATTAGCAGAGGGAAAATTAAAAAATTTTTTAATAAAAAAATTAGAAAGACAAATTAATGGATATTAAAAACATAAAAAAAGAGTTTCCAATATTCAAACAAAAAATTAATGGTAAGTCTTTAGTATATCTTGATAGCGCAAATTCTTCTCAAAAGCCACAAGTGGTTATTGATAAAATTTCAAACTTTTATGAAACAGAATTTTCCAACGTTGGTAGAAGCGTTCATACATTAGCTGTTAAGGCTACAAATCGATTTGAGGCTTCGAGAGATAAAGTTCAAAAATATTTAAATGCTAAACATAGAGAAGAAATAATATTTACTAAAGGAGCAACAGAGGCCATCAATTTAGTTGCTTCTTCTTTTGGAAAAAAATATGTCAATAATGGAGACGAAATATTAATAACTGAGTTAGAGCATCACTCAAATTATGTTCCTTGGCATTATTTAAGGTTAGAAAAAGGAGCAATAATTAAATTTGCTCAAGTAAATAAAGATGGTGATGTTGAAATTGAAGAAATAAAAAAATTAATTACAAAAAAAACTAAGATTATTGCTATAACTCATATATCAAATGTAACAGGAGCTATTTTACCTATTGAAAAAATTATTGAGCTGGCAAAAGAAAAAAATATTCCAGTTTTGATAGATGGAACTCAAGGCGCTCCACATTCTTTAATTGACATGCAAAAAATTGACTGTGATTTTTATGCTATATCATGTCATAAAATGTATGGTCCTAATGGTCTTGGCATTTTATATATGAAAAAAAAATGGGTAGATGCATTGCCGCCTTACCAAGGAGGAGGAGGAATGATAAATGAAGTTAAACAACAAGAAATTACCTTCGCTGATAACCATACGAAATTTGAAGCTGGGACGATGCAAACCGCTGAAGTAGTTTCATTTGCAGAGTCATTAAATTTTATTGAAGAATTAGGTATTACTAATATTGCTAAACATGAAAATGAAACACTAGAATATGGACTAGAAAAATTAAGAATGAATAATTCAATTAAAATTATAGGAAGCCCAAAAAGTAGAGGTTCTGTTTTATGCTTTACATTAAAAGATATTCATCCACATGATATAGCAACAATTTTAGATGAAGATGGAGTAGCTATAAGAGCCGGACATCATTGTTGTCAAATATTGCATGAAAAACTTGGAATGGCTGCTACTGCTAGGGCGTCAATAGGAGTATATAACGATAAAGAAGATATGGATAAATTATCAGAAGCTATAAAAAATTGCCAAAAGGTATTTAAAAATTAATATGGATCTTAAAGAACTTTATCAAGAAATTATTTTAGACCACGGTAAAAATCCTAGAAACAAAGGTAAGTGCAAAGATTTTACTAACGATGCAAAAGCTCACAATCCATTATGTGGAGATAAAGTTCATATTTATTTAAAACTAAACAAGGAAAAGCAAATTGAAGATCTTAGCTTTGAGGGAGAAGGTTGTGCTATCTCTCTTGCGTCGGCTTCAATATTAACAGAGCTAGTTAAGGGAAAAGATTTGTCATTTATAAAAAAAATAACTGAAGAATTTTTAAATATGTTGAAAAATAAAACAAAAATAACAATCAATAGCATTACACCAGATCAAATGACTACGATTACATCTCTATCTGGAGTTCAAGAATTTCCTATGAGAGTTAAATGTGCAACAATGGCTTGGCATACTTTACTATCAGCGCTCGAAAAAAAATGAAAAATCTAAAAGATAAAATTATTTCAGAAATTAAAAAAATATATGATCCTGAAATACCAGTAAATATTTACGAGTTAGGATTAATTTACAAAATAGACATTAATGATGATAAAAAAGTGAAAATAGAAATGACTTTAACTTCTCCGAATTGCCCAGTAGCCGAAAGTTTGCCAAAAATGGTGAAAGATAATATATTAAAGCTTGATGACATTGACGATGTTGATTTAAAATTAGTTTGGGATCCGCCTTGGACTAAAGACAAGATGTCAGAAGCAGCAAAGTTAGAGTTAAATTTATGAGCGAACAGATAATAAAATTGAGCCAGAATGCAGCTGAAAGAATAAAAGAAATAATGTCTAAAGCTGAAGAGAAGACTATCGGTGTAAGAGTAGGTGTGAAATCCGGTGGTTGCGCAGGAATGTCTTATATAATGGAATATGCAAAAGAAATTAAACCTAATGAGGAAATTGTAGAAGACAAAGGTGTAAAAGTTTTAATTGATCCTAAAGCAATAATGTACCTTTTAGGTACGGAAATGGATTATAAGACAGAGAAATTCTCATCTCAATTCGTATTTAAAAATCCTAACGAAACCGAACGTTGCGGATGTGGAGAATCTTTTAAGGTTTAACCACTATAATACATCTCAAATTCTATTGGATGAGGTGTGTGTTCAAATTTATAAATTTCTTGAAATTTTAATTCAATATAAGCGTCAATTTGATCATCAGTAAACACTCCACTTTCTGTCAAAAACTTTCTATCTTTATCTAGGTTTTGCATGGCTTCTCTTAATGAACCGCAAACAGTTGGTAATTTTTTAACTTCATCTTCTGAAAGAGAGTATAAATCTTGATCAAAAGCTTTACCTGGATCTATTTTGTTTTTAATACCATCGATACCTGCCATTAACATTGATGCAAAAGTTAAATAAGGATTACCAGCCGCGTCTGGAAATCTTATTTCCATTCTAGCTGCTTTTGGACTCATTATGACTGGTATTCTACATGAAGCAGATCTATTTCTGGCTGAATATGCTAGAATTACTGGTGCTTCAAAACCTGGAATTAATCTTTTATAACTGTTTGTTGTAGCATTTGAAAAAGCGTTAATAGCTTTAGCGTGTTTTAAGATTCCACCTATATAGTACAAAGCCTCTTTAGATAAGCCCGCGTATTCTTTTCCCATAAATACTGGCGTGTTACCTTTCCAAATTGATTGGTGACAGTGCATTCCAGATCCGTTGTCGCCTTTTACTGGCTTGGGCATAAATGTAGCTGTCTTTCCAAATGAGTGAGTAACCATTTGAACAGCGTACTTATAAAGCTGAACATTATCTGCCATGTTAGTTAAAGTACCAAAGTACATACCTAGCTCGTGTTGACTTGGTGCTACTTCATGGTGATGTTTTTCAACTTTAACACCCATGTCTTTCAAAGCTTTTAAATATTCTCCCCGCATATCTTGAGCACTGTCGACCGGTGGAACAGGAAAGTAACCTCCCTTAATTCCTGGTCTATGACCCATATTACCATTTTCATATTTTTTTCCTGTATTGTAAGGACCTTCAGAACTATCTATGGTAAAACTAGTTTCATTCATATCATTCTTAAACCTTACGTCGTCAAAAACAAAAAATTCTGGTTCAGGTCCAAAATATGACTTATCTCCGATTCCTGATTTCTTTAAATACGCTTCAGCTTTTTTTGCTGTTCCTCTTGGATCTCGCCCATAAGGATCTTTCTTTACTGCATCTAAAATATCACAAAATATATTAACCGTAGTGTGAGAGTTAAAAGGATCAATTATTGGTCTTTCTAAGTCAGGTTTCAAAATCATATCTGACTCGTTTATAGCTTTCCAACCAGCTATTGAAGATCCATCGAAAAACACTCCATTGTTTAGCATATCTTCGTCAACAACGGTCGAGTCCATGGTCAGATGTTGAAGTTTTCCTTTAGGGTCGGTAAATCTCAGGTCTACAAATTCAACTTGTTTGTCTTTTATAAGCTTTAAAACATCTTTTGAACTCATTTTGCTCCTTTAAAATTGTGTTTAATCGTTGCGAACATATATAAGGATGTTTTTTATAGTATAATTAAATATATATATCAGCTATGCGTTTATCACATATCCACACCTCAGGCTTTCAATGAGAGAAGCAAATACCTTTGATTTATCATTATTAATCTTATTAGCTATAATTTGGGGCTCATCTTTTTTTAATATAAAGATAGCCACATATTCTTATGACCCAATTACACTTGCTTTAGTAAGAGTTATTTTTGCAAGTATCCCTCTATTAATTCTTTGTAAAATCACCAGAGTCAAGATTGAGGCTTTTAGTAAAAATTGGAATTGGTATGCTTTGATTGGACTTTGTAATATTGCAATACCTTTCGTTTTAATTGCCATAGGTACTGCAAAAATTAATAGTTACCTTGCAGCAATACTAATGAGCACAACCCCTTTAAGCGGCTCAATACTTGCACATTTTTTTACTAAAAATGAAAAGCTATCCTTTTTAAAATTTTTAGGGGTTCTAATTGGTTTTAGTGGAATTGTATTACTATTTTTCGACAAAGTAATCATTAATAGTGAAAATTATATTTATGCTTTAATAACTATTTTAGGATCAACATTTTATTGTATTGGAGGTTTATTAACTTTAAAATTAAGAAATAAAAAAAATGAAAATGTAACAACGTCAACTACATTGTGGTCGGTGATTTTCCTTCTTCCTTTATCATTAATCATTGAAACACCATGGGAATCTAACCCGACTTTAGCATCGACTTTTTCACTATTATATTTAGGAGTAGTTGCTACTGGACTTGCTTGGTTAATAAGATTTAGGATATTAACTGTTAATGGATTAGTTTTTCAAACACAAGTAGCGTATTTAATCCCAATTTTTGGAATAATATTTGGTTATTTTTTAATGAACGAAACAATTACCTGGAGAGTAATTGTATCATTAGTTGTAATACTTATTGGAATTTATATATTTAAAAAAAATAATAAAGGAAATAATTTATAAAGATTTATGGAAAACGATCAAATTGAATTAAGTTTTTTATCGATGTTTACATTAGTAACTTTTTTTGTTTTTTTAATTACAAGCAAATTTTCTCACAAAATTAAAGATGGAATTCTTTTAGATAAAGACTTTTTAAAACCTCAAGCTTTTCATGAAACAGCTATAGCAAGGTGTGGAGGGCTAGCTGGTATAATTTCTTTAAATATTTTTTTTATTATTTACTACTTAATTTATTCAAAAATTTTATTTGAATACATTTTTATATGTAATTTGATGTTTATTGTTGGTTTCTTGGATGATTTAAAAATTAATGTAAGTCCATTTAAAAGACTTTTAATAATGATATTTTTTTTATTTTTTATAATACATATTTTTCCGATAAAGATATTAAGCATTGATATTCCTTTTTTAAGCATTCTTGTAAGTAATAGTATTTTTTCCTCTTTGTTTGTACTTCTTTGTTTTTTATTTATAGTTAATGGCGCAAACTTGATTGACGGATTTAATGGGTTGCTCACAATTAACTGGATAATTATAAATTTAATTTTAGCTTATATAAATATTACTAGCGGAAATACTGAATTTTCTTTTTTAATCATTGGTCAAATAATTATTTTTTTATCATTTTTACTATTTAATTTTCCTATAGCTAAAATATTTTTAGGCGACAGTGGCTCCTATCTAATGGGATCTCTCGCGGCCTTAAATGTAATAATTACCAACAATCTAAATTCTGAATATTCTTCATTCTTTTTTTGTACCTTATTATTTTATTTATTTTTTGAAGTATTTTTTTCTTTCTTTAGAAAAATAATTCAAAAAAAATCACCAATCCATCCAGATAACGAACATCTTCATATGTTATGTTTTAAAAAAATTACAACAATTTTTGGAAAAAATAGAGGAAATTATATTAACTCGATTGTAATTAATTTTGTTTATTTTTTGTTTGTATTACCAGCGTTTATTTTTGCTAAAGATCCGATGATTGGAAGATACTGGTTTTTCTCATTAATTTTAATTTATCTGCTAATTTATTATGGACTTTATCGTTTCACAAAAAAATTAAATTGATATATAAAAACAACGATTAATAATTGGGCAAGTGGCGGAATTGGTATACGCGCTGGTCTTAGAAACCAGTGCCGCAAGGCTTAAGAGTTCGAGTCTCTTCTTGCCCACCAAAATATTATGAAAGTAGAAGTAAAATCAAAAAAAGGACTTAGAACAATTTTATCTGTAATAGTCGATAAGAAAAACATACAGACAAAAATGGATGAAAGACTTAAAGAGCTTCAAAAAGAAGTAGCATTAAAAGGTTTCAGACCAGGAAAAGTTCCTCCGGAAGTGATCAAAAAACAATTTGGAAAATCCGTTTATGGAGAAGTAGTTGATAAAATTTTAAGAGATACGACTTCAAAAGCGATTGAAGAAAAAAAATTAAAAGTTGCTGGCCAACCAAAAATTGACTTAAAACAGTTTGGAGAAGGAAAAGATTTAAATTATGAACTCCAGATTGATTGTTTGCCAAGCGTGACCTTAAAAAGTTTTGATAAATTCAAAGCAACAAATTTTAAAATAAAAATTGAAGATAAAATTATTGATGAAAAATTAAAAGAAATTGCAAATCAAAATAGACAATTTGAAGATAAAAATGAAAATGAAAATGCAATAAAAGGAGATCAAGTTACATTTGATTATTCAGCCACTGTTGACGGTAATAAATTTGATGGAAGTGAGGGAAAAGGAGTGCAACTTGAGTTAGGAAAAGATCTTTTTTTAAAAGGTTTTGATGAACAATTAATTGGTGTGAAAAAAAATGATACAAAAATATTAGATGCAACACTTCCAGCTAACCACCCAAAAAAAGAACTAGCTAACAAAAAAACCAAATTTGAATGTAAAGTTTTAAATGTAAAAAAACCTAAGGCAAGCAAAATTGATGATAATTTTGCTAAATTAATGGGAGCAAAAGATATCAAGGATTTAAAATCTTTGATTGAAAAACAAATTGAAGGTCAATATTCTCAAGCATTGAATTCGATCACAAAAAAAGAAATTTTAGATCAAATTGAAAAAAACCATCAAGTTGATTTACCTCAAAATTTAATTGATCAAGAGATTTTAATAATGACCCAAAATCTTAAACCAGAAGAGAAAGAAAAACATAAATCTAATAATGAAAAATTAGCAAAATCTAGAATCAAACTTGGTTTATTACTGAATGAAATTGGAGAAAAAAATAATCTAAAAGTATCAGATGATGAAGTTAGAAATGAAATACAAAAACAAATTAAAGGTATGCCTGGCCAAGAGAAAATGGTCCTTGAATACTACCAAAAAAATCCAAGTGCATCTCAAAGCTTAAAAGGTTCTTTATATGAGGAAAAAATTATAGATCTAATTAAATCAAAAATTAATCTTACATCAAAAGAGATAGATTCTAAGGAAGCCGAAAAAATAATTGCAGAATTTAATAAACCAAATGTAGATAGCTACAAATCCAAAACCACATCTTCAGCAAAAAATAAGTCAAAATTAAAAAAAATTAGTAAAAAGTAACTAATAGTTGTATAAACCAACTATGAGTCGCGAGTTAGAGGAAAAAATGAATAGCCTTATCCCTATGGTTGTTGAACAAACAAGCAAAGGGGAAAGGGCATACGATATTTATTCTAGATTATTAAAAGAGAGAATAGTTTTTTTAGTTGGTCCAGTTAATGATGCTGTAGCCTCCTTAGTTACAGCACAATTATTATTTCTGGAGTCAGAAAATCCAAACAAAGAAATAAATTTTTATATTAATAGCCCAGGAGGTTTAGTTACGGCTGGTTTAGGAATTTATGATACAATGCAGTACATCAATTCTCCTGTTTCAACTCTTTGTATTGGTCAAGCTTCTTCAATGGGCTCGTTCCTTTTAGCTGCGGGTGAAAAAGGAAAAAGATATTCTCTTCCAAATTCAAGGATTATGGTTCACCAGCCTTCAGCTGGATTTCAAGGTCAAGCAACAGATATTCAAATCCACGCAAAAGAAATTTTATCATTAAAAGAAAGACTAAATAAAATTTATTCAAAGCATACGGGAAAATCAGTTGATGAAATTTCAGATGCTTTAGAGAGAGACAATTTCATGACAGCTGAAGAGGCTCAAAAATTTGGATTAATTGACTCTGTTGTGGAGAAAAGAAAATAGAACACAATATCTAGCATTATGTACAACTTGAACTTGCTAAGCATTTAGTAGAGTTTTATATTAAATATATTGATTCGATATGACAGAAAAAAGTAACAAAAACATTTTATATTGCTCCTTTTGCGGAAAAAGCCAACATGAAGTAAGAAAGCTTATAGCCGGACCAACAGTTTTTATCTGCGACGAGTGCGTAGAGCTGTGTATGGATATTATTAAAGAGGAGAATAAAAGTTCTCTAGTAAAACATCAAGATGGTGTACCATCACCTAAAGAAATATGTAACGTCCTAGATGATTACGTAATAGGTCAACAGTTTGCCAAAGAAATTTTATCAGTCGCAGTTCACAACCACTATAAAAGATTAAATCATGAGACAAAAAATAATAAAGATATTGAACTTTCAAAATCAAACATTCTTTTAGTTGGACCAACAGGCTGTGGTAAAACTTTACTCGCACAAACTTTGGCAAGAATATTAGATGTTCCATTCACAATGGCAGACGCCACAACATTAACAGAAGCTGGATATGTTGGCGAAGATGTTGAAAATATTATTTTAAAATTGTTGCAAGCAGCAGATTATAATGTTGAAAAAGCTCAAAGAGGAATAGTTTATATTGATGAAGTTGATAAAATAAGTAGGAAATCTGAAAACCCGTCAATCACAAGAGATGTTTCTGGTGAAGGTGTTCAACAGGCTCTATTAAAAATAATGGAAGGTACAGTAGCAAGTGTTCCCCCTCAAGGAGGAAGAAAACATCCCCAACAAGAATTTTTACAAGTTGATACGACAAACATTTTATTCATATGCGGAGGAGCCTTCGCCGGATTAGATAAATTAATTGACAGTAGAGGCAAAGGCAGTTCAATAGGTTTCGGGGCGAAAGTAAAAAATTATAAAGAACAACCTTTGTCTGAGATTATGAAAATGTTAGAACCTGAGGACTTAATTAAATATGGACTTATACCTGAGTTTATTGGAAGAATGCCAATTATAGCTACTTTAGATGACCTTGATGAAAAATCTTTAGTAAAAATTTTAAAGGAACCAAAAAATTCATTAATAAAACAATACCAAAGATTATTTGAATTTGAGGAGGTTGAATTAGAATTTAAAGAGGATGCAATACTAGAAATAGCAAGGAAAGCTATTTCAAAAAAAACAGGGGCAAGAGGTTTAAGATCCATTCTTGAAAATATTTTACTCAAAACAATGTTTGAACTTCCTGATATGGAAAATGTCATTAAAGTAACTGTTGATAATGCCTCTGTTAAAGGCAATTCTGAGCCCATTGTCACATACGGTAAAAAGTCATCAACATCAGTAGCTTAATTAAATTTGTTTCTTGAAATTAGTTTATTAATCGCCATATTATAGCTAATGAAAACTTCATATTTAAAACCTCTATTACCGCTAAGAGATATCGTGATATTCCCATCTATGGTGGTACCACTTTTTGTTGGAAGAGATAAATCAATAAAAGCACTTCAAGAGGTAATGAAGACCGATAAATCTATTGTATTGGTAACTCAAAAAAATTCAGAGGTAGATGATCCGACTAGCAAGGACCTTTATCAATATGGTTGTTTGAGCAAAGTGCTTCAGCTTTTAAAACTACCAGATGGAACTGTAAAAGTTTTAGTAGAGGGTGAAAAAAGAATAAAAATTCTAAAATATAATGATAATAGCAGTAATTTTTTAACTTGCGAAGTAGAAATTGCAGAGGACAATAATATATCTAAAGAACTTGAACCATTAGCTTTTGGATTAACTAAGAAATTTGAAAGACTACAAGTTTTAAGCAAAAAAGATTTGAGTGATAACTCAGTTAATTTGAAAAATTTAAAGGACCCTTCACAAATAGCTAATAATATTTCATCAAATCTAAATATACAAATATTTGAAAAACAAGAATTACTTGAAATTCTTGATCTTAAAAAGAGATTAGAAAAAATTCATCAGTTAATTGAAAAAGAGACAAGTGTATTATCCGTAGAAAAGAAAATTCGTGGAAGAGTAAAAAATCAAATGGAAAAAACTCAAAGAGAATATTATTTAAATGAACAATTGAAAGCTATACAAAAAGAACTTGGAGAGATTGATGAAGGAAAAGATGAATTAACCTCTTTATCGAAAGCAATATCAGACGCAAAAATGCCTAAACTTGCAAGAGATAAATGTTTATCTGAACTTAAGAAACTAAAATCAATGAGCCCAATGTCTGCCGAGGCAACGGTAGTAAGAAATTATTTAGACTGGATGACAGAATTACCATGGTCTAATAAATCAAAAATTAATACAGACCTACAAAATGCGCAAAAAATTTTAGATGAAGACCATTATGGTTTAGAAAAAGTAAAAGAAAGAATAATAGAATTTTTGGCAGTGCAAAAAAGAATTCAAAAAATGAAAGGACCGATCTTATGTTTAGTAGGTCCTCCAGGAGTAGGAAAAACCTCTCTAGGAAAATCTATAGCTAAAGCAACTAATAGAAAATTTATTAGGATTTCTCTTGGAGGAATAAGAGACGAGGCAGAGATTAGAGGTCATAGGAGAACTTACATAGGTTCACTACCAGGAAAAATAATTCAAATGATGAAAAAAGCTGGAACAAAAAATCCTCTTTTTTTATTAGATGAAATAGACAAAGTAGGTAATGATTATAGGGGAGATCCTTCATCAGCATTACTTGAGGCACTAGACCCTGAACAGAATAAAGAATTTAATGACCATTACTTAGAAGTTGACTACGATCTATCTGATGTAATGTTTGTAACAACTGCTAACACTCTTAATATACTGCCTCCATTATTAGACAGAATGGAAGTAATAAGACTTTCAGGTTATACAGAGGATGAAAAAGTAAACATTTCTCAAAAATATTTAATACCTAATCAAAGTAAAAATAATGGTCTTAAAAAAGACGAGTGGAATATAGATGAAAATATTAACAGAAAAATTATAAGACATTATACGAGAGAGTCTGGTGTTAGAAATCTTGAGAGAGAAATATCGAAAATTGCTAGAAAACTTGTAAAAAAAATTGATAACAATGAGAAAATTAACAATCCAATTAATGAAAAAGATTTAAAAGATTTATTAGGTGTTCAAAAATTTAATTATGGAGAAATTGAGGAAGAAAATAGAGTCGGAGTTGTTACAGGTTTAGCATGGACGGAGGTAGGAGGTGAGATTTTAAAAATTGAGTCCGCAGTCATGCCAGGAAAAGGCAAAATGCAAATCACTGGAAAATTAGGTGACGTAATGCAAGAATCAGTTAAAGCTGCTAAATCATATATTAGATCTAAAAGTTTAGAATACGGAATTATTCCTCCAATATTTGATAAAAAAGATTTTCATATTCACGTTCCAGAAGGAGCTACCCCTAAAGATGGTCCATCAGCAGGAATAGGTATGGTGACTTCAATAATATCAGCTATAACCGAGATACCGGTTAATAAAGATGTCGCCATGACTGGTGAAATAACCTTAAGAGGATTGGTTTTACCAATAGGTGGTTTAAAAGAGAAATTATTAGCTGCGCATAGAGCAGGAATAAAAAAAGTTTTAATTCCAATGGAAAATAAAAAAGATTTAGTTGAGGTTCCAAAAACAGTTTTAGACTCCATTGAGATAATCCCAGTTAAAAATGTTGATGAAGTCTTAAAGGTCGCTTTAACTAAAACTCTAAAAAGAGTTGAATGGGTTGATGTTGATCAATTATCGAAAAAAGAAAAAATTAAAAAAGAATTAAGTACTCATTAAAGCTTAATCCAACCATTCACTAAATTTACCTTTATTATTGATTATATAATTTGGAAGATTACTATCATTTTCTACTACCAATTCTATTTTTGCATTCCATTTTTTTTCTTTCTTGTCAGCTTTGTGATCATAGAATACTTTTTTCTCAGCAATAATTTTTTTGACATCTTTAACATTTAAACCACTTTCTTCATATTCAAGGTGATGAAGAAAATTTTTCATTTTAAAATCTATTTGCTCAGCTGTTTTAACATTTGTGAAATGCCAACCTCCATCCTTTATAAAATTTATATTATTATATTTAGTTTTAGAAAACATAATATCTATTCGCCATAATGGATATTTTTTCGATTTAATATTTCTTAACCATTGAGGACTAAGTAAATGTTTTTTCTTCGTTATTTTAGATCCGTACCACAAAAAATTTTTATGAATTAAATTCAATTTATAATAAAACATTTTCTGTTCAAAAAATGTTATTTTTGCATTGTAACGAAAATTCTCTAGGTTAGGAATTTCATCCAAATCACTTATTATTATTAGATCATTATCATCAAAATTAGTAATCTTACTAAAAAGGAAATTTCTTTGAAAATTTTCTCTTATAAGTGCATTATCCAAAATTTTTGAGTTTTTTGTTGAATAGCAGTCTGTCTCATTAATCTCTTTTATTCCCTCGGGCTGTTTATCTAATGCTATATAAATAATTTTATTTTTAAATTTTTTAAATTTATTAATATCAAATTTTAATTCTCTTTTTGTTCCGTTATGATTAAAATTTGCTTCACAAATAACAAAATAGGAAACAAATTTGTCCAATATGTTTAGACGTATATCTAAAATCATATCTTCATCATAATACATAAAACAATCAATAAATTTCATAATAATTGAGTTATAGCAAAACTTGTTATAAGTAAATATTAGCTTAATTATGAAAAAGAAAATAGTAATCACAGGAGGCCTTGGTTATATAGGTACCGAATTGTGTAAATTATATTCAGGTGTTAGCTGGCATCATAAAATCATTGTAATTGATAATAGATTTGTTTCTGAACGTGTAAGTCAAATTCGAAATTGGAATATGGAATTTATACAAGGTGATATTTTAGATAAAAATTTAATACATCAGCATTGTAAAAATGCTGATGTAGTTCATCATCTTGCAGGCATCACTGATGTTCCAAGAATAAAAAGTGAGTCCTCATCCGCTCAAGATGAAAAAATTAAGGAAGTTGCTGAAAAAGGTACTCAAAATATTTTAGATGTAATTAATAATAAGTGTAAAATCATTTTTCCATCTACCCATGTTGTTTTCGAAGGAGTAGATAAAGTGAGAAATAATATAAATGAAAACGAAACAACTAAACCAGTTTTATCTTACTCTTCTTCAAAAGCAGTAAATGAAGATCAATTAAAAAATTCTGGTAAAAATTATGTTATCTTAAGACTGGGTTCAGTATATGGTTATTCAACCGACACAATGAGACTTGATATAATGACTAATTTATTTTCAAAAGTAGCTTCGCAAAATGGAACTTTAAAACTTTTTGCTGGTGGAAGACAAATTAAAAGTCTTGTTCCCTTAGTTGATGTAGCAAGGTGTTTTAAATTTATGGAAGAGAAAGATGAAATTAGCTCAGAGATATTTAATTTAACTAAAGACACACTCACCGTAAAAGAAGTAGCTGAAGTTTGTAAAAAACATAATCCTAAAATAACATTAAAAGAAACTAATGATGAGGTTCCTAATTTAGGTTTTTCTTTATCTAATAAAAAATTATTAAATACAGGCTTTGAATTCCTTTATAATTTAGATCACAGTATTAAAGAAATGATACATAAATGGTCTAAGCAAGATTTGATAAAAGATTTAGAATTTGTACAAGATGGTAAAAATTTATACATAGATGAGCGTGGAGTAATTAGTAACCATGAATTAACTGAGCCAATTAATCTAATTGGTATGATTGAGTCAAAAAAAGGAACAATTAGAGCTAATCATTATCATCCACAGCAAGAACAAAAATGTTTATTTACAAAAGGGCAAATTATTGAAATATTTCAAGATATACTTAATCCTAATGCCCCTAAAGTTACCCAAGTAGTTAACGCAGGGCAACTTTCAATCATCAAACCAAATATAGCTCACACAATGGTATTTACAAAAGATACTACTTTTTTGAATTTAGTAAGAGGCGAAAGAGATCACGAAAATTACGGCATTACACATACAATCAAACATATTTTTGTAGATGAAAAAGAAAAAAATCTATTACTGAATTGCTATAAATTTGATTGTAGATCTTGTGGCAACACTGATCTCAAAAGAGTTGTATCATTGGGTTATCAACCTTTAGCAAATAATTTAATAAAAAAAAAAGATGAAAAATGCGATCTTTACCCACTTGAGGTAAATTATTGTAATAAGTGTCACAATTGTCAACTTTCAGTAGCAGTTGATCCTAAAAAAATGTTTTCTAACTATCTTTATACTTCCTCTACCTCAAAAGTTTTTAGAAATCATTTTATAGAAGCTGCAAAAAAATATGTGAAAGAATTTAAATTAAGTAAAAAAAAATCATATATTATAGACATTGGAAGCAATGATGGTATCGCACTAAAGCCATTTTTAAATTTAGGATTTAAAAAAATACTAGGTATTGAACCAGCAAAAAATTTAGCAAAACTTGCTAATAAAAATAAAATAAAAACTTACAATGGTTTTTTAGAAAAAAAGAATATTAAAAAAATTAAAAAAAATGCTGATTTAATTCTTGCATCGAATGTATTTGCACATTCGGATAAATTGATGGAAATGGCAGAGTGTATGTTGAGCTTATTGAGTAAAAATGGGACAATAATTATAGAAGTTCAATACCTATTAAATACTCTCAGAGATCTGACTTTCGATAATATTTACCATGAGCATTATAACTATTGGTCATTAACTTCATTGATAAATTTTTTTAGCAAATTTAACGCTAGGATATTTAGATCTGAAAAAATAAATACTCATGGAGGCTCTATTAGAGTCTACATAAAAAAAAATAAAAAAGTGAAAGTTGAGTCAAGTGTTAAGGAAATGCTCAAAGAGGAAGAAGTTTTTGGCATTAAAGATTTTAATACTTATAAAATTTTTGGTGAAAAAATTTATAAAATTAGGGAAAATGTATTAACCAATATTAAAAAATTGAAAAAAAATAATAAATCAATAATAGGATATGGCGCTCCAGCTAAAGCAACTACAGCTTTAAATTTCTTTGGTATATCTAACGAAATAGATTTTATTGTTGAGGATAATAAGTTGAAACATAATAAGTTTATTCCAGGTGTAAAAATACCTATTAAAAATAAATCTCAAATTAAAGATAAATCTAAACCACTATTAGTTTTAGCGTGGAATTTCTATGACGATATTAAAAAAAATAATTCAGATTTGTCGCAAAATTTTATAAATATTAAGGAGCTGGAGTCTAATAATTGGAAATAAGGTTTTTCCAGATTTCAAACATATTTCTTATACTTTCAAATAGATAATTTAAATAATATTCAGAGAATGGAAAATATTGAATAATAAAATCTTGAAAAAAGAATAAACTTCTAGCTAATGCTATAGTTATAACAATTAAAAGAATTAAAAAGTTGTAAAACCCAAAAGAAACTTTCTCATCAACTTTAATTTTTTCAACATCTGCATTAAGTTTAATACCATGTTTTTTTGCTAAGTATTCTGGAGAATATAAATCTATTTCTCTAGACTTTCTAACAGCAGTTTTTTTTACTTTTTTTACTTTTTTTATTTTTGGTTGAACTTGTTTAGGTTTTGAAGCTATCTTTTCGATGTTACTAATTGGCTCAGTTTTATTAATTTCATTTACAGGAAATTGTTTCCATTTCAGTCCACAAGAACCACATTGAACCATTCGTCCAGCAGCAGGTATAGAATTATCCGGGAGAGAAAATTTTTTTAGACCACAATTACAAGTTATAATCATAATTTTACAATAATACTGATATTTATCGAAATTACATCAGTATTTAAATACTTTTTTACTTTATAAAGTTTTTAATGTATATCTCGATTTTATTTAATAGGGCGGTTAGCTCAGTTGGTAGAGCATCTCGTTTACACCGAGAGGGTCATAGGTTCGAGTCCTTTACCGCCCACCATTAAATTCAATAACTGTGGGGGTGTAGCTCAGTTGGTTAGAGCGCCTGCCTGTCACGCAGGAGGTCGCGGGTTCGAGTCCCGTCACTCCCGCCACTAGTTGATAACCATTGTCATCTAAAAAGTCTAAAACTAACATTAATCTGTCAACAAAAATGCTTCCTTCTGTCCTGTACTCTTTGGAGAGAAATGTTATAAAGACATATTGTTAATATAAGAATCCTCAAACTACGGTATTGAGGTAGGTATTAATAAAAAAAACATGATTTATAATTTTTTATCAGAATATTTATCAATAATAATATTTTTATTTATAGCTTTATTTTTAAGCATTGGGTTTATTGTGGCTAATTATTTAGCATCCCCATCTAATCCAGACCCAGAAAAACTATCAGCTTATGAATGTGGTTTTGAACCATTTGATGATTCTAGGATGGAATTTGATGTAAGATTTTACTTAGTTGCGATCCTCTTCATTATATTTGATTTAGAGATCGCCTTTCTCTTCCCTTGGGCAATTTCTTTAGGTGGAATAGGTTCTATTGGTTTTTGGTCAATGATGTTTTTTTTAGGAGTTCTAACCATTGGTTTTATTTATGAATGGAAAAAAGGTGCTTTGGAATGGGAATAAAAACAAATTTAAATACAAACAAGCAAAAACAAATACCCGAGGAGTTTAAAGATTTGGCAAAAGATTTTGCTGAAAAAGGTTTTATAACTACCTCAAGTGATAATTTGATTAATTGGGCAAGAACTGGCTCTCTACACTGGATGACATTTGGTCTTGCATGTTGTGCTGTAGAAATGATGCAAACTTCGATGCCAAGATATGATCTTGAAAGATTTGGCGCTGCACCACGAGCTTCACCTAGGCAATCTGATGTGATGATTGTAGCAGGGACTTTAACAAATAAAATGGCTCCAGCTCTTAGAAAAGTTTACGATCAAATGCCAGAACCAAGGTACGTTGTATCTATGGGAAGTTGTGCTAATGGAGGAGGGTATTACCACTACTCATATTCAGTTGTAAGAGGATGCGATAAAATTGTTCCAGTAGATATTTACGTTCCAGGCTGTCCGCCATCAGCCGAAGCTTTGTTATATGGAATTTTACAACTCCAAAAAAAAATAAGAAGAGAAGGTTCTTCAAAAAGATAAAATGATTTTAAATCTTCAAAAAATTGAAAAATTAATTAATTCAGAACTCTCAAGTAAAATCAAAAACTCATCTATTGAAAATGAAGAATTACTTATTGAGATTGATACAAGTGATTTGATTGATGTAGTTCAATTTTTAAAATCAAATGAAAGCTGCAATTTTAAACAATTAATTGATATTGCTGGAGTAGATTATCCAGATAATGAAAAAAGATTTGAATTAGTCTATCTCTTTTTGTCCCATGAGCACAATTTAAGAATTAAAGTTTTAACCAAATTTCAAATTAATCAAACAATAAACTCTTTAACAAAAGTTTTTCCATCAGCTAACTGGATGGAAAGAGAAGTTTTTGATATGTACGGAATTAAATTTAAAAACCATCCTGATTTAAGAAGAATTTTGACTGATTATGGATTTAAAGGACATCCTTTGAGAAAAGATTTTCCTTTAACCGGCTTTAATGAAGTTAGATATAGCGAGAAAGAAAAAAAAGTGATTTATGAGCCTGTTAAACTTGAGCAAAATTATAGAAATTTCGATTTTGAAAGCCCTTGGGAGGGAACAAATTATATTAAAGAAATAAAAAACGCAGAAAAAGATGGTAAAAAAAACTAAATCATTAAGTCTAAATTTTGGGCCACAACATCCTGCTGCACATGGAGTTTTAAGGTTAATTTTGGAATTAGACGGAGAATTAGTTCAAAAAGCTGATCCACATATAGGCCTTCTTCATCGAGGAACAGAGAAATTGATAGAGCAAAAAACTTATACTCAAGCTTTACCTTATTTTGATAGGTTAGATTACGTAGCACCTATGAATCAAGAGCATGCCTTTGCTTTGGCAGCTGAAAAATTGCTAAATGTTGAAGTGCCTATAAGAGCTAAATATATTAGAGTAATATTTTGTGAAATTGGCAGAATTTTAAGTCATATTTTAAATGTAACCACGCAAGCATTAGACGTAGGGGCTTTAACTCCTTCTTTATGGGGTTTTGAGGAAAGAGAAACTTTAATGACTTTTTATGAAAGAGCATCTGGTTCAAGATTACATGCAAACTATTTTAGAACTGGAGGAGTTCACAAAGATATACCAATGAAACTTGTGGAAGATATTGAAAAGTTTTGTAAATCGTTCCCTAAAATAATTGATGATCTAGAGGGTTTGCTTACTGATAATCGTATTTTTAAACAACGTAATGTTGAAATAGGTATTGTTTCAAAGCAGGAGGCTCTTGATCATAGTTTTTCAGGTGTAATGTTAAGAGGTTCCGGAATTCCATGGGATCTTAGAAGATCACAACCATATGAAATTTACAAAGATTTAGACTTTAAAATTCCAGTTGGAAAAAATGGTGATTGTTACGATAGATATCTTTGTAGAATAGAGGAAATGAGAGAGAGTGTAAAAATTATACTCCAATGTATTGAAAGATTACCTAAAGGTCCAGTTATATCTATAGATAATAAAATTTCTCCTCCAAACAGAGATGATATTAAACAATCTATGGAGGCCTTAATTCACCATTTCAAATTATTTACTGAAGGTTATAGAGTTCCTAAGGGAGATGTTTATACTGCAGTAGAAGCGCCTAAAGGTGAGTTTGGTGTTTATCTAATATCTGACGGTAGCAATAAGCCTTATAGATGTAAAATAAGAGCTCCAGGATTTTCCCACTTGCAAGCTATGGATTATCTTATTCGTGGTCACATGTTGGCTGATGTGCCTGCTGTACTCGGTTCATTAGACATAGTATTCGGAGAGGTAGATAGATGAGTGTAAAAAAAGTACATGACAACCAACCAAAAGAATTTAAGTTTTCAGATGAAAATTTAAAAAAAGTTGAAGAAATTTTAAAAAAATATCCTGAAAAAAATAAAAAAAGTGCCGTGATGCCTTTACTTTATTTAGCTCAAAGACAAAATGATAATTGGATCTCTTTGGCAGCAATGAAATATATAGCAAACTATTTAGCAATGCCTTACATATCAGTTTACGAAGTAGCCACTTTTTACACAATGTATAACCTTGCACCAGTAGGGAAACATTTTATACAAGTATGCACTACAACACCTTGTTTACTTAGAGGCGCTGATAAAATAGTAAAATTATGCAAAGAAAATATTTCTCCAAATGAAAACGAAATTTCAAAAAAAGGTAATTGCTCTTGGATGGAAGTGGAGTGTCTTGGAGCTTGTGTCAGTGCCCCTATGGTTCAAATAAATAATGATTATTATGAAGACTTAGACGAAAAAAGTGCAAAAGAAATACTTACTTCTTTATTAAATGACAAACCATTAAAACCTGGCTCATATCGTGGGAGAAAAAACACTTCTCCAGAAAAAATTTTAATTAGTAATGGAGAAAAACATGCTTAAAAAAGAAAATAGAATATTTAAAAATCTTTATAATGAATTTGGTTGGGACATTGAGAATTCATTAAAACGTGATGATTGGAAAGACACTAAAGATTTAATCAATAAAGGCCGTGAATGGATAATTAATGAAATAAAAACTTCTGAACTAAGAGGGAGAGGCGGAGCAGGTTTTTCAACTGGTTTGAAATGGTCTTTTGCTCCAAAAGAAGTTGGTTCAAGACCACACTATTTAGTAATAAATGCTGATGAGTCTGAACCTGGAACATGTAAGGATAGAGATATTCTAAGATTTGAGCCTCAAAAATTAATAGAGGGGTGTCTAATCGCAGGTTATACAACTAATGCTCATGTTTGTTACATATATATAAGAGGAGAATATCTTAACGAAGGTAAACGACTACAAGAAGCTATTGATCAGGCGTATGCTAAAAATTTTTTAGGGAAAAATGCCTGTGGAACTGGATGGGATTTTGACATTCATATTCATTATGGAGCAGGAGCATATATTTGTGGTGAGGAAACTGCTTTATTGGAAAGTATTGAAGGTAATAAGGGTCAACCAAGATTAAAACCACCTTTTCCAGCATTAGTTGGTTTGTATGGATGTCCTACAATAGTAAATAATGTAGAAACCGTTGCTGTGGTACCTACAATTTTAAGAAGAGGTGGTAAGTGGTTTGCTTCGATAGGCAGGCCTAAAAATACTGGAACTAAAATATTTTGTATTTCAGGAAATGTAAATGCTCCATGCAACGTCGAGGAGGAAATGGGAATTCCACTTAAAGATTTAATTGAAAAACATGCAGGTGGAGTAATTGGAGGATGGGATAATCTTCAAGCAGTTATTCCAGGTGGTTCATCTATGCCTTTATTACCAAAAAAAATTTGCGATACGTTAACAATGGATTTTGACTCTTTAATTGAAAATAAAAGTGGATTAGGCACTGCAGGGATTGTCGTTATTAATAAAGATCAAGATATTGTTGAGTGCATGGCTAGAATTGCGAGGTTTTATAAACATGAGAGTTGTGGTCAATGTACCCCATGTAGAGAAGGATCAGGTTGGATGTGGAGAATTTTAGATAGAGTAGTTAAAAGAAAAGCAACTTTTAGCGATATAGATTTACTTTCTGATGTAACAAAACAAATTGAAGGTCATACTATTTGTGCTTTCGGCGAAGGATCAGCTTGGCCAGTACAAGGTTTGTTAAGACATTTTAGAAAAGAAGTGGAAAGTCGTTGTAGAGAAGAACCTTTAATTAAGAAAAAATTGAACAATCCTTATTTAGTTGACCAACATTTATTGGAGAACAAAAATGCCTAAAATAACAATAAATGGAAAAGAAATTGAGTTTGAAAAAGGAATGACAGTTCTTCAAGCATGTGAGTTAGCAGATGTGGAGATTCCAAGATTTTGCTATCACGAAAAACTTTCAATAGCAGGAAATTGTAGAATGTGTTTAGTTGAAATGGAGAAGTCACCTAAACCAATTGCATCTTGTGCTATGCCAGCTGCAGAAGGTATGAATATAAAAACAAATACTACTTTAGTGGAAAAAGCCAGAAAAGGTGTAATGGAATTTTTATTAGCTAATCATCCACTAGATTGCCCTGTATGCGATCAAGGTGGAGAGTGTGATTTACAGGATCAATCTTTGTATTACGGAGTAGATAAATCAAGATTTGTTGAAAATAAAAGAGATGTTAAAGAAAAATATATGGGACCTTTGATAAAAACCCAAATGACAAGATGCATTCATTGTACAAGATGTGTGAGATTTGCAACAGAAGTCGCTGGAGTTCCAGAAATAGGAGCTATTGGCAGAGGTGAAAATATGGAAATAACAACTTACTTAGAAAAATCCATGGAGTCGGAGTTGTCTGCTAATGTTATTGATTTATGCCCCGTAGGAGCACTTACATCTAAACCTTATGCTTTTGAAGCAAGACCATGGGAGCTTAAAAAAACGGAAAGTGTAGATGTGATGGATGCTGTGGGTTCAAACATAAGAGTTGATACATACAATTGGGAAGTAAAAAGAATTTTACCAAGATTAAATAATGAAATTAATGAAGAGTGGATATCTGACAAAACTAGATATTCTTGTGATGGATTATTAAAACAAAGACTAGATGTTCCATATATAAAAAAAAATAATAAATTACAAAAATCTACTTGGGATGAAGCTATAAATCTCTTAGTTGAAAAAATACATTCAGTTCAACCTAACGAAATAGCTGGGCATATTGGCGATATGATAAATATGGAAAATGCCCTGAGTTTTAAGAAATTTTTTAAAAAACTTAAAAGTGAAAATTTAGAGTTTAGAGAAAAGAATTTTTATATAAATTCAGATGAAAAAATGAACTATATTTTTAATACTTCGATAGCAGGAATTGAAGATGCGGATCTAATTTTATTAGTTGGAACTAACCCAAGACACGAAGCATCAATTTTAAACGCTAGAATAAGAAAAACATTTGTAAAAAAGAAAATCCCAATATTCTCAATAGGGAACCCGGGTGATTTAACTTATGAATATGAAATAATTGGCGATAGCACCGAAGATATTAGAAAAATTATAAATAAAGAACACGACTTTTCTCAAAAACTTTCATCAGCAAAAAAACCAATTATCATTATTGGAGAGTCAGCGTTAGAGCTTAAAAGCGGAGGATATATATTTGAAGAATTAAAAAATTTTTTAATAAAAAATAATTTGATTAATGAAAACTGGAATGGTTTAAATATACTTATACAAAATGCATCAACAGTAGGACTTTTAGATTTAAAAATTTTACAAGATAAAGAAAAATCTTCATCTTTTTTTGATGGCTTAAAAGATAAAAAATTTAAACTTTTATATTTGTTAGGTTCCGATAATTTAGAATTTCAAAAAAATGATGAATTTATTGTTTATCAAGGTAGCCATGGAGATAGAGGTGCAGAGATTGCAGATTTAGTTTTACCAAGCGCAACATATACGGAACAAAATGGTTTGTATGAAAATCTTGAGGGAAGAATACAAGAAAGTAAAAAAGCATCTTACCCAATTGGAGAAGCTTTAGAAGATTGGAAAATTTTCAATCGAATTATAAAAAAATTAAACATAAGAGAAAAAACACTAAATTTTGATGAACTAAGAAAAGAAATTTTAGAAACTGTTCCAAATTTTTCAGAGATAAACGAACTTCCGAAAAAATCAGTAATTAAAACTAATAAAATTGAAACAAGTTTTTTCAATGAGAAGATTTCTGTGAGAGAACTTGACTATTACTACACAAACTCTATTTCACGTTCATCAAAAACAATGAGCGAGTGTCGTCAAATTCGTCAAAAAATTAAAAAAGATGGGACAAATAATTAATGACGGAGTACTTACAAATTTTAGGTAACGAAGTTTATAAAATTTTATTTTTACTAGTACCAATATTAGTTTCAGTAGCCATGATTGTTTGGTTGGATAGAAGGGTGTGGGGTTTAGTACAAAAAAGGAAAGGACCAAATGTTGTAGGTCCATTTGGTTTACTGCAAACATTGGCTGATGCATTAAAATATATTTTTAAAGAAATAATTATTCCAGCTAGCGCAAATAAAGTGGTATTCATACTTGCTCCTATTGTAACAATGACTTTAGCTTTAGTTGCTTGGGCAGTTATTCCAATGAGTGAAGAATTAGTATTGTCTGATATTAATGTTGGCATATTATATTTATTTGCTGTTTCTTCTCTAGGTGTTTATGGCATTATAATGGGTGGATGGGCTTCAAATTCCAAATATCCATTTTTAGGCGCAATTAGGTCTGCAGCTCAAATGGTTTCTTATGAAGTTTCTATCGGAATAATAATTATCAATGTTTTATTGTGCGTTGGATCATTAAACTTAAAAGACATAGTCTTAGCGCAAAAAGAATTATGGTACGTAATTCCACTATTTCCAATGTTCGTTATTTTTTTTATTTCTGCATTAGCAGAGACTAATAGACCTCCTTTTGATTTACCCGAAGCTGAAGCCGAGTTAGTGGCTGGATATCAAACCGAATATTCTGGGATGATGTATGCTATGTTTTGGCTTGGTGAATATGCAAACATTCTTTTAATGTGTGCAATGGGTTCTATACTTTTCCTAGGTGGTTGGTTGCCAATAATTGATATTTATCCAATTAATTTAGTACCAGCTCCAATCTGGATGATTTTAAAAATTTTATTCTTATTTTTCTTATTTGCTTTAATAAAAGCAATTGTTCCAAGATACAGATATGATCAATTGATGAGACTAGGATGGAAAATATTTCTTCCTTTTTCTTTAGTATATTTAGTGTTAACTGCAAGTTTTTTATTTTATTTTGATAAATTACCAAAAGGGAACTTTTAATGACTTTAAGCAGAATTTTGAAAACTATTTTTTTAGTTGAGTTTATTAAAGGTTTGTTAATGGCCACTAAAGAAATGTTTAAAAAATCCAAAACTGTGAATTATCCGTTTGAAAAAGGTCCAATAAGCCCTCGTATGAGAGGAGAACATGCTTTAAGAAGATATCCAAATGGCGAAGAAAGATGTATAGCCTGTAAACTTTGTGAAGCAGTTTGTCCTGCTCAAGCTATTACAATTGAGTCAGCTGAAAGAGCAGATGGTAGTAGAAAAACAACAAGATACGATATCGATATGTTGAAATGTATTTATTGTGGTTTATGTCAAGAGTCGTGTCCTGTAGAAGCTATAGTTCAAGGGCCAAATTTTGAATTTGCAACACAAACAAGAGAAGAGCTTTATTATAATAAAGAAAAATTATTAGATAACGGTGATAGATGGGAATCAGTTTTGGCTAAGAATATTAAGCTAGATAAACCCTATAGATAAATGTTAGCTCATTCAGTATTTTTTTATTTTTTTTCTGTTATTGCAATTTTTTCATCTCTAATGGTAATCACATCAAGAAATACTGTTAACTCAGTTTTCTTTTTAATCTTAGATTTTATATCAGTTGGATGCCTTTTCATAATGGTTGGTGCTGAATTTTTAGGAATGATTATTTTAATTGTTTATGTTGGAGCTGTAGCAGTTTTATTTTTATTTGTAGTAATGATGCTTAACGTAGCTGAACAAAAACAATCTTGGTTTATTGGAAAAAAATCAACGCATATTCCAATAGGGTTAATAGTAAGCGTTTTAATACTTTTAGAGCTATTAGTAGTAGTTGGTGGTTGGAGGTACAAAGACGATCTAATGTCAAGCAGCACTTTAAATTTATCAGATATTTCAAATACTCATCAATTAGGTTTAGTGATGTACACTGATTATATTTTGTATTTTCAATTAGCTGGAATCATACTTTTATTATCAATGATAGGAGCTATACTTTTAACATTTAGACAAAGAAAAGGAGTAAAAAAACAAAGTTATATTAATCAA
Organism: uncultured Pelagibacteraceae bacterium; assembly: GCA_902615715.1. Classification (GTDB taxonomy): domain Bacteria; phylum Pseudomonadota; class Alphaproteobacteria; order Pelagibacterales; family Pelagibacteraceae; genus Pelagilacustribacter. The sequence continues at coordinate 18,645 of CACMQA010000004.1, read as the reverse complement.
ATTTCTAGAAATCCATCATCTTCAATTGAGCTTAAAGATGTTGAGAGCAATAAAGGAGTAAAAATTGATGATTGAAATTGGACTAGGTCATTATTTATCTCTAGGTGCAATAATATTCTTTTTAGGTGTAATCGGTATTTTTTTAAATAGAAAAAACGTAATAGTAATATTAATGTCTATCGAATTGATATTGTTATCAGTTAACATAAATTTAATATCATTCTCAATTTTTTCTGGAGATATAGTTGGACAAATATTCACAATGTTAATTTTGACAGTGGCAGCGGCTGAAGCTGCAATAGGATTAGCAATAATTGTTATTTATTATAGAAACAGAGGCTCAATAAGAGTTGAAGATATCCATGGAATGAAAGGATAAATGGAGTACGCTGTAATTTTTTTACCCTTAGTTGGATCTATTCTTGGCTTTTTAGGCAAATCATTAATTAAATATTTTTCTGAAATTACCACGAGTTTATTCGTAAGTATTTCAGCTGTGTTTTCAATAATTTTGTTTTGGAATGGAATTCAAAATGAAACATACGGAAATTTTATAATATATGAATGGATTAGCTCAGGAAATTTTGTTGCTAATTGGTCAATAAATATTGATCCTTTAAGTTCAGTGATGCTAGTAGTTGTCACTTTTGTTTCAGCATTAGTTCATATTTATTCTATTGGTTACATGAGCCATGATCCGCACAAGCCAAGATTTATGTCTTACTTATCTTTATTTACGTTTTCAATGTTAGTTCTTGTTGTGTCAGATAATTTTCTACAATTATTTTTTGGCTGGGAAGGAGTAGGACTATGTTCATATCTCTTAATTGGTTTTTGGTATAAAAAAGAGAGCGCAAATAACGCAGCAATAAAAGCTTTTATCGTAAACAGGGTAGGTGATTTTGGTTTAGCGATTGGAATTTTTCTTATATTTTTTTATTTCGGCACGATAAATTTTCAAGAAGTTTTTGAATTAGCTCCACAATTTATTGAAAAAAAATTGGTATTCTTTGGTTTTGAGACAACTTTAATCACATTGATTTGTTTATTTTTATTTATTGGAGCGATGGGTAAGTCAGCCCAATTTTTATTACATACTTGGTTACCAGATGCCATGGAAGGGCCCACACCAGTTTCAGCACTTATTCATGCAGCTACAATGGTGACAGCCGGTGTGTTTTTAGTTGTTAGATGTTCTCCATTATTTGAATATTCTCAAACTGCTTTGAACCTAGTTACAATAGTTGGAATGATTACTGCAATTTTTGCAGCATCAGTTGCTCTTGTCCAGAACGATATTAAAAAAATAGTTGCTTACTCAACTTGTAGTCAACTAGGTTACATGTTTTTTGCTGCAGGTGTAGGCGCTTATCATGTAGCAATGTTCCATTTATTCACTCATGCTTTTTTTAAAGCTTTATTATTTCTAGGTTCTGGATCTGTAATTCATGCGTTTAAAGATGAACAAGATATAAGGAATATGGGTGGTGTGAGAAAAAAACTTCCTTATACCTATGTTTTTATGTTGATAGGAACTTTGGCGTTAACTGGATTTCCTTTTTTATCTGGTTTTTACTCTAAAGATGCAATTATTGAATTTGCTTATTTAAGAAATTCTTCCCTGGGAAACTATGCGGCAACTATCGGAATTTTTACAGCATTTTTAACTTCAATTTATTCTTGGAGGTTATTTTTCAAAACATTTCACGGTCCATATAATAATTCAAAATTACCAATTAATGAAACTCACGAGTCTCCTTTTATAATGTTAGGTCCTTTATTATTTTTAGCTATTGGTGCAATGTTTGCCGGTTATTTTTTTAAAACGACATTTATTGGTCACCATAGTAATGAATTTTGGCAATCATCAATATTCTTTTTAAATGAAATCAAACATGATCCAATCCCTTTATGGTTTTTAATTTTAACACCATTATTAGTAGTAATTTCTATACCGATCTCATATTACTATTTTATTTCTAACACTAAAATTCTAGAGGAATTTAAAAATACTAATTCGCCACTTTATAGTTTTTTACTTAATAAATGGTATATAGATGAACTTTACGAATTGTTATTTGTAAAACCTGCTAAAAAAATTGGCTCTTTTTTTTGGAAAAAAGGTGACTTAGGTTTTATAGATAGATTTGGCCCTGACGGTATTTCAAAATTAATAAAAAAACTTTCTGACAAAGCAGGTATTTTTCAAACAGGATTTATATATGATTATGCCTTTGTGATGTTGATAGGTTTATCAATTCTACTCACTTATTTAATTTTAAATTAAAAAAATGGACTTTCCTATATTATCTACACTTATATTTTTACCATTAGTAAGTTCTCTCTTTATTTTCATATCCAGAGGGCAAAAGAACAATAATAGCGCAATTTACATTTCTTTATTTAGTAGTTTAGCAACATTTATTTTGTCTTTATTTGTTTGGTATTCAATGGATTATACATCAGCAGATTTTCAATTCTTAGAGGAACAATCCTGGATTAATGATTTTATTAAATTTAAACTCGGTATAGACGGAATCTCAATCCTCTTTATAGTTCTTACAGCATTAATAACTCCTATTTGTATTATCTCATGCATCAATAGTGTTAAAGATAGAGTCAAAGAGTTTTTAATAGCGATTTTAATATTAGAAACTTTCATGATTGGAGTTTTTTGCTCACTAGATTTAGTTATATTTTATTTATTCTTTGAAGCTGGATTAATTCCAATGTTTTTAATCATAGGGGTTTGGGGTGGACCAAGAAGAGTATATTCAGCTTTTAAATTTTTTCTATTTACTCTATTGGGATCAGTTTTGATGCTTGTTGCTATTATTGCAATCTACTGGATAACAGGGACAACTGACGTCACTCAAATTTACGAAATTAAAATACCTAAAGAATATCAAAACTTATTATGGTTAGCTTTTTTCAGTTCTTTTGCTGTTAAAACACCCATGTGGCCAGTTCACACTTGGTTACCTGATGCGCATGTTGAAGCGCCTACAGCTGGATCAGTAATACTAGCGGCAATACTTTTAAAAATGGCTGGATACGGTTTTTTGAGATTTTCTTTACCCATGTTTCCACTAGCTTCAGAATTTTTTACACCATTAATTTTTACACTAAGTATTATTGCTATTATTTACACATCTTTAGTCGCTTTAATGCAAGAGGATATGAAAAAATTAATTGCATATTCCTCAGTTGCTCACATGGGTTATGTAACTCTTGGAATATTTACATTTACCAAACAAGGAATTGAAGGAAGCGTTTTTCAGATGATTAGTCATGGATTGATTTCAGCAGCTCTATTCTTATGCGTAGGGGTTGTTTATGACAGATTACATTCGAGAATGATCAGTACATATGGCGGATTAGTAAATTATTTACCAAAATATTCTTTTTTGTTTATAGTTTTTGCTTTAGCTGGATTGGGCCTTCCTGGGACGTCTGGCTTTTTAGGTGAATTTTTAGTTTTAACAGGAACTTTTCAGAAGAATTATTTGGTTGCAATGTTAGCTACATTTGGAGTCGTCTTAGGAGCTGCATACATGCTTTGGCTAACAAAGAGAGTTATTTTTGGTGTAACTAAAAATGATCAAATTAAAAATTTAAAAGATGTTAATAAATCAGAGATGATTATGTTAGGTATTTTAGCTGTGCTAGTTATTTTTTTTGGTTTTTATCCTGTTCCATTAATGGAAACTTTAAATGTTTCAGTAGACAACTTAATAAATAACTATGAAACTGCTGTTCAAATAGAGAGTTTAAATTAATATGATAAATAATTTAAATATATTACTTCCAGAAATTTTTTTAACATTATCAATTTTTTCTATCCTGATGATTGGAGTGTTTATAAAAAATAGTTTTAATTTAATTTTCAACTTAAGTTCATTAATAATTTTATTAACAATCATAATAATTTTAAATAGCCCAAATAATGTAGAAAAAATATTTTTAGAAAGTTTTACACGAGATTCTTTTTCGAATTTTTTTAAAATACTGATACTTATCTCAAGCTTATTTGTACTTAACTCATCAAAAAATTATATCTTGGATAAAAAATTAACAAAATTTGAGTATCCAATAATAATATTAATCTCAATTTTAGGTATGTTTTTCATGGTAAGTTCTAACGATATAATTTTATTTTATTTAGGTTTAGAATTACAATCATTGTCACTATATATCTTAGCTTCAATTGATAGAGATAATTTAAAGTCATCTGAGTCTGGTATAAAATATTTTGTATTAAGTGCTTTATCATCAGGTTTATTACTTTATGGCTGCTCTTTATTATACGGATTTACAGGCTCAACTAATTTTGATTTAATTGCGAATGAACTAGGTAAAGAAAATACAGGTGCAGTATTTGCCATGGTGTTTATTTTGGTTGGTCTTGCATTTAAAGTTTCGGCAGTTCCTTTTCATATGTGGACACCTGATGTGTATGAAGGAGCACCAACATCTATAACTAGTTATTTTGCAGTAGTTCCAAAAGTTGCTGGACTAGCAGTTTTAATTAAGTTTATGTTAATTCCTTTTTCAAAAATATCAATGGAGTGGCAAACTATAATTATTTTTATATCTATTGCCTCAATGATTTTAGGGGCAGTGGCTGCGATCGGACAGAAAAATATTAAGAGGTTATTGGCTTATAGTTCAATAGGACACATAGGATATGCTTTAGCTGGGGTAGCAACGGGCGTGATCTCAGGTTATGAAAGTGCAATAGTTTATATTTCTATTTATGTTGTAATGAATCTTGGTGCTTTTTCATGTTTGTATCTATTAAAAAAAGATGGTGAGTATAAAGAAAATATTTCAGACTTATCAGGTATTTCAAAAAAACATCCAATCTTAGCTATATCATTTTTAGTAATACTATTCTCTTTAGCAGGCATTCCTCCACTTGGAGGATTTTTTGCTAAATTTTTTGTTTTTGCTGCGGTAGTTGAACAACAGATGTATGCTTTAGCAATAATAGGATTATTAGCCACTGTAATATCGGCTTTTTATTATCTTAAAATAATTAAGACTATTTATTTTGATGACAGTGTCATAAGTTTCGATAATACAAAAAATAAATTGGCTCAACTATCGATTTTTATAAGTTGTAGTATCTTGTTAACTTTCTTCTTGTACCCTTCAGTTTTGAGCAATGTAGTGGATACATTATTTTTAAATTAATGAAATTGAGATCAATTAAATTTAAAAGTGTTAAAAGCACAAACGATATAGCTTTAATGCTCATAAAGAGAGATAATATAAAGCCTTCAATAATCTTAGCTGAGCGTCAGACAAAAGGCAGAGGCACTATGGGAAAAAAGTGGATTTCAAAAAAAGGAAATTTATTTTTAAGTATTTTTTTTGATATGAGTAAAAAGAAAATAGATTTTAAGAAATTCGCAATTATAAATGCATATTTGCTAAAAAGTATTCTTGCAAAAAAATTTTCAAATAAAATTAAAATCAAATGGCCAAACGACCTTTTATTTAAAAAAAAAAAAATTTGTGGAATTTTACAAGAGACCGTTAATAATGCAGGAAAACAATTTTTAATAGTTGGAATAGGAATAAATACTAATTTAGATCCAAAAAATAGTAGTTTTGCTGCTACTTCATTGAAAAATATTACAAATAAAAATATAGATAATAAAAAACTAATTATTATGATTAAAAAAAACTATGAAAAACTTTTATTTAAAGCTAATAAAAATTCATTTTCAGAGTTAAAAAAATTTACACAAAAAATATGAAATATTTAATTGGCGATATAGGAAATACCTCCACAAAGATCTGTATTTTGAGTAGAAAATTTAAAATTTTGAGATCGTATAATTTTGATACTAGTAAGATGTTTAAAAACAATCTTTTAAAAAAGATCATTGGAAAAAAAACTAACAAAAATATAAATCCAGTCTTTCTATTTTCAAGTGTTGTACCAAAGGTATTTATGAATATTAAAAAGAATTTAAAGTCGACTAAATTTAAAATTTTAGAAATAAAGAATTTGAAATTAAACAAAATTATCAAAATTAATATAAAAAATATTAAAAAATTAGGCTCAGATAGAATAGCAAATGCAATTGGTGCAAAAAAATTAAAAAATTGTCTAATTATAGATTTTGGAACAGCAACTACGTTTGATGTTATTAAAAATGGTATATATGAAGGAGGGGTAATTGCACCTGGTGTAAATCTTTCCATAAAAAATTTAAGTCAAGCAACTGCCTTACTCCCTTTAATAAACTTAAAAACCCATCAAAAAAACTACGGGAAAAATACAATCGAAGCTCTTAATGCTGGTTTTGTATGGGGGTATGAGGGTTTAATAAACAATATTATAGATAAAATAATTTCTAGAAGTAAAATTAAATACAAAATTTTACTTACAGGCGGATATGCAAACTTTTTTGGTAAAATTATAAAAAAAAAAGTAGCAATAGACCAAGATATAACTATTAAAGGAATAGCAAATGCTTATAAAGAATTAATATGAGTAAAGAAAAATTAATTTTTTGTCCATTAGGTGGATCTGGAGAAATAGGCGGCAATATGAATTTATACGCCTATGGAGAAGATGATAATCAAAAATGGATAATAGTTGATATGGGCGTTTCTTTTGCCGACGACTCAGTTCCTGGTGTTGATTTAATAATGCCAGATGCAGGGTTTATAATAGATAAAAAAGATGACTTACTCGGGATAGTTTTAACACATGCCCATGAGGATCACATTGGAGCTGTAGCTCATATTTGGCCTAATTTAAATTGCAAGATTTATGCAACACCATTTACTTCTGCATTAATTTTAGAGAAATTTAAGGAAAAAAAAATTGATATATCGTCTTACTTAAATGTCGTACCTTTAAATAGTAAAATTAAACTTGGAGCATTTGATATCGATTTTGTAACGTTAACTCATTCTATTTTAGAGCCAAATGGATTAAGCATCAAAACTCCGCTTGGTACAATTCTTCACACTGGTGATTGGAAAATTGATCCTAATCCATTAATTGGAAGCCAAATAGACGAAAAAAAACTAAAATCTATTGGTGAGGGCGGAGTGTCCGCAATGATCTGTGACTCAACAAATATCTTTAGTCCTGGCAGATCAGGTTCAGAGTCAGATGTGCGAGATAGTTTATTAAGAATCATGGAAATTAAAACTAATAGAATTTTAGTAACTTCTTTTGCATCTAATGTAGCAAGAATGGAATCTATATTTTATTGTGCAAAAAAAACAGGGCGAAATATTTGTTTGGTTGGGCGGTCAATGCAAAGGATATATAAAGCAGCAAGAAAGTGTGGTTATCTTAAAGGCTTAATTGAGCCATTAGAACCAAGAGATGCCAAAAAAGTTCCAAAAAATAAAATTTTATATTTAGCAACTGGAAGTCAAGGGGAGCCCATGGGAGCAATGAATAGAATAATTAATGGTGTGCACCCAGAAGTTTTTCTAGAAGCTGGCGATTGTGTAATCTTTTCATCTAAAATTATACCTGGCAACGAAAAAAAATTATATTCTATACAAAATTTAATTGTAAAAAATAAGATGGAGATAATAAGTGAAGAAAATGCTTTCGTTCATGTCTCAGGTCATCCTAATCGAGACGATTTAAAGGATATGTATAATTGGGTTAAGCCTCAATGTGTTATTCCAGTCCATGGCGAACATCGTCATATGGCTGAGCATGTTTTATTCGCAAAAGAAATGCAAGTTCCAAAAACTTTATTAATAGAAAACGGAGATATTATAAAATTATTACCTGGAGAAAAGCCTGAAATTATAGACAAAGCACCTTCTGGTAAAATTTATTTAGATGGAACAATTAATGTTGAAACTGACTCTCAATCAATTAAAGATAGAAAAAATCTATCAATTAATGGATACCTAGAAATTACACTTTTAGTATCTAATAACGGAAAAATAAAAAAACCAATTATTTCATTCAGAGGTATCCCTGAAAAAGAAAATTCCAATCATTTTATTTTTGATATGGAAGATGAAATTTTTAATATTTGTAGAACTTTTTCTTTAGATAACAAGAATCAACAAAGAAATTTAATAGAAACCATAAAGCAAAATTGTAGAAGAATCGTTAGAGAAAAAACTGGAAAAAAACCGTATACAAACATAAATATAGCGAGAATCTAGTGGGTATAACTGGTTCAATTATAGTTTATGTATTAATTTGGTGGATAATTTTTTTTTCCGTTCTTCCTGTTGGAATTCAATCAAATAAAGAAAAATTTAAAGAAAGAATAGAGGGAATTGATCCAGGAGCCCCTAATAATCCTAAAATTTTAAAAAAATTTTTAATTACAACGATAATTACTTCAATAATCTTTATTGTAATATATTATCTAGTTGAATTTGATTTATTAAATTTAAGAAAATATTTGCAATAAAATGTATTTATCACAATTATTTATTCCAATAACAAAAGATTTACCCGCTGAGGCTAAGATAAAGTCTCATCAACTTATGTTACAAACTGGAATGATTAGACAATCCTCCGCAGGCATCTACTCTTGGCTGCCATTAGGATTTAAAGTCATGAAAAAAATTGAACAAATAGTAAGAGAGGAACAAAATTCTATTGGAGCCCAAGAAATGTTAATGCCAACTATTCAATCAGCTGAAATCTGGAAAGAGAGCGGCAGGTATGACGATTATGGTGAGGAGATGTTAAGAATTAAAGATAGACAAGGAAGAGAAATGCTTTATGGACCTACAAATGAAGAATTAATTACAGACGTTTTTAGATCAAGTGTAAAATCATATAAATCACTTCCTCAGATTCTTTATCATATACAATGGAAGTTCAGAGATGAGATACGACCAAGATTTGGCGTAATGAGATGTAAAGAATTCTTCATGAAAGATGCCTATTCTTTTGATTTGACAGATGATGATGCAAAAAAATCTTACAACAAAATGTTTTTTTCCTATTTAAAAACTTTTAGTAGATTAGGTTTAAAAGCTATACCAATGGCCGCAGACACTGGCCCAATTGGAGGAGATCTTTCTCACGAATTCATTATCTTAGCAGAAACAGGCGAAAGTCAAATATTTGCTGACAAAAGAATATTTGAGATAAATTTACATAAATATGATTTTAGCGATGCTTCTCTTTCAAAAATGAGAAAAGATTTTACAAGTATATATGCAGCAACAGATGAAAAATTTGATGAAAAAAAATTCAATTTTGAAGTTGATAAAAAAAATCAGATCAAAACAAAAGGTATTGAAGTAGGACATATTTTTTACTTTGGAGATAAGTATTCAAAACCTATGAATTGTTTAATAGACGATAAAAGCGGGAAGAAAATTTCTGTAAAAATGGGCTCATATGGCATCGGAATTTCCAGACTTGTAGGCGCTACGATTGAGGCAAACTACAATAATGGTATAATGAAATGGCCTAAGCCAATATCTCCATTCGATGTGGTCATTATTCCGAGTATTAGTAAAAACAATAAAGAAAATATGCAAAAAGCAGAAAAAATTTACCAAGAATTAAAAAAACAAAATATTGACGTATTGTTGGATGATGTTGATGAGAATATGTCGAATAAATTTAAAAAACATGACTTAATAGGGATACCTTTCCAAATTATAGTTGGATCAAAATCTGTAGAAAACAATTTTGAGTTTAAAGAACTAAACTCTGAGAGTGAGATGTTAAGTCTAGAAAGTATTAAATCTAAACTTAAAAGATAATATTTTGTTCACAAAAGTAGAAAGAATAATTTCATCGAGAAATCTAAGACCTAAAAAAAAGGAAGGTTTTTTGAAAATAATTTCTATTTTTTCCTTTCTAGGAATTATGCTTGGAGTGTCTATTCTAATTATTGTTATGTCAGTTATGAATGGTTTTAAAACTGATTTAACAAATAAAATTTTAGGTTTAAACCCACATGTTGTGGTTCAACCTAATGGATCTAAAATTGAAGATAACTACATTTCAAAAATAAAAAAAAAGAATAAGGATATAACTATAAGCAAAACCTATTCAGGTGAAGGAGTGATAATCATAAATGAAAAAGCAAAAGGTGTCATTTTTAAAGGTGTAAATAATAAAGAAAAAAAAATAAAAGAATTTTTAGAAAAAAATGTTGTTAGTGGTGATACAAAAAATTTTGAAAAAAATAATGTTTTTATAGGTTCTGAGCTCGCATTTAATTTGGATTTAAATGAAGGCGATAAGATAAATTTAATGTCATCTGTTTTTGTTGCTACACCACTTGGAAGTTTACCAAAACAGGAAAATTTTAACGTTGCAGGAATATTTAGTACTGGATTTGTCGAGTTTGATCAAAATATAATTTTTTTAAATATAGAGGATGCCTTATCAATTTTTGACAAAGGAATAAATGATCAAAACTTAGAAATTTATTTAAGAAATCCTTTGACAGCTAATTCATTCAAAAAAGAAATTGAACAATTAAATCAAAATTATTTTATTTATACTTGGTCAGATTTAAACAAGTCTTTTTTTAGTGCTTTGAAAGTCGAGAGAAATGTTATGTTTGTAATATTAACGTTAATAATTATAGTAGCTGCATTTAACATTATATCAGGTCTTACAATATTAATTAAAAATAAGACAAAGGAGATTGCAATTTTAAAAACTTTAGGGCTTAATAATACTTCGATCAAAAAGTCTTTTTTTTTAACAGGTTTCACTATAGGCTTTTTTGCTACAGTATCTGGTATTATTTTAGGAATAATATTTTCAACAAATATTGAAAAAATTCGAATATTTTTATCATCAGTATTTAATTTAGAAATATTTCCGACTGATATATATTTTTTAGAAAAGCTACCAAGCGAAATCAACTCATACTCAATACTTTTAATTTTTATCCTTTCAATATTGGTATCAGCTATCGCCTCTTATATTCCAGCTAGACATATTACAAAAATGAAAACATTTAGAGCGTTAAAATATGAGTAAAATTTTAATAGAAACTGTAAACCTTAAAAAAACCTATAAACATTTAAATGGCAATATAACTTTATTTAATGATCTTAATCTAAAAGTAAAAAAGGGAGAACTTGTAGCATTAGTGGGCCCCTCTGGATCTGGAAAATCATCATTACTCCATTTATTAGCTTTATTAGACGAGCCAACCAAGGGAGATATAAAAATTAATGACACTTTAATAAAAAAATTTTTAGATGAAAAAAAAGATGAAATAAGAAGAAAAAATATATCAATTATTTTTCAAGACAATAATTTATTAAATGACTTCACCGCAATTGAAAATGTTATGATGCCATTAATTATAAATGGAGAAAGTGAAGAGTTTGCTAAAAAAGAGGCTCAAAAAATTCTTAAAGCTGTAAAAATTTTTGATAGATCCCAACATTTTCCTAAAGAACTTTCCGGTGGAGAACAACAACGAGTAGCTATTGCTAGAGCATTAATAGCTAAAACAAATTTAATCTTAGCGGATGAACCAACAGGAAATTTAGATTATAAAACTTCAAGAGAAATATTTTCTTATTTTTTAAAATTAAAAAAATTAAAAAAAACAATAATTTTTGCAACTCACAATAGAGAACTTGCCAACAGGGCAGATTACAAGTTGTTTATTTCCAATGGTGATATAAAACGAGTTAATGCTCGTTAATAATAAAAATTTTAATCATATAAAATTACATACCCAATATTCAATTTGTGAAGGCGCTATAAAGATTGATGAACTAGCTGATTATTGTAAGTCAAATAAAATCAAATCAGTAGGTTTGGCTGACAGCTATAATTTATGTGGCGCTCTTGAATTTTCAGAAAAAATATCCAAGGTTGGCACTCATCCGATAATTGGAACCCAAATTAATTTAAATATATCTGATGTAATCGGCAAAGTTTCATTGTACGCAACATCTGAAGCAGGATATAGGAATTTAACAAAATTATCTTCTTTAAGTTATTTAAAGAGTAGCTCGGAAACTAATCCTTCTTGCAATTTAAAGGATCTTACTCACAATAACGATGGTTTAATTCTACTAACTGGAAATTACACTAACTTTTTCGGTAAACTTTTTTACAAAAATAAAGTTAAAGATTTAGAACAAATCTTAAATAGTTTAAAAAATAACTTTCAAGATAGATTATATATTGAAATTCAACGTCATAATGAATTCCAAGAAAAAAACTTTGAAAACTATTTACTTAATATCTCAAAATCTTTGAAACTACCATTAATTGCCACGCAAGAAATCTTTTATTTAAATGAAGATATGTATGAAGCACATGATGCTTTAATTTGTATTGGAGAAAAAAATTTTGTGGACGATAAAAATCGATTTAGATACAACAACCAACATTATATAAAATCTCAGAAAGAACTAGAAAATTTATACGCCGATATACCAGAGGCGTTAGAAAATAATTATAACTTTCATTTGAGATTTAATTTTAAACCAAAAAAATCAAAACCAATACTACCCTCCATTGCAAGCAAAGAAAGCGGTTCCCCTGAAAAGGAGTTGTTAAAATCGGCAAAAATAGGATTAGAAAGTAGACTAGAAAACTTTGTTTTAAAAAAAAAATTAGATAAATCAAAAGAGCAAATTGAAAAAATTTACAATGAAAGATTGAGTCATGAGTTAAATATCATTAATTCTATGGATTACGCTAGTTATTTTTTAATTGTATCTGACTATATAAAATGGGCAAAAAAAAATTCTATTCCGGTAGGTCCAGGAAGAGGTTCTGGGGCTGGGTCATTAGTAGCTTATTGTTTAGATATTACAGACTTGGATCCAATTGAATTTGATTTGATTTTTGAAAGATTTTTAAACCCTGATAGAATTTCTATGCCAGATTTTGATATAGATTTTTGCGAGGAAAAAAGAGATCAAGTTTTCGATTATTTAAAAACCAAATATAGGAATGGCGTAGCTCACATCATAACCTTTGGTAAATTAAAAGCTAGAATGGTTTTAAGAGATGTTGGTCGAGTTTTAGGACTTTCCTATGGTCATGTGGATAGAATTTGCAAAATGGTACCATTTGATCCATCTAGGCCTCTGACACTTCAAGAGTCGATTAATAGAGAGCCAAGATTTAATCAAGAAGTTAAAAATAATGTTAAAGTAAAAAAACTTTTAGAACTTTCTTTGAAACTAGAGGGACTCAATCGTAATATGGCAACTCACGCTGCTGGCGTCGTAATTGCTGGAGACAAACTAGCTGAACAATTTCCACTTTATATTGATCATAGTTCAAATTTAACTCTTCCATCAACACAATATGACATGTACTCCTCAGAAAATGCTGGACTAGTAAAATTTGATTTACTTGGATTAAAAACGCTTACTGTAATTGATAATACAATTAAAAGACTAAAACAAAAAAAAATTGACTTAGATATGAGCAAAATTGACCACAACGATCAAAAAGTTTTTTCTATGCTTTCAACAGGTGAAACAACAGGATTATTTCAACTTGAGAGCGCTGGAATGAGGGAAGCAATTAAGCAAATGAAACCGAATAAATTTGACGACATTATTGCACTCGTAGCTTTATATAGACCAGGTCCAATGAGCAACATTCCGATTTATAATGATTGTAAAAATGGATTTAAAGAACCTGATTATATACATCCAACTTTAAAAGAAATATTAATACCAACTTACGGTATAATTATCTATCAGGAACAAGTAATGCAAATAGCTCAAACTCTAGCAGGCTTTACGGCTGGTGAAGCAGATATTTTAAGAAGAGCTATGGGTAAAAAAAAGAAAGCAGAACTAGACAAACAAAAAGAGAGATTTATTAATGGTGCTTTGAAAAATGGCATAGCAAAAGATGTAGCAAACTTTGTTTTTACGAAAATCGAACCTTTTGCTCAGTATGGTTTCAACAAAAGTCATGCTGCGGCATACGCTTTAATTGCTTATCAGACTGCGTTTTTAAAAACTTATTATAAAGAGGATTTTATAGCCGCAACAATGTCAACAGAACTTACAAATACTTCTAAACTAAGAGAATTTGTTGAAGAATTAAAAAAACTTAAAATTGAAATAATTAAACCATCAATTAATAAATGTTATACAGATTTTAAAGCCATAAACGGCAAAATTTTTTACGGGCTTGGGGCTATTAAAAATGTTGGTTTTGAGGCTATTTCAAACATAATAAATGAGAGGGAAAGAAATGGATCTTTTAAATCCTTTATAAATTTTATTAATAGGGTAGACGTAAAAGATGTTAACAAACTACAATTAGAGGGGTTAGTAAAAGCAGGTGTGTTCGATGAGTTTGATAAAGATAGAAGTAAGATTTTAAATTCAATACCAAAAATTATACAGAAAATTAAGAATATTAATGAAGATAAAGAAAATCAACAGTCAAATCTTTTTAGCGATCAAGAAATGAGTCAAACTGAGTTTGAATTTTTGCCATCGACACCATGGACCCAAAAAGAGCTATTAGCCGAGGAGTTTAGAGCAATTGGTTTTTATTTGACGAATCATCCATTAAATGAATTTGAGGAGACATTTAACCAACTGAATATAAATTCATATAATCAATTTTATGAAAATCAAAAAAACGAAGGTTTAGTTGCTGGAACAATCATGTCAATTCAGGAAAAAAAAAGCGCAAAAGGCACTCCATATGCCATTGTTAAGTTCAGTGATAAACAAGCTGAGTTTGAGCTTTTCTTGTTTGCTGAGCTATTAATCGATAATAGGGAAAAATTAAAAGAGTCGGAGTCATTTGTTTTGACTTTACAAAAAGATAAAATTTCTGGAGAAGGAATAAAAAAAAGAGTTAATGTAAAAAAGATCCTCAATTTAGACGATGTAATTAATAAACCTTACTCAAAAGTAACTATAGAATTAAAAAAAAATTATGATCTAAATGAAATAAAAACACTACTTTCGAATAGAGGAGAAACAAAAATACATCTTGTAATTAAGGATGAAAATAAACAGGCTCATTTCTCGTTAGAGGAAAAAAGAAAATTTGATTTAGACCACCTTAAAGCCTTAAAAGCTAAGAAATACGTTGAAAAAATAACAGTTTAGACTGTTGATTTTTTAAATTGATTGTATATATCTTATTTTAATTTCGCACACAGTTATAAGGGCATTGCCCTACCGGTCCAATTTTTGGAATTACTGTGGTGGATTAACCGGAAAAAAATATGAACGTACCAAAAGTAGACATTAAGCAATTACTAGAAGCTGGAGTGCACCTCGGCCACAAAACATTAAGGTGGAATCCAAAAATGAAAAAGTACATTTTTGGAGAAAAAAAATCCATTCATATTATAGACCTCACTCAAACCGTGGACTTTATCAAAAATGCTCTAACTCAAGTGCATAAAGTGATTTCAAATGGTGGAAAATTATTAGTTGTTTCAACAAAAAAACAAGCCTCTGAGCAAGTAAGTGAATTAGCCAAAGAAACTGGACAATATTATGTAAATTATAGATGGCTAGGCGGAATGCTGACCAACTGGAATACAATTCAAAATTCAATTAAAAGATTGAAAAAGTTAGAAGACCAATTATCGAAAGAGAATCTTGGTTTTACAAAAAAAGAAATATTGAAATTTGGAAAAGAAAAAGAAAAATTACAAAGATCGTTAGGTGGGATTTCAGAAATGAAAAAAACACCTGATTTAATTTTTATTATTGATACAAACATAGAGTCCCTCGCCGTTGCAGAGGCTAAGAAATTAGGAATACCTATTATAGCAGTTTTAGACACCAACTCAGATCCAACTGGGATTGATTATCCTATTCCTGGAAATGATGACGCCAGAAGATCCATAAACCTTTATTGTGATTTATTAAAAAACACAATTAAAGATGCTGAAAAATTTATAAAAGGATCTGAAGAAAAAAATGAAGCAAAACCCTCCAAACAAAAGTAAAATATAATTTTAATTCAAATAAAATGCCAAATAAAGATTTGTTAGATAACATTAAAAAATTGAGAGAATTAACAGGTGTTGGATTTAAGGATTGCAAATTAGCTTTAGATGAAACTGAGGGTAATATTGAAAAGTCTATCGAGTTTTTAAGAAAAAAAGGTATAGCTAAGGCTTCAAAAAAAATGAGCAGAACTGCTTCAGAGGGTTTAGCTTTAGTCAAAGAACATGAGGGACAAATTTCCTTAATTGAAATAAATAGCGAGACAGACTTTGTTGCAAAAAATAAAGATTTTATCAATTTTTGTAAAGAACTCTCGGAAATTAACTTCAATGTAAAATGTGATCTTGATAAACTGAGTGAAACTAAAATGAATAATGGAATTTTAGTAAAAGATAACTTGGTTAATTTAATTGCTAAAATTGGAGAAAAGATAACAATAAGAAGAGCTAATTTTTTTGATAATTCAAATGGTGTGAATTTTTCTTATGTTCATTCAGCTATTGAAAAAGGCATTGGTAAAATTATAGCAGTAGTAAAAATTGAGGGCATTACAGAGGGAAAAAATGAAGAATTAGGAAACAAAGTTGCAATGCACATTGCTGCATCTAATCCATTGGCGATCAAAAAAGAGAGTATCAGTAAAAAAATAGTAGATAAAGAACTTGAGATTATTAAAGCTGAAATTACAAACTCGGGCAAACCTGCTGAAATGGCTGAAAAAATATCTAAAGGTAAAATTTCAAAGTTTTTAAATGATAATTCACTATTAAGCCAATTATGGATTATGGATCCTAAGAAAAAAGTTTCAGATATACTTAATGAAAACTCTTCAGAAAAATCTCTTAAAATTCAAGACTTTGTTAGATATAAAGTTGGTGAAGGAGTTTAAAACGTGAGCAACGAATTTAATGAAAAAAATTACTCATTAAAAATGGATAAGAGCATTCAATCATTAAAAAAAGATATCTCAACACTAAGAACAGGTCGAGCAAACACTAACATGCTTGATACAATCAAAGTAGACGTGTACGGTCAATTAATGCCAATTAATCAGCTCGCAACAGTTAGCGTTCCTGAAGCAAGATTAATTTCTATACAAGTTTGGGATAAAGGTAATATAAATTTAATTGAGAGTGCAATACAAAAATCAGAGCTTGGAATAAATCCTCAAACAGATGGACAAATGATTAGACTGAGAATTCCAGATTTAACAGAAGAACGAAGAAAAGATTTAATAAAAGTACTAAAAGGTATGGGCGAAAAAGGAAAAGTTTCGATTAGAAATATTAGAAGAGAAGCCAATGAAGAACTAAAAAAAAAGTTAAAAGACAAAAGTATTTCAGAAGATGATAACAAAAATTTTGAAAAAAATATTCAGAAGTTGACAGATTCAAATATAGAAAACATAGAAAAAATTTTATCTGAGAAAGAAAAAGAGATCATCCAGATATGAACACTCTAAACCATGTTGCTTTTATCATGGATGGAAACGGCAGGTGGGGTAAAAGAAAGGGTAAAAGCAGAAACTACGGACATATCAAAGGTGTTGAAACAGTAAAAAAAATTGTTAAGTCTGCAATAAAATACAAAATACCTATTGTAACCTTTTACGTATTCTCTTCTGAAAATTGGAAACGTCCAAAAAAAGAAGTAAATTTTTTACTTAAGCTGATAAAAATTTACTTTTTAAAAGAAATTGAAAATATAAAAAAACAAGGAATAAAATTAAACATTTTTGGAGAATTAAATAAACTAGCCTCTGATGTTAAAATCATTCTAAAAAAATCATCAGATTTAACAAAAAATAACAAAAAAATTACTGTAAATTTAGCTATTAACTATGGCTCAAAGAATGAGATTTTATCTGCACTTAAAAAAACTAAGAAAAAAATAAATATAAAGAACTTTGAGAAAAATTTATATACAAGCTATATGCCTTATCCTGATATTCTAATAAGAACTGGTGGGCATAACAGATTAAGTAATTTTATGTTGTGGCAGCTTGCTTACACAGAAATTTTTTTTTTAAAAAAATTATGGCCAGAATTCTCGTCATTCGATTTACTTAAAATTATTACAAAATTTAAAAAGATAAAGAGAAATTATGGTGGCATATGATTGATAGTAATACCAAAAGAAGGGTTCAAACCTCATTTATATTATTATTTTTAATATATATCATGATTAAATTTAATTTTTTTGCAACGTATATTTTGTTAGTTCTTGGTGTTTTGTCTATCATTGAGTTTTTGCAAATTACAAAAAAAATTTTCAGAAATTTTTTTTTCCATTACTGCTCAAATATTTTATTCATCATTTATTTAGTAATTTTTTGTTATTTTTTTATTTTTTTTATAAATTTTATCCATTTAAAAATTGTCCTTTATTCACTTATTTTAGGATGTGTAGCATCAGATGTTGGAGGATTTATTTTTGGTAAAATATTTAAAGGTCCGAAATTGACAAAAGTTAGTCCAAACAAAACTTATTCTGGTGCAATTGGATCTATTATATTGACATGCTTTGTATTTTCTTTTTCTTTATTTTTATTCACTAATAGTTTTTCATATTTGATATTAATTGTTTCATTTATTACTTCAATTAGTTGTCAAACAGGTGATTTATTTTTTTCGTTTTTGAAAAGAAAAGCAAAGGTCAAAGATACTGGAAATTTTTTGCCAGGTCATGGAGGAATTTTAGATAGAATTGATGGAATGTTATTTGGTATACCTT
>CACMQA010000003.1:20000-162193 GCA_902615715.1 uncultured Pelagibacteraceae bacterium | reverse complement strand
GGAAAAGACCGATATATAAAATAGTTATCGCTGATGGAAGATATCCGCGAGACGGTAAATTTATTGAAAAAATTGGCTCTTACAATCCATTACTTCCAAAAGATAAAAAGGAGAGAATAAAAATAGAAGCAGAAAGAGTAAAATATTGGATGAGTAAAGGCGCTCAACCTACTCTTAGAGTTTCTAGACTTTTAGGTGAACTCCAAATAATGCCAATGCCGAAGCCAGGAAATAATCCTCAAAAAGCTATTCCCAAAAAGGATAGAAAAAAAAGTACTGAAGAAAGTAAAGAAGCGCCTAAAGCAGAAGCTAAAAAGGAAGAACCTAAAGCAGAAGTTAAAAAGGAAGAACCTAAAGCAGAAGCTAAAAAGGAAGAACCTAAAGCAGAAGCTAAAAAGGACGAACCTAAAAAAGAAGAGGCTAAAGATAAAAAATAAGGTTTTAAAAAATGCTAGAAGTACAAATATTTACTTTGTATCCAGATTTATATCCTGGGCTTTTAGATGTAGGCATCTATAAAAAAGCTAAGGAAAAACAAAAATGGAGTCTCAATATTATAGATATAAGAGACTACGCTTTTGATGATAAACGGACAGTTGATGACACACCTTTTGGTGGTGGAAGTGGCATGCTATTGAAACCAGATGTTGTAGCGTCTGCCTTAGATAAAAATGTAAAAGCTAAGGAAAAGATAATTTACTTATCTCCTAAAGGCAAAAGGTTAGACCAACAAGAATTAAAATCTTTGAGTAAGCTTCAAAAAATAAATATTTTATGTGGTCATTTTGAAGGTGTTGACCAAAGACTTTTAGAGACACGAAATATTGAAGAATACAGTATAGGAGATTTTATCTTATCCGGAGGTGAGAGCGCATCTTTTGTATTCGTAGATGCATTAGTTAGACTTCTACCGGGTGTCTTAGGCAACGCGAATTCTGCTAAAGATGAAAGTTTTGAGAATAATCTTTTAGAGTATCCTCAATACACTAAACCAAGAGATTGGGAGGGCAAAAAAGTGCCAGAAATCTTATTTTCCGGCGATCATGCTAAAATAAAGGGGTGGCGTTTATCTCAATCTGAGGCTATAACACAACGCCAAAGACCTGATCTTTGGAAAAAATACTTAGAGAAAAAAAATGAAAAACATTGAAGATATAAATAAAGCAGCAATTCAGAAAATAACTGCCAATAAGAAAATTATTGAATTTTCTCCAGGAGATACTATTAAAGTCGGTGTTAAAATTGTTGAAGGTAAAAGAGAACGAATTCAGTATTTTGAGGGTGTTTGTATTGCAAAAAAGAACAGAGACATAAACTCTTCTTTCACAGTAAGAAAAATTTCTTTTGGTGAAGGAGTCGAAAGAACCTTTGCGTTGTATAGCCCTAATGTAGATTCTATTAAAGTAATTCGATCAGGAAAAGTAAGACGAGCCAAACTATATTACTTAAGAGATAGAAAAGGTAAATCTGCTAGAATTGCGGAAAAAATTAAAAAGAAAATTGGTGTTGATGTATCTGTTAAACCAGAAGAACAAAAAGTTGTTTCAGTTGAGCCTGTAAAAGAAGTACCTAAAACTGAGGAACTGAAAAAAGAAGACAAAAAAGTCGAAGCTAAAGCTGAAAAGCAAACTAGCGAAAAAAAATAAAATTAAATGTCAAAAACTCTATACGATAAGATATGGGAAAACCATCTTGTTCACGAGCAGAATGATGGCACTACATTAATTTATGTAGATCGTCATTTAGTTCACGAAGTTACAAGCCCCCAAGCTTTTGAGGGACTGAGATTGCAAAAAAGAAAAGTTAGAAGACCAGAATTAACTTTGGCTGTTCCTGACCATAATGTTCCTACAACTGATAGAACAAAAGGTATTGATGATGAGGAGTCAAGAATCCAGGTAGAGACATTAAGAAGTAATTGCAAGGAGTTTGGTGTAAAGCTTTTTGATGTGAACGACAAACGCCAAGGGATAGTTCACATTATAGGTCCTGAGCAAGGATTCACTCAACCTGGAACTGTTATAGTGTGTGGAGATAGTCATACTGCTACCCACGGTGCGTTCGGTGCTTTAGCATTTGGTATTGGAACTTCAGAGGTTGAGCATGTACTTGCTACCCAAACTTTAATTCAAAAAAAATCTAAAAATTTTAGAATAAATGTAAACGGAGAATTACCCAAAGGTGTTACAGCTAAAGATGTAATTCTTAAAATTATAGGAACAATAGGTACAGCTGGTGGGACCGGATATGTTGTAGAATTTGCCGGTGCCGTTATACGCAGCCTTAGCATGGAAGAGAGAATGACGGTTTGTAATATGACAATTGAAGCAGGGGCCAGAGCAGGCTTAATAGCTCCGGATGAAAAAACGTTTGATTATTTAAAAAATAAATCTATGTCACCCAAAGGAGAAGATTGGTTAAAAGCAGTAAAATTTTGGAAAACATTATACTCAGATAAAGATTGTAAATTTGATAAAGAAATAAATATTGATGGCAAAGATATTGAGCCATTAGTTACTTGGGGAACTTCTCCACAGGATGTATCGCCTGTAACTGGGGTAGTACCAGACCCCGAAAAAGAAAAAAATGAAGATAGAAAAATGGCTATGAAAAGATCTCTAGAGTACATGGGTCTTAAAGCTAATACTAAAATTTCAGATATTAAAATAGATAAAATATTTATTGGAAGTTGCACAAATGGAAGAATTGAAGACTTAAGAGTTGCTGCAGAACTTTTAAGAGGTAAAAAAATTGCAAATAATGTAAGTGCGATGGTCGTTCCTGGATCGGGATTAGTTAAGGAACAAGCCGAAAAAGAGGGGCTAGATAAAATTTTCAAAGAAGCTGGATTTGAGTGGAGAGAGCCTGGTTGTTCGATGTGCTTAGGAATGAACCCGGATCAATTAAAACCAAGAGAAAGATGCGCTTCCACATCTAATAGAAATTTTGAGGGCAGACAAGGACGAGGAGGAAGAACTCATTTAGTTAGCCCAGGCATGGCTATCGCAGCTGCGATTAACGGTCATTTAACAGATGTGAGAGAGATATAAAATGGAAAAATTTTCTAATTTAAAATCGATACCATCTTATTTGTCACTTCAGAATATTGATACTGATATGATAATTCCAAAACAGTTCTTAAAAACTATAAAAAGAACAGGATTGGGTAAAAGCTTATTCTATGAAATGAGATATGATGAAAATGGAAAAATCATCAATGATTTTATTTTAAATAAAGAGCCTTACAACAAATCAAAAATTTTACTTGCTGGTAAAAATTTTGGATGCGGGTCTTCAAGAGAGCATGCTCCTTGGGCTTTATCAGATTTTGGCATCAAGTGTGTCATTAGTTCTAGTTTTGCGGATATTTTCTATAACAATTGTTTTAAAAATGGAATTTTACCAATTAAAATTGATGATAAAGTGGTTTTAGAACTTGCTGAATATTCAAAGAGAAAAGAAGAAATTGAAATAAATTTAGAAAAGCAAGAAATTAAATATGGGAATAAAGTTATAAAGTTTGAAGTAGATGCTTTTAAAAAGAAATGTTTAATAGAAGGTTTAGACGACATAGCCTTGTCGATGGAAAAAATCTCTCAGATAGATAATTTTGAAAAAAAACTTATCAAAGATAAGCCTTGGCTTTTAAAAAATGATTAAAGTAAAAGACAGAAAACTTTTACTACTTCCAGGTGATGGTATTGGTCTAGAGGTAGTAAGAGAAGTTAGAAAAATTATAGAGTGGTTTAATAAAAATAAGTCATTAGATTTTAAAATTGAAGAAGGACTAATTGGTGGAGCGTCTTATGAAAAGCATAAAAAACCAATTACAGATGAAGTTTTTTACAAAGCACTTGAGAGTGAAGCAGTAATTCTAGGTGCTGTTGGGGGGCCTAAATACGATAATTTAGAATTTTCAAAAAGACCAGAGAGAGCATTATTAAAATTAAGAAAAGAATTAAAATTATTTGCAAATTTGAGGCCAGCGATATGTTTCAAACAATTGGTAGATGCGTCTTCATTAAAACCTGAAATAATTTCCGGTTTAGACATTATGATTGTAAGAGAACTTACCGGCGGAATTTACTTTGGAGAACCAAGAGGTATCGAGCCGATCGAAAATAATGAAAGAAAAGGAGTCAACACTCATACTTACACTACTAGTGAAATTCAGAGAGTAGCAAGAGTAGCTTTTGACCTCGCAAAGAAAAGAAAAAATAAAGTAACCTCTTGTGAAAAGTCTAATGTAATGGAGGCAGGTATTTTATGGAGAGAAGAAGTTCAAGCACTAAAAGATAAAGAATATAAAAAGATTGAATTAAGTCATATGTTGGCAGACAATTGTGCAATGCAATTGCTAAGAGATCCAAAGCAATTTGATGTAATTGTAACTGATAATTTATTTGGCGACATACTCTCAGATGAAGCTGCAATGTTAACTGGGTCCCTAGGCTTACTACCATCAGCTTCTTTAGGAGCTAAAGATAAAAATGGTAAAATTAGATCGATGTATGAGCCTGTTCACGGTTCCGCACCAGATATCGCTGGAAAAAATATTGCAAACCCGATAGCTACAATTTTAAGTTTATCTATGGCATTAAAATACTCTCTTGACCTTGATAAGGAGGCAGAACAATTAGATAAAGCTGTTCAAAGTGTTCTAGATGATGGTTTAAGAACAAAAGATATCATGTCAAAAAATATGAAAGAGGTCTCTACCTCTGTCATGGGTGATGCAATTATAGCAAAATTAAAATAAAGTAATAATCATATGAATTTTGCAATTATTGGAGCATCAGGAAACGTAGGAAGAAAAACAATTGAAATTTTAGAGAAATCTAGAATTTCATTTGAAGAACTATATTTAGTTGCTTCAGAAAAAAGCGTTGGAAAAAAAATTAAATTTCGAGGAGAAGAAATTGCTATTGAAAATTTAGAAAGCTACGACTTTTCAAAAGCTCAAATAACTTTTTTTGCTGCAGGTAGCCATATCGCCAAAGAGTGGGCCCCTAAAGCTGCAAAAAAAACTATAGTTATTGATAATTCTAGTTATTTCAGAATGCACTCAGATGTTCCCTTAGTTGTACCTGAAGTAAACGCTGAAGCATTAAACAAGCATAACAACATTATCTCAAATCCTAACTGTTCAACAATGCAGATGGTGCTCGCACTTAAACCTTTACATGATGAATATAAAATAAACAGAGTTGTTGTTTCGACTTATCAAGCAGTATCTGGCGCAGGTAAAGCTCCAATGGACGAATTATTTGAGCAAACAAAAGATTATTTAGAAAATAAAAAAATTAAGTCAAAAAATTTTACTAAACAAATTGCATTTAACTTAATACCGCATATCGATACTTTCGATAAGGATGGTTACACAAAAGAAGAATTGAAAATGACAAATGAAACAAAAAAAATTCTTGATAATGATATTGATGTTACAGCGACTTGTGTGAGGGTGCCAGTAAAAACTGGGCACTCTGAATCTATAAATATTGAATTTGATAATTTATATGATTTTGAAAATGTGGTTAAAGTTTTAAGCAATGCACCAGGGTGTAAAGTTATTGATGAAAGAAAGGACGCTGGATATATTACGCCAATTGAAGCAGAGGGAGATTATACAACTTTTATTTCTCGAATCAGAAAAGACAATTCAAATGTAAAAGCTATTAATATATGGGTTGTGTCTGATAACTTGTTAAAAGGGGCGGCTTTAAACACTGTTCAGATCGCTGAGCACTTAGTGAAAAAATTATAATTTTAGTTTATAAATCTTGTATGGAAGAAAAAAAGAATCCTTTAAGCCCTCATCTTCAAATTTACAAATGGCAAATATCTTCCTTGCTTTCTATTACACATAGAATTGTTGGAGTGATAAATATTTTAGCCATTACAATAATTTGTTTCTGGAGTTTGTCTTTATTGCTTGGAGCAGAGAGTTACGTAATTATTAATAATTTCCTTCAAAGTTTTTTCGGTAAATTTGTTGCCATTGGACTTTGCTGGACTTTTAGTTTTCATATTTTGAACGAGCTTAGACATTTGTTCTGGGATCTAGGGTATGGTTTTGATTTAAAAATTTCAAAGATTACTGGAGTTTTAGCTTTAGTTGGATCTTTTGTATTTACAGTTTTATTTTATCTAATTGGAAAAAATATTTTTTAATATGCATGT
Source organism: uncultured Pelagibacteraceae bacterium (assembly GCA_902615715.1). GTDB lineage: Bacteria > Pseudomonadota > Alphaproteobacteria > Pelagibacterales > Pelagibacteraceae > Pelagilacustribacter. The sequence continues at coordinate 156,013 of CACMQA010000003.1, read as the reverse complement.
TTCTACGAAAAAATGGTTATTTACAAAAATAAGTTCTTTTTTACTTATTCCCTTTATGATTTGGTTTATTGTAAATTTTATTTCTATTTATGAGAACGATTATCAATCAGTGGTTCTTTTCTTTGTTGAACAACCAACAAGAATTTTATTTTCAATATTTATTGTAATAGCTTTCTTTTTTTCAGCCTTAACAATAAGTGAGATATTCGAAGACTATATAAAAGATCAAAAAATCAAAAATGTCGCAAATAAAGTATTGAATATATTTGCTATAATTATGCCTTTAATAACTATTACAGGAATATATAATTTATCATAATGAGTGCATATAAAATTATAGATCATGAATATGACGTTGTAGTTTTAGGAGCAGGTGGGTCTGGTCTTAGAGCTGCTGTCGGCCTATCAGAAGCTGGATTAAAAACAGCTTGTATTTCAAAAGTATTTCCAACTAGAAGCCACACATCTGCAGCACAAGGAGGTATCTCGGCCGCACTTGGAAATATGGGGGAAGATGACTGGAGATGGCATATGTACGATACAGTAAAAGGTTCTGACTGGTTAGGCGATCAAGATGCTATAGAATATTTATGTAAAGAGGCTCCAAGAGCAGTAGTTGAGTTAGAACGGTATGGTGTTCCATTCAGCAGAACAGATGATGGAAAAATTTATCAAAGACCTTTTGGTGGAATGACAAAAAATTATGGGAATGGAACAGCACAAAGAACATGTGCAGCTGCCGATAGAACCGGTCATGCGATTTTACACACTCTTTATGGTCAAGCACTAAAACATAACACAGAATTTTTTATCGAATATTTTGCGCTAGACTTAATAATGAAAAATGGAGAGTGTAAAGGAGTTATAGCTTGGAATTTAACTGATGGTACCATTCATAGATTTCGATCACACATTACAATAATAGCAACAGGTGGTTATGGAAAAGTTTATTATTCAGCTACCTCAGCGCATACTTGTACAGGAGATGGAAACGCGATGGTATTAAGAGCTGGTTTGCCCTTACAAGATATGGAGTTTGTTCAATTCCATCCAACTGGTATTTACGGAGTAGGATGTCTAATAACTGAAGGAGCAAGAGGAGAAGGAGGTTTCTTAGTAAATGGAAAAGGTGAAAGATTTATGGAGCGTTACGCACCTAACGCAAAAGATTTAGCTTCTAGAGATGTAGTAAGCAGATCTATGGAGATGGAAATTAATGAAGGTAGAGGCGTTGGTAAAGATAAAGATCACATAAATTTACATTTAGATCATTTGGATAAAGAGGTTTTAGAAGAAAGGCTTCCAGGTATAACTGAAGCTGCAAAGACTTTTGCAAATGTTGATGTAAACAAACAACCAATACCAGTTGTACCTACGGTTCACTATAATATGGGCGGCATTCCAACAAATTATAAAGCAGAAGTTTTAACTTTAAATGGTTCAGAAAAAACAGTACCCGGGCTTATGGCTATCGGCGAAGCTGCTTGCGTATCAGTGCACGGGGCTAACAGATTAGGTTCAAATTCATTAATTGATCTTGTGGTATTTGGAAGAGCGGCTGCTAAAAGGGCAGCGGAACTTATAAAACCTGGTATGGCTCATGAAGAAGTTTCAAATTCAGAGACGGATAAATGTTTAGATAGATTTGATAAAATAAGAAACTCCTCGGGCGCGACTAAGACAGCAGAATTAAGATTAAATATGCAAAAAACAATGCAATCAAAATGTGCTGTGTTTAGAACTGAAAAGACATTAAAAGAAGGTGTAGATCAAATACGTAAGCCTTATGAGGGTATGGAAGATATTTCAGTTAAAGACAAATCTCTTCTTTTCAATACAGAATTAGTTGAAACTCTGGAATTTGATAATTTAATCAGACAAGCATTGACTACTATGGACTCAGCCTATAGCAGAAAAGAAAGTAGAGGCGCACATGCTAGAGAGGATTTTGATAAGAGAGATGATAAAAACTTTATGAAGCACACTTTAGCTTGGCAAAGTGATAAAAAAGTGGAGATAAAATATAGAGATGTTCACTCAAGAACATTGACTAACGATGTTCAATACTTCCCACCAAAGGAGAGAGTTTATTAAGAATGGCTCAATTCAACTTACCTCAAAGTTCAAAAATAGAAGTTGGTAAGTATTATAAAGACGAAACAAATTCAAAAAATTTAAAAAAAATAAATATTTATAGGTGGGACCCATCTACAAAACAAAATCCTAGAGTTGATACTTTTGAAGTTGATATGGATAATTGTGGCCCAAAAGTTTTAGATATTTTATTCAAAATTAAGAATGAAATAGATCCATCTCTTACATTCAGAAGATCATGTGCTCACGGGGTTTGCGGCTCATGTGCGATGAATATAGATGGAGTAAATACTTTAGCTTGCATTAAATCTCATACTGATATTAACGGAGATTTAAATATTTATCCCTTGCCACATTTAAAAGTAGTAAAAGATCTAATTGGAGATTTAACTACTCTTTATAAACAGTACGAGTCTATTAAACCGTGGCTGCAAACTGAGCAAACAGGAAAAGAAAAAGAGGAGATTAAACAGTCACAAAAGGATAGAGAAAAATTAGATGGTTATTATGAATGTATATTGTGTGCTTGTTGCTCAACTTCATGCCCAAGCTATTGGTGGAATGGCGATAAGTACTTGGGGCCTGCTGTCTTACTACAAGCTTACCGTTGGATTAATGATAGTAGAGATGGGGACAAAAAAGAGAGACTAAGAAAAGTAGCAGACGAACTTAAATTATATAGATGCCATACGATTATGAATTGCACTAATTCTTGTCCAAAAGGATTAAATCCAGCAAAAGCTATTGGATCTATTAAGAAAATGCTTGCAACAAGCTAAAAGCTTATTTATTCAATATCATCATGAAAATTATTGATCACTTTGTTGGGGGAAAAATATTTAGTGGAGACTCAAAAAGAACTAACAAAGTATTTAATCCTGCGACAGGGGAACAAAGTTCCGAAGTAAAACTTGCTTCTATAAAAGATGTAAATCAAGCAGTCGAACACGCTAAGAGAGCGTTTGAACCTTGGGCCAATACTCCTCCTCTACAAAGAGCAAGAATAATGTTTAAATTTAAGGAATTAATTGAAAAAAATTCTGATGAACTAACTAAAATTATCGTTGCTGAACATGGTAAAGTTTATGAGGATGCAAGAGGTTCATTAACAAGAGGGTTAGAAGTAGTGGAGTATGCTTGTGGTATTCCTCAAATGCTTAAAGGAGAATTTACAGAAAATGTTGGAACTAATGTTGATAGCTGGTCTATAAGACAACCATTAGGAGTTTGTGCAGGTATCACACCTTTTAATTTTCCTGCTATGGTTCCAATGTGGATGTTTCCCATGGCAATTGCTTGTGGAAATACTTTTGTTTTGAAACCATCTGAAAAAGATCCTTCATGTTCAATGCGATTAGCAGAATTATTAAAAGATGCTGGTCTTCCAGACGGAGTATTTAATGTAGTAAACGGAGACAAAGAAGCTGTAGATGCTTTAATAAATAATAAAGATGTAGTTGCAATGAGTTTTGTTGGCTCGACACCAATCGCTAAATACATTTACGAAAACTGCGCAAAAAATGAGAAAAGAGTTCAAGCTCTTGGTGGAGCCAAAAATCATTGCGTAGTAATGCCTGATTGTGATTTGAACCAAGCAGTTAATGGATTAATGGGGGCAGCTTATGGATCTGCCGGAGAAAGATGTATGGCTCAATCTGTTGCGGTAGCAGTTGGCGGTATAGGAGATAAATTAGTAGAATCTTTAGCAAAAAAAGTTGAAGCATTAAAGGTTGGTCCTGGAATGGATAAACAATCTGAAATGGGTCCTCTTGTAACTAAAGAGCATCTAGCAAAAGTTAAAAGTTATGTTGATCTAGGTGAAAAAGAAGGCGCTACTTTAGTAGTTGATGGTAGAAATTTCAAGCTACAAGGATATGAGAACGGATATTACATTGGTGGATGTTTATTCGATCATGTTAAAAAAAATATGAGGATCTATAAAGAGGAAATATTTGGACCAGTTTTGTCTGTAGTAAGAGCAAAAGATTTTGATGAAGCATTAAAACTAGTTAATGATCACGAATTTGGTAATGGCGCAAGTATATTTACAAGAGACGGTGACACAGGCAGAACATTTTCAAGCAAAGCAAAGATTGGAATGATTGGAATTAATATTCCAATCCCAGTTCCAATGGCTTTTCATAGTTTCGGAGGATGGAAGAGATCTTTATTTGGAGATCAACATATGCATGGGCCTGAGGGTGTCAGATTTTATACTAAACTAAAAACAACAACATCAAGATGGCCTTCAGGATTAAGGTCTGATCCAGAATTTGTGATGCCAACAATGAAATAACAAAAGAGAACAGATGAATAAAAAAATTACACTCATAGGCGCTGGACAAATAGGGGGAACTTTAGCTCACTTGATTGCTTTAAAAGGATTAGCAGATATTGTTTTATTTGATGTTGCCGCTGGTATAGCTAAAGGAAAAGCTCTTGATATAGCTCAATCTTCTCCTATTAATGGATTTAATGTCAATTTAATTGGAACAGATAATTATGAAGATACAAAAAATTCTGATGTAATAATTATTACTGCAGGAGTGCCAAGAAAACCTGGAATGACAAGAGATGATTTACTTGGAATAAACTTAAAGATAATAAAACAAGTAGCAAGAGGAATTAACAAAACCTCTCCTAATGCGTTTGTAATTTGCATTACAAATCCCCTCGATGTAATTGTAATGGCATTGCAAAAATATTCTGGTTTACCAAAAAATAAAGTTGTTGGTATGGCAGGAATACTAGACTCTTCTAGGTTTATCTATTTTCTATCTCGAGAACTGAAAGTACCAGTAAAAAAAATCAAATCTTTTGTTTTGGGAGGTCATGGAGATAGTATGGTGGCAATGCTAGGATCTACTACGGTTGAAGGAAAAAAGATTAAAGAACTTGTCACAGAAGGAAAACTATCAAAAGAAAAATTGGATAAAATTATAGATCGAACAAAAAAAGGTGGAGCTGAAATAGTAAAATATCTTGTAAAAGGATCAGCATTTTATGCTCCAGCTGCCTCCGGAGTAGAAATGGCTGAAAGTTATTTAAAAGATCTAAAAAAACAACTACCGTGTGCGGTTCATTTAAATGGTGAGTACGGCGCAAAGAATATATACGCAGGAGTTCCAGTAATTATTGGGTCTAATGGAGTAGAAAAGATCATAGAATTAAATTTAGCCGATGAAGAAAAAAATAACTTTGAAAAATCTATTAAAGCTGTAGAAGATCTTTTTAATGCTGCAAAAAAAATTGACCCTGACTTACAGTAATAAAATTTTTATTATTTCGTTAGGGTTTTTGTCATTTTCTATTAATTATCACTATGGTTTTATTGGAATAATGCCAATGGATAATACGGTATTATTTAATGGAGGATACAGAGTTTTAGAGGGATATAGGCCATTTACTGACTATTGGCTTGTAACGGGACCACTTTTAGACTATTTGAACGCCTTCTTTTTTAGACTGCTTGGAGTTTCTTGGAGCACTTTTATAATTCATTCCTCAATAATAAATTCCTTATTTGCAATTATAAGTTACTTTTTATTTAAAAAAATCGGCTTATCAAATTTATTTTCTTTCATCTACTCACTTCTGATCTCAATTCTATTTTATCCTATAGTGGGGACTCCATTTGTAGATCATCATTCAGTCTTTTTTATGATAGTAGCATTTTATACTTTAATCTTTTTTATTAAGACTAAAAACTTTAACTATTTTATTTTTATACCGCCAATATTACTTTTTTCTTTTTTATCGAAACAAACTCCTGCCGCATATGGGATAATAATTATTTCTTTTTTTATTTTATTACTCTCATCTATTTATAAAGACAAAAAAAAAGTAATTTTAATGAACTCAACCATTGGATCAGTGATGGCCTTAGTTTTACTTTTTTTATTTTTTTTTGTGACTGATATTAATTTTTATGATTTCTTACAACAATATATTTTTTTTGGGTCTTCAATTGGTGGAGATAGATTAGCTAATTATAAATTCAGTTTAATAAATGAAATAATTAAATACAAATTTATATCAATTTTTGTATTCATACTTTTGTTCGTTTTAATAAAATTGAAAATCAAAAATTTTTTAACTAAAGACGATTTTTTAATACTTTCAATATTTATTTGTTTATCAATACTTTTAATTTTTCATCAAATGATTACGTTAAATCAAAATTTTATATTTTTTTTGATACCGTTGTTATGTGGTATAGCTCATTCATTTTATAACAAAACATTTGAAACTAATTACTTATTAACTATTTTAATAACAATATGCTTATTTTCGACATTTAAATATCATGTCAGATTTAATGAAGAGAGAAAGTTTAATGAATTAGAAAATATTGATGTTTCAAAGTCCATAGATGCTGAAATAATTGATGGAAAGTTAAAAGGCTTAAAATGGATTTCTCATTTAAATCCAAACAACCCTAGAGAAGAAGTTAATGATATTATCGAAATATTAAAATACTTAAAAAATGACAAAAATAATAAAATTTTAATTACAGAGTATCAAATAATTTCACCAATATTAGATGTTTATGATAATTCTCCAAACCAATGGCATCATCCTTCTGTAAGTTTTCCAACTAAAGGAGATAAATATTTTGAAAATTACAAGAGTTACTTTATTTCCAAGATTAAAGAGAAAGAAGTTAACTATATTTTTGAGACTAGAAAAGATGAAAAGTTTATAACTGGTTATATACTTGATGCAGATTGTTTTTCTAACGAAAGAATTGGAAACATATTAGTCAAGTTAAAATTAAATTTAAGTTGTAAAGATTTAAAATGAAATTTCTAGAAAAAATAGCTATTTTATTTTTCGATTTAATTGATAAATTTTTTCATCAAAAAAAAATACTAAATCAATTAAAAAAAAATATTTCAAATATGGATATTTATATTGACGTTGGATCACACAAAGGATCATACGTTGATTTAATTTATAAAAATTTTAATTTAAAAAAAATTTTAATGTTTGAACCTCAAAAAAATATTTATAAATTTATAAAAAAAAAATATTTTGAAAAAAAAGAAATAAAGATTTACAATTTTGCTTTATCTGATGAAGAAAAGAAACAAATTTTATATATTAATAAACATGATTTAACCACATCACTTACAAAAATTAATAAAAGTAATAACTATTTAAATTTAAAAGCAAAACTATTTGGTGGATCAATAAACGATATGATTTTAAATGAGTATTTGATTAATACTTATAGATTAGACAGAATCATTAAAACCAATAATATTTCTAAAATTGATTTATTGAAAATTGATACAGAGGGACATGAGCTTCAAGTATTAAAGGGAACTGGCTCATTTTTAAAAAGTAGAGTACAATTTATCTTAATAGAATTCCATAATAGCGATATTTTTCAAAATTACGACAAAAAAAAAATCCATAATTATTTGACGAATAATAATTTTGAACTTAAGAATACCTTTAAATTTCCCTTCACAACTTGGGAAGACAGAATTTATCAAAATAAAATGATTAGTTAATGAATATACATGAACATCAAGCGAAGAAAATTTTAAAAGATTTTGGTGCTCCAGTATCCAAAGGAGTAGTAATTCTCTCGATAAACGAAATAGATAAAAAAATTCTTGAACTTAAAAGTAAAGAATTTGTATTGAAAGCTCAAATCCATGCGGGGGGTAGAGGTAAAGCTGGAGGTGTAAAATTAATTAAAAATTTGGATGAATTAAAAACAGAGGCAAAAAAAATGATGGGAAAAATATTAATAACTCATCAAACCGGCCCAGAGGGAAAAGAAGTAAAGAGATTATATATTGAAGAGGCATCTGATATCTCAAAAGAATTTTATCTATCTTGTTTGGTGGATAGGGAGTCCTCTAAGATAGCTTTTATCAGCAGCACTGAAGGTGGTATGGATATAGAGAAGGTAGCTTCAGAAAATCCTAATAAAATTATTACAAATAAAATAGAATTAAAAAGCGAGGGGCCAAATGATAAAGAAATTGAAAATATAATTTCGATTTTTGAATTTAATGAAAAACAAAAAGTCATTGCAAGCAAACTAATAAAAGCAATTTATAAAATAATAATTGAAAAAGATGCAAATCTTGTTGAAATTAACCCACTTATTGTTACAAAAACTAATGATTTGATTTGTTTGGATGCTAAAATGAGCTTCGATGATAATGCAATTTTTAGAAGACCAGATATTTTTAAGTTAAGAGATTTAAATGAGGAAGACCCAGCTGAGATAGAAGCAAGCAAATTTGATTTAGCATACATTAAGCTTAGCGGTTCTATTGGTTGTATGGTTAATGGCGCAGGTTTAGCAATGGCTACTATGGACATAATTAAGCTTCATGGAAAAGAACCCGCTAACTTTCTTGATGTCGGTGGTGGAGCAACAAAGGAAAAAGTGACCGCCGCTTTCAAATTAATTCTTACCGATGAAAATGTTAAAGGAATTCTAATAAATATATTTGGAGGAATAATGAGATGTGATGTTTTGGCCCAGGGAGTAGTTGAAGCTGCTAAAGAAATAAATTTAACAGTCCCTTTAGTTGTACGACTTGCAGGTACAAATTTTAAAGAGGGAAAAGAAATTTTAGAAAAGTCTAACCTTAAAATATTATCTGCTTCTGATCTTAATGATGCTGCAAAGAAAATCGTCGAGGCAATTAAATAATGTCAGTTCTAGTAAATAAGAATACAAAAGTAATTTGTCAGGGTTTCACAGGTATGCACGGAACATTTCATTCAGAACAAGCTTTGAAATATGGAACCAACTTAGTCGGAGGCGTTACACCTAAAAAAGGAGGTCAGAAACATTTAAATTTACCAGTATTCAATACTGTTATAGAAGCAAAAGAAAAAACAGCAGCAAATGCAACAATGATTTATGTTCCGCCAAAATTTGCTGGGAGTGCAATTATAGAAGCTATTGAAGCAGAAATAGAACTCATAGTTTGTATAACCGAAGGAATTCCAGTTTTAGATATGCTAAAGGTAAAACAATATTTGAAAAAAAGTAAATCAAGACTTATAGGTCCGAACTGCCCAGGTATAATTACACCAGATGAATGTAAGATAGGTATAATGCCAGGTAATATTCATAAAAAAGGCACAGTTGGCATCGTTTCAAGATCAGGTACATTAACTTATGAAGCTGTTGCTCAAACATCTTCTAATGGTTTGGGTCAATCAACTTGTATAGGTATAGGTGGCGATCCAATTAATGGCACAAATTTTATAGACTGCTTAGAACTTTTCCTGAAAGATGATGATACAAAGTCAATAGCTATGATTGGAGAAATAGGAGGTTCAGCAGAAGAGGAAGCTGCAGAATTTTTGAAAAGAGAAAAGATAAAAAAACCAATGGTTGGGTTTATTGCAGGATTAACTGCCCCACCGGGAAGAAGAATGGGGCATGCTGGAGCAATAATTTCAGGGGGCAAAGGTGGCGCAGAGGACAAAATAGAGATAATGAAATCAGCTGGTATTATCATATCTAAGTCACCTGCAGACATTGGTAAGACACTTTATCAAAAACTTAATGGTTGATTTTTAATAATTTATGTTAAAATAAATTTTTAATGTCGTCTTCAAATAACAACACAGTATATAAAAAGACATCGTTCTTAGCTGGAAACAATTCTGAATTTATTAAAGAATTTTACGCCGATTACATTTCTGATCCAAATTCTTTACCCGAAAGTTGGAAAAATTTTTTTGATGGATTAAGTGATGATGAAAAGTTAGTTTATGAGGATTTGAATGGACCAAGCTGGTCTCCTGAAAAAAAAATTAAAAAATTCACAATTAAAAATAAAAACAAAGAAATAATTGAAAACCAATCATCAGAATTAGGACTAACTTCTATTAAACAAGCTACGAAAGATTCGGTAAGAGCTATTATGTTAATCAGGGCTTACAGAATCAGAGGACATCTAATTGCAAATCTTGATCCTTTATCAATTCAAAAAAAAGAAGAGCATTTAGAACTTAAACCTGAAAGTTATGGATTCAAAAAAAGTGATTATGGTAGACAAATATTTTTAGACGGAGTGCTTGGACTTCAATATGCAGATCTTAACCAAATTTTGAACATTCTTAAAAAAACTTATTGTTCTAATATTGGCTATGAGTTTATGCATATGGGGGATCCTGATGAGAAAGCTTGGATTAGAAATAGAATTGAAGGACCAGAGAAAGATGTGATATTTACTGAAAATGGAAAAAAGGCAATTTTAAAAAAGATTATACAAGCAGAAGGTTTTGAAAAATATTTGCATGTAAAATTTGTCGGTACAAAAAGATTTGGTTTAGATGGAGGTGAGTCTTTAATACCAGCCTTGGAACAAATAATCAAAAGAGGTGGAAATTTAGGTGCAAAAGAAATTAAGATAGGTATGCCTCATAGAGGAAGACTTAATGTGTTAGCTAACGTTATGGGTAAACCATTCAAAGCAATATTTAGTGAATTTTTTGGAAAAACAGTAAAAACAAGTAAAGATTTTGAAGGTGATGTAAAATATCACTTAGGTGCTTCATCTAATAGAGAGTTTGATGGAAACTCTGTTCACATAAGTCTCACAGACAATCCATCTCATTTAGAAGCAGTTAATCCAGTAGTGTTAGGGCAAGTAAGAGCTAAACAATTTTTCCATCAAGATAAAGAGAGAAAAAAAGTAATCCCAGTTTTAATGCATGGAGATGCTGCCTTTGCAGGACAAGGTATAGTCGCAGAATGTTTTGCAATGTCTGGTCTTCCAGGTCATAATATTGGTGGAACGATTCATATAATTGTAAATAACCAGATCGGCTTTACAACTGCGCCAAGATTTGCAAGATCTTCTCCATATCCTTCTGATGTAGCAAAGATTGCTCAAGCTCCAATATTTCATGTTAATGGAGATGATCCAGAAGCAGTGGTGCATTGCGCCAAAATTGCAACAGAATACAGGCAAAAGTTTAATAGAGATGTAGTCATTGATATGGTTTGTTACAGAAGATTTGGTCATAACGAGGGAGATGAACCTTCTTTCACACAACCCATAATGTACAAAAAAATAAAATCTCACCCATCTACTCTTACTATTTATGGAAAAAAGTTAAGTGAGGAAGGACTAACTACTGATGTTAAACTAAAAGAAGAAAAAACAAATTTTAAAAACTTTTTAGAGGATGAGTTTGCATCTTCAAAAAACTATAAATCAGAGCTTAAATGGTTCGATGGAGCGTGGTCAAGATTTAAGCCTGGCCTTGGTAAGGATAAAAGAGGGGTAAGCGGTGTTGATAAAAATAAATTAATTGAGATAGGCAAAAAAGCTTCAAATATTCCAGAAAATTTTATAGTTCATAAAACTTTGAAAAAAGTTTTAAACCTAAGAGCAGAAGCAATAAAGTCAGGGAAAGCAATTGACTGGTCTACAGCTGAAAGCTTGGCTTTTGGTACTTTACTCACTGAGGGTTTTTCAGTCAGATTATCAGGCCAAGACTCAGGTAGAGGAACCTTTAGTCAAAGGCATGCAGTTTTAAGAAATCAAGAAAATCATGAAAGATATATCCCTCTTAATAATATTTCTAAAAATCAAAAAAATTTTGAGATAATTGATAGCCTTTTATCTGAATTAGCAGTTTTAGGTTTCGAGTTTGGATATTCTTTATCTGAACCTGAAACATTAGTTTTATGGGAAGCTCAATTTGGAGATTTCGCCAATGGAGCTCAGGTTATTATTGATCAATTTATTTCTTCAGCAGAGTCCAAATGGGGAAGAGCTAGTGGCTTGGTAATGCTATTGCCTCATGGATATGAAGGTCAAGGACCAGAACATTCTTCAGCAAGATTAGAAAGATTTTTACAATTGTGTGCAGGCGAAAATATTCAAGTAGTAAATTGCACAACTCCATCAAATTATTTCCATGTTTTGAGACGTCAAATGCACAGAGAATTTAGAAAACCTTTAATAATTATGACACCTAAGTCATTACTAAGACATAAAAAATGTGTTTCAAATATTTCAGAGTTTTCAAAAAAAAGTACATTTCATAGAGTGTTAGAAGATGATGCTTACTCAAAAGCAAACAATTTATTAGAGCTTAAAAGGAAAGATGACAAAATTAAAAAAGTGGTTATGTGCTCAGGAAAAATCTATTTTGATTTAATAGAGGCAAGAGAAATTTATAAAAATAATTCAGTTACAATTATTAGAATAGAGCAGCTCTATCCGTTTCCTGCAAAAACCTTAGCAAACATATTGAGAAGATATACAAAAGCTAATTTTGTTTGGTGTCAAGAAGAACCAAAAAATATGGGAGCGTGGAATACTGTTAGAAATTACATAGATAGAACTTTAGAAATGATAAATTTTGGTGATAAGTCTGTAAAATATGTTGGTAGAAATGCGTCTTCTTCTACTGCGACTGGAAATTTAAACAAACATCTTGCACAACAAAAAGAAATATTAGAAAAGATATTTAAAGATTAAATGGCAGAAAAAATCACAGTTCCAACTTTAGGTGAGTCCGTTACTGAAGCGACAGTATCGAAATGGCTTAAATCCCAAGGGGAACAAGTTTCAGCAGATGAACCAATTGTTGAACTAGAAACTGATAAAGTTAATGTTGAAGTACCATCTCCAACTAATGGGATACTTGGCAGTATTATAGTTAAAGAAGGTGAAACCGTTAACGTAGGTTCACTTTTGGGAACTATTGATGGTTTAAAAAAAAGTAAAGAGATTCAAGCTAAGGAGATAAATAATTACAGTCCTCCAAAAAAGAAAAAGATACCAGAAGAAAATAAGCCGAAAATTTTTGAAGAACAAAAAGTAAAAACAAAAAAAATTGAGGAACTACCACTTAAATTAGAAGAAGAAAAATTAGAAGAAGAACCATTAATATTAGATAATTTCCATGAGGAAAAAATATCTCAAAAATTTGAAAAACAAGCTTCTCCTTCTGCCAGAAAAATGGCTAGCGAAGCTAGAATAGATATTAGTCGTATAGAGGGTTCAGGAAAAAATGGAGTTGTTTTAAAAGAAGATATAATGGCTATGATGGGTTCAAAACCATCTCCATCAGAAAGAAAAATTAAGTACGGTCCAGAAGAAAGAGTCAAAATGACAAGGTTAAGATTGACCATAGCAAAAAGACTAAAAGAAGCTCAAGAGAACGCTGCAATGCTAACAACTTTTAATGAAGTTGATATGAGCGAGGTAATGTCGATGAAAAGTGAATACAAAGAAGAGTTTTTAAATAAATATGGAGTAAAGCTTGGTTTCATGTCTTTTTTTGTAAAAGCTTGTGTCATAGGTTTAAAAAATTATCCCTCCATCAATGCAGAAATTCAAGGTGAGGAAATTGTTTATAAAAATTATTACAATATCAGCATAGCTGTAGGTACGGATAGGGGATTAGTTGTTCCAGTTTTAAGAGAGACAGATGAGATGTCTTTTGCTGATATAGAAAAAAATATAGTTGAACTTGGTCAAAAAGCCAGAGATGGAAAAATTACAATTAATGATCTTCAAGGTGGTACTTTTACCATTACTAATGGTGGAATTTATGGATCAATGCTATCCACACCAATATTGAATCCACCTCAATCAGCAGTTTTAGGCATGCATAATATTATTCAGAGGCCTGTTGTAGTTGATGGTAAAGTTGAAATAAGACCAGTAATGTATTTAGCTTTGTCTTACGATCATAGGATAATTGACGGTAAAGAGGCAGTTTCCTTTTTAAAAATAGTAAAAGATTCGTTAGAACAGCCAAAAAGACTTTTTTTAAACATTTAATGATGGAAAATAATTTTGATTTAGTGGTAATAGGTGGCGGCCCTGGTGGGTATGTTTGTGCTATAAGAGCAGCTCAGTTAGGTTTAAAAACAGCATGCGTTGAGTCTAGGGGCGCACTAGGTGGAACGTGCCTTAATGTAGGATGTATACCATCAAAAAGTCTACTAAACTTATCTGAAAATTATCACAAAGCCAAAAAAGATTTTAACCAACAAGGAATCGAATTTAACGGCATCAAACTGAATATCGAAAAAATGATGTCTAATAAAAATAAGTCTATACAAGTTTTAACAAAGGGCGTTGAATTTTTGTTTAAAAAAAATAAAGTTACTTATTTTAAAGGCAAAGGAGTTCTTTTTTCAAAAAATGACATTGTAGTTTATGAAAATAACAACAAAAGAAGTAATATAAAATCTAAAAACATTGTCATAGCCACTGGTTCAACTGTAACTTCATTACCTGGTATTAAAATCAATGAAAAAAATATTGTTTCTTCTACTGGTGCTCTATCTTTTGATAAAGTGCCAAATAAGTTAGCAGTCATTGGTGGGGGCTATATTGGTTTAGAGATGGGATCTGTTTGGTCTAGACTTGGTTCTGATGTTACTGTTATAGAGTTTTTAGATTATATAACACCTGGTATGGATAGAGAAATTTCAAATGAATTTCAAAAAATATTATCTAAGCAAGGAATTAAATTCAAAATGGGGTCAAAAGTTGAGTCCATTGAAGATAAAGGTAAGTCTGTTTTCATTTCTTATACTAACGTAAAGAATTCAAAAAAAGAGGTATTAGAAGTTGATAAAGTTTTAGTATCTGTTGGAAGAAAACCTTATACAGAGGGACTAAACCTTTCTAAGGTAGGAATTAAAAAAGACAGTAAAGGAAGAATAGAAGTAAATAATAAATTACAAACTTCATTAAGTAATATTTATGCTATAGGTGATGTTATCAAAGGACCTATGCTAGCTCATAAAGCTGAGGAAGAAGGTATTGCAGTTGCTGAGATACTAGCAGGCCAAGCAGGGCATGTGAATTACGATGTGATACCAGGTGTTATCTACACATCACCAGAAGTTGCTACTGTTGGCAAAACAGAAGAACAATTAAAAGAGGAAAATAAATCTTACAAAACAGGAAAATTCCCTTTTCTTGCAAATTCAAGAGCAAAAGTTAACAATGAAACTGAAGGATTTGTTAAAATTCTGGCAGATAGTAAAACAGATAAAGTTTTGGGTGTACATATAATTGGACCACATTGTGGAGATATGATTGCAGAGATGGCTTTAGCAATGGAATTTGGTGCTAGCGCAGAGGACATTGCTAGAACTTGCCATGCCCATCCAACACATACGGAAGCCATTAAAGAAGCGGCTTTAGCTGTTGATAAAAGACCAATTCATTTTTAAAAACAAAAAATTCAACTACTATTAAAATATGAAAGCGCAAGTATTGCTGCCTAAAATATTTAATTTTTCATTTACATACAAAACAAAAAAAGAAAAATTAACACCAGGCGATATCGTTGAAGTTCCTTTTGGGAAAGAAAAGGCTATTGGTGTTGTGTGGCCAAGTGAAAGTTTTGTGCCAAAAGATATAAAAATTAAAAATATTCATAAAAAAATTGGGGAAATTTCTTTAAATAGAAATTTCATTAATTTTATTAAATGGTTTGCGATGTACAACGTAACACCTGCAGGGCTTGTTCTTAAAATGGTTATTGGGGGTAATAAAAATTTATTTATTAAAAATGATAAAAATTTTGATCTAAGAGCAATTAAAGCAAAAAAATTCAAATTAAATCATGAGCAAAATGATGCTTTAAAATTTTTAAATTCAAAAAATAATAGATTTGATGTTTCTGTCCTTCAAGGAACAACCGGTTCAGGTAAAACACTTGTATATTTTGAGAGAATAAAAAAAATTATTGCTGAAAATAAACAAGCTTTAGTTTTGCTTCCTGAAATTTTCTTAACTAATGAATTTAAGTCGAGGTTCCATGATTTCTTTGGTTTCGAACCTGCAATTTGGCATTCGAAAATAACGCCAAAAAATAAAAGAATTATTTGGAATGGTATAATTAATAATAATATTAAATTAGTCGTTGGGGCGAGATCCTCTTTACTTTTACCCTTTAAAAAACTTGGAATTATAATTGTTGATGAAGAACATGACACTTCCTACAAGCAAGATGAAGGTGTAATATATCATGCAAGAGATATGGCAATAGCGAGAGCTTCTTTTGAAAAAATACCAATCCATTTAGTAAGCGCCATACCATCTCTAGAAACTTTTAATAATATTCAAAATAAAAAATTTAGACATTTTAAAATTAAGAAGAGATATGACGATTATCCTTTACCAAAAACAAAAATTGTCAATTTAAATCTAAAAAAAATAAAACATAGCTTTGTCTCTGATGAAAGTATTGAAATTGTTAAAAAATTTCTTGAGAAAGGGGAACAAGTTTTATTTTTTTTAAATAGAAGAGGTTATGCTCCATATTTAATTTGTAAAAATTGCGGTTATAAACAAATCTGTAATAATTGTTCGATGTATTTAACATTCCACAAAAGTAAAAACAAAGCTGTCTGTCATCATTGTTCTTCTGAAAAAAAAATATTTAATAAATGTAAAGATGAAAAAAATTGTGATTTTATAATGTATGGGCCAGGTGTTGAAAAAATTTATGAGGAAGTAAGTAAATTATTTCCAACTTGCAAAATAGAAATTTTTTCAAGTGATTATATGAAAAAAAAGGATCACACAAATTCCTTATTTAACAGAATCAGAAATAATCAGGTAGACATTTTAGTTGGAACTCAGATGATTTCAAAAGGTTTCAACTTTCCTAAATTAAATTGTATAGTTGTAATTGATGCAGATTTTTCGGGAAGAGGTTACGACTTAAGAACTACTGAAAAAAATATTCAATTGTATAATCAATTAAGCGGAAGAGCTGGTAGATTTAGTTCTGAGTCTTTAATTGTTTACCAAACATTATCTCCTGAGAACATTACTTTAAATGAGTTGATAAAAAATAATCCTGATGAAATTTTAAAAAAGGAGCTTATTTCGAGAAAAGAAAATTCCCTACCTCCTTTTTGTAGACTTATCGCAATAATCATATCAGCTAATAATCAATCTTTAAGTATTGAAGGAGCTAGAGAAATTAAAACACGTCTTAGTCAGATTAATGGTTTAGAAATCATGGGCCCTGTAGACTCGCCTTTCCTTAAGATAAAAAAAAAATTTAGATCAAGATTATTAATTAGGTTTAATGAGAAAAGCTTAAAGCAAAAAATGGTTTCTAAACTTCTAAATTCATTGAAAATCTCAAGCAAAATTAAACTTACGGTTGATGTCGATCCCGTAAATTTTGGTTAATCGATTATTTGGAAACTTGAACAAGGTAAACTCTTATGGTACGACACGCTCATTATTTCATAATAATTTCAATAAAAAATGAGCTCAAATAAATCTTTCTCATCAGAAACTTCAGAAAGATACTCTCGCGCACTTTTTGAAGTAGCGCAAGAAGCCAATGAACTAGAGAAAATAGAAAATGATATTAAGAACTTTGCCTCTCTATTGATCAAAAGCCTAGAAATAAAAAATTTTATACACAATCCAACTCAAAGTAAAGATAATCAAAACAACGTATTAAACCTATTAGCTGAAAAGTTAAACTTTTCAAAAAATTTAAAAAACTTTATGTTTTTATTAATTGAAAAAAGAAGAATATTTTTTGTGGAAAAAATTATTGATAGTTTTTTAAAATTATGTGCTCAAAAAAGAGGAGAAGTTAAAGCCTCTTTAATATCTTCTAAAGAATTATCAGAAACTGAACTTGAGAATATAAGTAAAGAATTATCTTCTTCCACAAGCTCAACAATAAAATTTAACTACAAGGTTGATAAAGAACTTATTGGAGGATTAAAACTTCAACTTGGAAGTTTTATGATTGATACCTCGATTAAAAATAAATTAAATAAATACAAACAAGCAATGTTAGAAAGTTAATATGTCTATAAACCCTTCAGAAATTACTAAATTACTTAAGGATCAAATTAAAAATTTTGGTGAAAAAGCTGAAGTTTCAGAAATTGGAAAAGTTTTATCAGTTGGTGATGGAATTGCACGAGTTTACGGTTTGGATAATGTTCAGGCTGGGGAGATGGTTGAGTTTGAAGATGGCTCAAAAGGCATGGCATTAAACTTAGAAAATGACAATGTTGGAGTTGTAATTTTTGGAGATGATAGAAAAATTAAAGAGGGCGATACAATTAAAAGAACCAATGCAATTGTTGATGTTCCAGTTGGAAAAGAATTATTAGGAAGAGTTGTTGATGGTTTAGGAAATCCAATAGATGGAAAAGGAGCTATCTCTTCTAAAGAAAGAAAAAGAGTTGAAGTAAAAGCCCCAGGTATAATTCCAAGGCAATCTGTTAGTGAACCAATGCAGACAGGTTTAAAATCTATCGACTCTCTTATACCTGTAGGCAGAGGACAAAGGGAATTAATTATTGGTGACAGGCAAACAGGTAAAACCGCAGTTGCAATTGATGCAATTATAAACCAAAAAAAAATAAACGAGTCATCTGATGAGAAGAAAAAACTTTATTGTGTTTATGTGGCAATTGGACAAAAACGTTCAACTGTAGCTCAAATAACGAAAACTTTAGAGGAAGCAGGTGCACTTAAATACACAACTATAGTCGCTGCAACAGCATCAGACTCTGCACCACTTCAGTTTTTAGCTCCTTATACTGGCTGCACAATAGGTGAATATTTTAGAGACAATGGAATGCATGCTTTAATAGTTTACGATGATTTGTCAAAACAAGCAGTAGCTTACAGACAAATGTCACTTTTACTTAGACGACCTCCAGGAAGAGAAGCTTACCCAGGTGATGTTTTCTATCTTCACAGTAGACTCCTAGAAAGATCTGCAAAATTAAGTGACGCTAATGGAGGTGGATCACTAACTGCATTGCCAATTATTGAAACACAAGCAGGTGACGTTTCTGCTTATATTCCTACAAATGTAATTTCTATAACTGATGGACAAATATTTTTAGAAACTGAATTATTTAACCAAGGAATTAGACCTGCTGTCAACGTTGGTTTATCAGTATCGCGAGTAGGATCTGCAGCACAAACTAAAGCAATGAAAAAGGTAGCTGGCTCGATTAAATTAGAACTTGCTCAATATAGAGAGATGGCAGCTTTTGCTCAATTTGGATCAGACTTAGATGCCTCTACTCAACAATTATTAAATCGAGGAGCTAAATTAACAGAATTATTAAAACAAGACCAATATTCTCCAATGACTGTTGCAGAACAAGTAATCTCAGTATTTGCTGGAGTAAAGGGATACTTGGATGATGTTGATTTAGGAAAAATTAAAGGATTTGAGAAAGATGTGATCGAAAAAATTAAAAATGATAAACCAGAAATTATTGAAGCTATTCAATCATCAGGAAAATTAGATGAGGATACAGAAAATCAGTTAAAACAAGTTATAGAGGAATATAAGAAAAATAATGCCTAGTTTAGACGATCTAAAAAAAAGAATTAAAAGTGTAAAATCTACGCAAAAAATCACTAAGGCAATGAAGATGGTTGCTGCAGCAAAACTAAGGAAAGCCCAAGAAAGCGCAGAGAAAGGCAGACCTTACAGCCAAAAAATGCAGAACATAATATTGAATTTGACTAAATCCATTAATGATCCTCATAATGCGCCAAGACTACTTGTTGGCACAGGAGAAGATAAAAAGTATTTGTGTGTAGTTTTAACCGCTGACAGAGGTCTTTGTGGAGGATTTAATTCAAATATTTGTAAATTAGCTAAGACTAATTTTAAAAAAATTCTAAGTGAAGGAAAAGAACTTAATATTATTACCGTTGGATCTAAAGGACATGATCAAATTAAAAGAGAATATGGAAAATATGTTATTAAAAAATTCAGTTTCAAAGATAAAAAAAATATAAGCTTTAACGAAGCGGATGAGGTAGGAAAAGAAATAATATCTTTATTCAATCAAAATAAGTTTGATAAATGTATTATATTTTACAATAATTTTAAAAATGTAATTACACAAATACCACAAGCTCAACAAATAATTCCAGCAGAGACAAAAAATTTAAAAGAAGGCAACAACCAAAATTTTTCATATGAATTTGAACCAGAGGAAGATGAAATTTTAGAAGACTTATTGCCAAAAAATATTTCAACTCAAGTTTTCAAAGCACTGCTTGAAAACGCAGCAAGTGAACAAGGATCAAGAATGACAGCAATGGATAATGCAACGAGAAACGCTGGAGATTTAGTTGATAAACTTACAATCGATTACAATAGAAGCAGACAAGCCTCTATTACAAAAGAATTAATAGAAATTATATCAGGAGCTGAAAGTTTATAATCATGAGTAAAAAAGGAAAAATAACACAAATTATTGGTGCTGTAGTTGACGTAAATTTTGAATCAGACCTACCAGAAATTTATACAGCTTTAGAGGTAAACAATTCAGGAAATAAATTAATTTTAGAAGTTGCGCAACATTTAGGAGAAAACGACGTTAGAACAATTGCAATGGATGCAACAGAAGGACTTAAAAGAGGTGATGAAGTTTTAAATACCGGAGCACCAATAAGTGTACCAGTTGGTCCTGAAACACTT
Source organism: uncultured Pelagibacteraceae bacterium (assembly GCA_902615715.1). Lineage (GTDB taxonomy): Bacteria > Pseudomonadota > Alphaproteobacteria > Pelagibacterales > Pelagibacteraceae > Pelagilacustribacter. The sequence continues at coordinate 135,442 of CACMQA010000003.1, read as the reverse complement.
GGTAGAATTATAAATGTTGTTGGCGAGTCAATAGACGAAAAAGGTGAAGTTAAGACAAAAGAAAAGTGGCCGATACACAGAGTAGCTCCAAAATTTACAGATCAAGCAACTGAAACTGAGCAGCTAGTTACAGGTATAAAAGTTATCGATTTATTAGCTCCGTACGCAAAGGGTGGAAAAATTGGTTTATTCGGAGGAGCCGGAGTTGGAAAAACGGTTACGATAATGGAACTTATAAATAATATTGCTAAAGCGCACGGTGGGTTTTCAGTTTTTGCAGGTGTAGGTGAAAGAACTAGAGAAGGAAATGATTTGTATCACGAAATGATAGAGTCAGGAGTAATTAAAACTGATGGTAAAGGATCAAAGGCAGCACTTGTTTATGGACAGATGAATGAACCACCAGGTGCAAGAGCAAGAGTTGCTCTAACCGGACTAACAGTTGCAGAATACTTTAGAGATAAAGAGGGTCAGGATGTTTTATTCTTCGTAGACAATATATTTAGGTTCACACAAGCTGGTTCAGAAGTATCAGCTCTATTAGGAAGAATCCCGTCAGCGGTGGGTTATCAACCAACATTAGCCACAGATATGGGTAATTTGCAGGAAAGAATTACTTCTACAGACAAAGGCTCTATTACTTCTGTGCAAGCTATTTACGTTCCTGCTGATGACCTAACAGATCCAGCACCTGCAACATCTTTTTCGCACTTGGATGCTACAACAGTATTATCGAGACAAATAGCTGAAATAGGAATTTATCCTGCCGTAGATCCGTTAGACTCGACTTCGAGAATTTTAGATCCAAGAGTAGTTGGTGAAGAGCATTACAGAGTAGCTCGGGATGTGCAAAAAATTTTACAAGCGTATAAATCTCTCCAAGATATTATTGCTATTCTTGGAATGGATGAACTTTCAGAAGAAGATAAATTAACCGTTGCAAGAGCAAGAAAAATACAAAGATTTCTATCTCAACCATTTTTTGTTGCTGAGGTATTTACAGGATCTCCAGGTAAATTAGTTGACCTTGATGATACGATAAAAGGTTTTGACGCTATATGTAAAGGAGAATACGATCATCTGCCCGAAGCGGCATTTTATATGGTTGGTGGAATAGAAGAGGTTATTGAAAAAGCAGAAAAATTATCTAAAGACAGCAATTAATGACAGATATGTTTACAATCGAAATAATTAGTCCAGATCAATCAATTTTAAAACAAGAGGTAGACGAAGTAACAATTCCTTCTTACGAGGGGCAAATGGGAATTTTAAATAATCATATTCCTTTAATAACATTTTTAAGACCTGGAATTATTACAATTAAAGCTAAAGCTGAAAAAAAATTTTATGTTGAAGATGGAACTGTTGAGTTTTCTAATAACAATCTTTTGATTTTAACCTCTACGGCAAGAGATTTAGCTAATTTTGATAAAGCTTTAGTGAATGATTTGCTTAAAAAAACAGAGTCACAATTAAATAATACAAATTTTACAGATAAAGACAGGTATAAGATATCTTACAAAATAGAAACTTTAAGAGAAATTAGTCAATAACGAGATTTATTTCCGTTAGAAGATTAAGATATAAATCTTTTTTAAAATTCACTATTACTTTAGGCAACAATTTAGGTTCAATCCATTTCCAATCAATAAACTCTGGATGTTTTGTATTTAAATTTATTTCGCTATCGTTACCTAAAAATTTTGTTATAAACCATTTTTGTTTTTGGCCTCTAAATTTACCCTTCCATATAATTCCTACTAAATTATCTGGAAGTTCATATTCATAAATACTATCTATTTCTTTAATAATCTTTATATTTTTAATGCTTGTTTCTTCAAGCAGTTCTCTTTTCATTGCATTGATATAACTTTCACCTTTATCAACACCACCTTGTGGCATCTGCCAGTTATCAGTTGGATTGTCTTTTCTTTTACCGACAAAGACTTGATTTTTTTCATTTAATACAATTATCCCTACTCCAATTCTCATGGGGAGTTTTTGATTATTCATAAATTAAGAATTAAATAGTTTTATTGCGTAATTAAGTTGATTATCTTTTTCTGTATTAATCTTAAAGTCATTACCAATTTCTTCAACGAGTATATCAGGTGTTACTCCTACCTCTGAAATAGATTTTCCAGATGGCAAATAATATTTAGAAATAGTTAATCTCATACCACCGCCATTTCTTAACGGAATTATAGATTGAACTGAACCTTTTCCATAAGAATTCTCACCTAGAATGATTGCTCTTTTATGGTCTTTTAAAGCTCCAGCAAAAATTTCTGCAGCAGATGCAGAACCATTATTAATCAAAACTACAATAGGTTTACCGTCAATTTCATCTCCTTTTCTTGCAAAAAATTTCCTTGTTTCTGAAATCTTACGACCCTTTGTAGATACAATTTCACCTTCATCTAAAAAAAAATCGGTAATATTTATTGCTTGTGTTAGCAAACCTCCTGGATTGTTTCTTAAGTCAATTACATAGCCTTTAATTTTTGAATTTTTTTTAAACTTTTTTATTGATTTTAAAAATTGACTATCACTATTTTCATTAAATGATTTTAGTCTTACGTAACCTATATTTTTTTCTTTACTGATTATTCTTGAACTCACAGATCTCACTTCAATTATTTTCCTTATAATTTTAAACTCTAAAGGTTTTTTTACGTTTTTTCTTCTAATTGTAAGATCAATGGATGTCCCTACAGGTCCCCGCATTAATTTAACTGCTTCCATTAAGGTTTTACCTTGCACTTGTTCCTTACCAATCTTAACGATATAGTCTCCTGCTCTAATACCAGCTTTATATGCTGGAGTATCATCAATAGGTGAAATTACTTTTACCACACCAGACTCCATACCAATTTCTATTCCTAATCCTCCAAATTCTCCTTTAGTATCTGTTTGCATTTCTTTAAATAATTCAGGACTCATGTAAGCAGAATAAGGATCAAGTGATTGTAAAACTCCATTAATAGCTGAATCTATCATTTCAACTTGATCAACATCATCTACGTAATCTTTTTTTATTTTATCAATCACCTCTCCAAATAAGTCAATTTTTTGGTAAAGATCATTTTTTGCAAAACTTGCTGAATTAAATAAGCAAAAAATTGATATTGATATAATTAAAATTTTTTTCATATCATTGCTTTCTCTTTTGGAATTTCTTCAGACCACATTTTTTCTAGATCATAAAATTCTCTTTTTTCAGGATGGAATATATGAATTATTACATCATGTGCATCAACTAATTTCCAATCGTTGCTATCACGACCTTCTATGCGACAGTTATTTATACCAATTTTTTTTAATTCGGTAATGAGAATTTCAGAAAGTGATTGAAGATGTCTAGAAGAAGTCCCTGAAGCAATAATCATATAATCTGCAATATATGATTTATTCTTTAAATTAATTGAGGTAATATTTTGGGCTTTGTTATCATCAAGAATTTTTTCTATGTTATTTTTAATTTTTGTTATTTCCATCAATAGTTAATTTCTTATTAATTTTCTTAACTTTGTCGAAGAAATTATTATATGCTTATTTTCAATAAAGATTATTTTATTTTTCAAATATTTAGCCACTATTGATTTCCTACTCTTTTTATCATATCCTCTCCTAGAAAAAACAACTAATTTTGTTAATTTTACTATTTTTTTCCAGCTTTTCCACTTATGAAATCTGATTAAATTGTCAGACCCAATTATAAAATAGATATCCTTAATATTCTTTTTTTTTATAAAATAATTTATAACATCAATAGCTCTAGAGGATTTGACAATATTTTCTAGATATATTGTTAAAATTTTTTTTTGCGATTTAGATATTTTATTTGCATAATTGATCCTTTCATCTAAAGAATAATAAGTTTTATTTTTGAAAGGATTTTTTTTGGTTATAACCCAATAAATTTTTTTTAACTTTAGTTTTTTAATAGCAATTTTTGATATACCTAAGTGCCCTTTATGGGGAGGATCAAAACTACCACCTAATAATCCAATATATTTTTTTTGGAAACTTACCATTAATTATGGTCTGACAATCCCTTTTCCAGATACAAGATATTTGTATGAAGTTAGTTGGTTTATTCCTACAGGACCTCTAGGTGGAAGTTTATTGGTAGAGATACCTATTTCACCGCCAAAACCGAATTCACCACCGTCAGCAAATTGAGTTGAGACGTTGTGCATTGCTATCGAACTATTAACTCCATTTAAAAAAATTTCAGCATTCTTTTTATTATTAGTGATTATGCTATCGGTGTGCATTGTGCCATATTTTAAAATATGTTTGACAGCATCTTTTACATTTTTAACTGCCTTTATAGAAATAATTGCATCTAGGTATTCTGTTTTCCAATCTTTTTCAGTGGTTTTTTTTAATTTTCCCTCAAAAAGTTTGTTAATTTTTTTATCAGCCCTTACTTCACAGCCTGAATTTAAAAGAGCATTTATTATTTCTTTAGCATGTGAGTTTAAAGCTTTTTCCTCAATCAGAAGAGTTTCAACCGCACCGCAAATACTTGTCCTTCTCATTTTTGCATTAAGAACTAAATCTTTCGCTATTTTAATATTAGAAGTTTTCTCAACATAAATGTGGCACAATCCTTCAAGATGGCCAATTACATGTACGTTAGAAAATTTTTGAACTTTAGCTACGAGTCCTTTACCTCCTCTAGGTACAATCACATCAATGTATGAACTCATTTTTGATAATAGTTGATCAACTATTTTCCTATTTTTATTCTCAATAAACTGAACACAGTTTTGGTTGATATTATTTTTTCGCAGTTCATCTCTGAATAAATTAGCTAATAATCTATTAGAATTAAAAGCTTCAGATCCACCTCTTAAAATAGAACAATTTCCTGATTTTAAGCATAATGCTGCAACATCAGCAGTTACATTAGGTCTGCTTTCATATATTACGCCTATGACTCCAATTGGAGTTGTAACTCTTTTAATAGTTAAATTATTTGGTCTGCGCCATGTTTCTAAAACTCTTCCAACCGGATCTCTAAATTTTGCTATTTCATTTATTGAGTGTCTAATACCTTCTATCCTCTTTTTATTTAGAATAAGTCTGTCAACTAAATGTTTTCTTTTAACACTTTTTACATCTTTTAAATTTTCTTTAATTATCCTGTTTGTATTTTTTTGAAGAGATTTATTATAATTTTCTAAAATTTTTTTTATTTTTTTATGCTTTACGTTCTTTAAATGCTCAAAGGCTTTTTTTGCATTTTTTCCAATTATTTTTAAATAATTCATTTATAATAATACCATATCATCTTTATGAATGACCTCAGTTTTACTTAGATAACCAAGAATTGTTTCTATCTCTTTACTTTGTTTACCTTTAATTTTATCGATTTCCACAGAGCTAAATGATGATAGCCCCCGAGCTAGCTGATTATTATTTTGATCTAGGATTATTACATTTTCTCCTTTTTTAAAATTTCCATTAATCTTAGTAATTCCAGCTGCGAGTAAGCTTTTACCATTTGATAAAGCTCTAGCTGCTCCACTATCAATATAAATAGTTCCATTGTAATTAAGGGAACCGATAATCCATTTTTTTTTAGCGTCCAAGGTAGAAATTTTTGGAAAGAAATGAGTATATTTTTTATTATTAATCATATTTGAAATTGGATTATTTACTTTGCCATTAGCAATAAACATATGACTACCTGAATTCATACAAATCTTAGCAGCATCTAACTTTGTAGCAATACCTCCTGAACCAAATTTGTTTTTTTTGCCATCAATCAAAGACACTATTTTTTCATCGATTGAAGTAACTTCTCTTACAATTTTTTTATCTCTAGACTTATCGTATAGTCCATCAACATCAGAAAATAAAATCAGCATATCTGCCCCAATAATTTGCGCTACTCTTGCTGCCAATCTATCATTATCTCCATATTTTATTTCACTAGTTGCTGTTGAATCATTTTCATTAACCACAGGAATAGCTTTGAGTTTAAACAAATTATCAAATGTTCTTCTTACATTAATAGCTCTTCTTCTTTGCTCGGTGTCATCTGGGCTAATTAAAATTTGACCAGTCTTGATCTTATATTTATCAAATAGTTTTTGAAATTCTCCTGCTAGATGAATTTGGCCAACTGCTGCAATAGCTTGGCTCATTTCTAATTTAATTTTTCCTTTTTTAATCTTTAGATATTTTTGGCCAAGAGCAATTGCGCCTGATGATACAATTACAAAGTTTTTTCCTTTTCCATATTTTTTTATATCTTTAATAAGAGAAGTTACCCATTTTTTTTTAAAAGTACCTTTACTGTCAATTACAGTCGCAGATCCAAGTTTTAAAACTATTTTATTTGCGTTTTCAATTAGCATATTTAATCAATAATTTTTTTATTTTTTGAATGTCTTTATTAGAATGAACAGACAAAATTTCATATTTAATTTTAACTCTTTTTTTAAATTCTTTTAATTTTTCATTTATCTCGTTATCATCTAATAAATCTGATTTATTAAAAAAAATGATTTCTTTTTTTTTTATTAAATCTTTATCATAGTTAGATAATTCTGATTTAATTTTTTTATAAGAATTTAATAAATCGTCTTCAGATAGATCTATTAAGTGAAGTAAAATTTTACACCTTTCTATATGTCTCAAAAATTTATCTCCAAGGCCAACACCTTTATGTGCGCCTTCCACTAAACCAGGAATATCGGCTAAAGTAATTTCTTTTCCTGCGTAGTAAGAAACTCCTAAATTTGGATTTATTGTCGTAAAAGGATAGTTTGCTATTTTTGGCTTAGCTCTTGTCAGCGCTGCAAGCAAACTTGATTTACCAGCATTTGGCCTACCAATAATTCCAATATCAGCTATTACTTTTAATTGAAGCCATATCCAAAATTCCTCACCTAATTTTCCATTAGTTTTTTTTCTCGGCGCTCTATTTGTCGAACTTTTAAATCTTACATTACCCAGTCCACCCTTACCGCCCGAGGCCACAAGATATTTTTCTTTATTCTTTGTAAAGTCGTAAATTAAAGTATTATTATCTTCTTCAAATAATTGCGTGCCTAATGGGACTTTTAAAATCAAATCTTCTCCATTAGCTCCAGTTTTATTTCTTTTACTCCCAGGTTTTCCATGTTGAGCTTTAAAATGTTGTGCATATCTGAAATCAATTAATGTATTAAGGTTTCTGTCCGATTGAACAATTATCGACCCACCGTCTCCACCGTCACCGCCATCTGGACCGCCATATTCTACAAACTTTTCTCTTCTAAAGCTAGCAGAACCTGAGCCGCCGTTTCCTGCTTTAATATAAATCTTAGCTTGATCTAAAAATTTCATTTTTATTATAATATAAATAACTTAGGTTATTTATATAGATTTAATTGGGGATTACAGAAACAAAAGTTCTGTTTAATTTAGATTTTTTAAATTTTACTTTTCCTTTGATCAAAGAAAAAATTGAATGGTCTTTGCCCATACCAACGTTATCACCAGGATGAATTTTTGTTCCTCTTTGTCTTACGATAATATTTCCAGGTATTACAGCTTGATCACCATATTTTTTTACTCCAAGACGTCTACCTTTACTATCTCGGCCGTTTTTCGATGATCCACCTGCTTTTTTAGTTGCCATTTATTTTCCTATTTTTTTGCTTCCTTTTTTATAACTTTTTTCTCTTGTTTAACAAGTTTCTTTTTTTCAACTATTTTAGCTTCACCTATTACTTTTCCACCTTTAGCTAAAATTTTTGTTATTTGTATTTTAGAATGACGTTGTCTGTGACCATTTTTTTTTCTTGAATGTTTTCTTCTTCTTTTATGAAAAATCAACACAGTTCTATCTTTAACGTTGTCCAAAAGTTTAGCTTCTACTGTAGCTCCTTCAACTTTAGGGCTTCCAACTTCTGTATTCTTGTCATCATTTAAAAGCAAAACATTATCAAATTTAATAGTTTCACCAACTTTAGCTTTAAGTTTTTCGATTTCTAATATTTTACTTGCGGATACTTTGTATTGTTTTCCACCTGTTTCAATTATAGCAAATGACATAAATTTTCTTTTTTTAATTTCCACGCAATATAGCCCTCAGCGCTAGCAAGTCAAGATTATTGAAGCTAAAAAGAGTCCTTTAAATCTCGTAATTTTGAAAAAACTTCAACATCTGATGAATCTTTTAAGCCTAAGCCTTGCTTGATTTCAGGGTCATTACACCTTAGGAAAATATTTGTTTTAATTTCATCAGCTATAGTAGACGGAATAGTTGGCTGGTTTGAATTTAATTTTTCTTCGATATAAACTTTTTTATCTTTTAAATTGGTGTTTTTTGGATCATACTTTAAACAAAAATTTAAATTTGAATTTGTGTACTCATGTCCACAATAGATTTTTGTATCAAGAGGAAGATTTTTTATTTTATTTAAAGAATTAAACATTTCCTCATGAGTGCCTTCAAATACCCTGCCACATCCTAAAGAAAATAATGTGTCTCCAGTAAAAGCAATTTTTTCTTTTTTAAAGAAAAAAGCAATATGACCCTTTGTGTGACCTGGAATAAAAATTACTTTAAATTCTAAATTGCCAATTTTGTGTTTTTGATTTTCTTCAAGCAATATATCTATTCCTGGAATACGATTTTTATCAGCGTGTGAGCCTAAAATTTTTGAATTATATTTTTTTTTAAATTCAAGGTTAGCGCCAACATGATCAGCATGATGATGAGTATTTAAAATAAAATCTAACTTTTTATATTTATTTATTATTTTATCACAGGCGTTAAATTCTGAAGGATCTACTATTGAGACAGTACCTGTTTCTTTTTCATGAATTAAATAACTGTAATTGTCACTTAAGCATGGAATAATTTCTACATTCATTTATCCTATTAAAAAAATCCCTAATTTTGAAAAGAGATTTTTTATTTCTAAATTATTTTTTTTTATTAACGAAGTCTTATCTTCATTAACCCCAACTACTTGTTTGATATTTATATTTTTCTCATAACAAAACTTAAATAGATCTTTAATAGTGCACATATGTAAGTTAGGAGTATTATACCAAGTATTTGGCAATGTTTTTGTAACCGGCATTTCACCAAAAAATAAAAGTTTCATTCTTACTTTCCAATATCCAAAATTTGGAATTGAAACAACTACTGCTTTTCCTATTCTCAAAAGATTTTTTAAAACTTCTTCTGGGTTATAAAAAGCTTGTAACGTCTGGCTAAGCACAACATAGTCAAAAGATTGATCAGGAAATTGATGAAGTTCAGTTTCAGCGTTACCCTGTATAACTGGTAAACCTTTGTGTATGCATTGTTGCACATTTTCTTGATTAAGTTCTAATCCACGAACCTCTATATTTTTTTCCTCTTTTAGGAAATTCATTAGAGATCCATCTCCACAACCGACATCCAAGACTCTTGTGTTGTTAGGTAATAATTCAGCTATTACTTTAAATTCTTTTTTCATTTTTAAACTTTTCATACATTGAATCTATAAAACCTTTAAGAATTTTTAAAAATTCTGGTTCATTTAGTAAGAAGGAGTCATGTCCCTTGTCTGTTATTATTTCTGAATAGGAAACATCAGCACCAGATGCATTTAATGCAATTACTATATCCTTATTTTCTTTTGTTGTATAAAGCCAGTCTGAAGAAAATGATATTACTAGAAATTTCGTATCTTGATTTTTAAAAGCTTCAACTAACCCACCTTTATATTGTTTAGAAAGATCAAAATAATCCATTGCTCTAGTTATATAAAGAATTGAATTTGCATCAAATCTTTCCACAAAAGCGTAACCTTGGTGTCTTAAATAACTCTCTACCTGAAAATCTGCGTTAAAACTAAACTCATAATCAGCTTTTTCTTGTAATTTTCTTCCAAATTTTTCCTGCATACCTTTTTCAGATAAATAACTTATATGCCCAACCATTCTTGCAACTGCTAAGCCATTTTTAGGCTGTACATTTTTTGATACATATTTTCCATTATCCCATACAGGGTCAGCCATTATAGCTTGGCGTGCTAGTTCGTTAAGTGCAATATTTTGTGCACTATGACTTGAACTACAAGCTATCGGAACAGCTGAAAAAGCTTTATCAGGAAATGTTGCGCAAAATTGTAATAACTGCATTCCGCCCATTGATCCGCCAGTAGCACATAAAAGTTTTTTTATACCAAGGTGTTCCAGTAAAGACTCTTGTGCTTTTACCATATCTTTGATGGTGATAACTGGAAAATCTAAACCGTAGGGCTGGTTGTTTTCAGGATTTGTATCTTTTGGTCCAAGAGATCCCATACATCCACCAATTACATTTGCGCAAATCACAAAATATTTATCTGTATCAATAGCCTTGCCAGGACCAACAGCCGTGACCCACCAGCCTTCTTTATTTGTTACAGGGTTTGTGCCAGTTACAAATTGATCACCCGTTAAAGCGTGGAATACTAAAATAGCGTTATCTTTATTCTCATTAAGTTTTCCATAGGTTTCATAGGCTAGAGGAAAATTCTTAATGGTTTTTCCACAATCAAGCTTGAGTGGTTTAGTAATAGTAATCTTATTTATATTCTCAATTTTTCTATTCATCCAAAAAAAAAGCCCAGCTAAACTGGGCATCTCCCTTTTTAGCTAAATTTATTATGCGCTTGCAATATGGTTAAATCAGCGCGATATCTATTTACTAGATCATCACAAACTTGTCAATTTTATATAAGATAAAGACTTCTAGAAAAACTCGAACAATTTGGATATTACATTAATTAATGAGATTACCTAAACCAAATAACATAATAACTGAAAAATACGTGGTAGGAATGAGCGTATTTAAAAATAGAATAGCTAAGATAAAATTATCAGCTAATGAGTCTGCGCTTGGACCTAGTCCAAAAGCAAAAAAAGAATATATAAAAGTATCAAAAAGTTTTGCAAGATATCCCGATACTAATGGTACTTTCTTAAGAGAAACTTTATCAAAAAAATTTAAACTAGATAAAAATAGAATTATTTTGGGATCAGGTTCAGATCAAATTTTTGAATTAATTTGTAAAGCATACCTAAAAAAAGGTGACGAGGTAATTGTGCCTAAGTATAGTTTTATTATTTATAGAATTTATAGCAAAATGAATGGAGCAAAAGTTATTTATTCAAAAGAAAATAACTTAACAGTTTCAGTAAAAGATATTTTAAAAAAAGTAACTACCAAGACAAAAATTATATTTTTGGCTAATCCTAATAATCCAACTGGGACCTATGTTGCAAAAAAAGATTTGTTGTTTTTACGAAAAAAACTACGAAGCAATATTTTGTTAGTAGTTGATGATGCTTATTTTGAATATGTAAAACAAAAAAATTATTCTTCAGCTTTAAAATTATTTTCTAACTTTAAAAATGTGGTAATGACAAGAACATTTTCAAAAATTTATGGCCTAGCAGGATTGAGAGTGGGGTGGGGATATGGATCAAAAGAAATTATTGATACGTTAAATAAAATTAAGCCACCTTTTAATGTAAACAAAGCAGCTTTGTTTGCCGCATCTGCCGCAGTAAAAGATAGTGCTTGGTTAAATAAAGAAATTAAACACGTTAATAATTGGAATAAAAAAATGTTTAATGAATTTAAAAAAATGAAAATTGAAACTAATAGAAGCTATAGCAATTTTTTATTAGTAAATTTTAATAAAGTAAAAATTAATTCATCAAGAGTTTTTAAATTATTAGCGAAAGTAGGAATTTTAGTTCGTAAAATGGATGTTTATGGTATTAAGAATTCATTAAGAATTACGATTGGGAAAAGTGAAGAAAATAGAAAATTAATTTCCAAAATGAAAAGAATATTAAATGTTTAATAAAATAAGTATAATTGGATGTGGTTTAATTGGCTCTTCTATTTTGAGAGCAGTAGAAGAAAAAAAATTAGCAACTAAAATAAGTGCTTACGATAAATCATCGAAAGTTATTGATTATTTGAAAAAGAATTTTTCAGTTGATATTTGCAGTAACATTTCAGATGTTGTTAAGGATTCCGATTTAGTAGTGATTGCTTCTCCTTTAAGTAGCTATAAAGAAATACTTTTATCTATTCATACTAGTTTGAAAGAAAATGTAATTTTAACCGATACAGGTTCCGCAAAAAAAGAAGTAAATAAAATTATCAGCAATTTAAATCTTAAAAATGTAAATTGGATTGCTTCACATCCTATAGCTGGAACAGAATACAGTGGTCCAGAGGCAGGTTTTGCAAGTTTATTTAAAAATAGATGGTGCATAATATCTGCTGATAAAAAGGTATCCGAAGATAAGATAAAATCTTTAGAAAATTTTTGGTCAAAGCTTGGAAGCAAGACTAAACTCATGACATTTGAAGACCATGATTATGTTTTATCATTAACCAGCCATTTACCACATGCTGTAGCTTACAGTATTGTAAAAACAGCAATTAACAAAGAAGACAAATTTAAGGACGAAGTCATTCAATATAGTGCAGGTGGATTAAGAGATTTTACAAGAATTGCAGCATCAGATCCTTTAATGTGGAAAGATATATTTATAGATAATAGTGAAAACATCTTAAAAGTTCTGGACAATTACTCAAAGAATCTAAATGAAATTAAAGATGCTATAAAAAATAAGGATAGTAAAAAACTTTTTGAAATTTTTTCATCAACTAAAAAAGTGAGAAAAGAAATTATCGAAGCAGGTCAAGATACAGACAAGCCAGGTTTTGGAAGAAAATAATTAAGAGAACTTTCTTATTTCAGTGTAAATTTTATTTTCTATATCTTTAACAAATTCTTCATTATCTTTACCAGATAAGATTGGCTCTAAAAATGAAATATGAATATTACCCGGATATTTCATAAAACTATTTTTTGGCCAAACTTTACCAGTATTATGAGCTACAGGAACACAAGGTAAATTTAAAGTTTTATAAATTCTGCCAACCCCTTTTTTAAAGGGCGGTTGATCTTCTAGTTTTACTCTTGTTCCCTGGGGGAATATTAATAGAGGTCTTTTACTTTTTTCAACTTCTTCTTTCACTTTATCAAAAAAGTTCAAATTTTCTTTTGTTGTTGTTTCTCTGACAATTGCTATTGAACCTATTTTTCTCAAATACCATCCAAATAATGGAATATTAAGTAGCTCTTTTTTTAAAATAAAAATTGGGCCATCTAAGGGTATTTGAAGAGCAAAAGTTTCAAACATTGATTGATGAGCTGAAGCAACAAAATAACTATCTACTTTCTTAAGATTTTCTGTTCCATGAAAGATTACTTTTGTATTTAAGATTATTCTTAAAATTAGCACTATATATTTTGCAGATAATCTACCAAAAAATATTGTGAATTTACTGGGTAAAACCAACGTTGGTATAGCTAAAATAAAAATTGTTATTAGGCCAACGTATAAAAAAATATTAAAAATTAGTGATCTAATTAATTGCATTAAGAATTAATCAATTTAAGTAAATTTTGTTTCTTTCTTATATATCTAAGTTTATTTTTATTGATTAAAATTTCAGCAACAAGGGGCCTTGTATTATAATTTGAGGACAAAGAAGAACCATAAGCTCCAACATTAGTTATAGCCACAAATTCATTTTCATTTATTTTAGGATAGTTTTTATAAACTCCGAATTTGCAAGTGGTTTCACATATAGGTCCAACAAATTCTATTTTACCTTTCATTCTCGATGATTTTTTAGAAATAGGAATAATTTTATGAAAAGCTTCATACAATGCAGGGCGCATAAAATCATTCATACCAGCATCGAGTATAATAAAGTTTTTATTAGCACCTTTTTTAATAAATTGTATTTTACTTATTAGAAGACCAGTATTACCAATAATAGATCTTCCAGGTTCAAAGATTATTTTACAATTTAACTTTTTAGAAAAATTATGTACTAGTTTAGAATATTTACTTAGATTAATTGGTTTTTCTTTATCAGTATAATTAATACCAAAACCACCACCTAAATCGACATATTTCAAATTCAGTTTTAACTCTTTTATTAATTTACTCATTACATTTAGAGTTTTTCTAAAAGGTGTATCGTTCAATATTTGACTACCGATATGCACACTTAAAGCTTCTAATTTTATGTTTTTAAAAGTTTTTACCGTTTTTAGAAAAATCTTAAAATTTTTAATCGATAAGCCGAATTTATTTTCAGCTTTACCAGTTGATATATTTTTATGTGTTTTGGCATCAACATTTGGATTTAATCTAAATCCTATTGAAACTTTCTTTCTTAATTTTTTTGATAAATTATTTACTAATTTGGCTTCGCTTTCAGACTCGCAATTGATTAATAATATTTTTTTGTTAATTGCAATTTTAAGTTCCTCTTCAGTTTTACCCACCCCAGAAAAAACAATTTTACTAGGTCTAATACCTGCTTTTAAGGCTTTTAACAATTCCCCTCCTGAAACTACATCGGCTCCAGCACCTAATTTACCAAGAACTCTTAGTATATTTAAATTACTATTAGATTTCGCTGCAAAGCAAATTAAAGGATCAGTTTTTTTAAACGTATTGGCAAACTTTAAAAAATTGAAAGCAATTTGACTCTCCGAATAAATATAAAAAGGTGTTTTATTTTTTTTTAAAATATTCTTAACTGATAGTTTTTCAACAAATAAATTATTTCCTACATATCTTAGATTTTGCATAAGATTATGAAATTTTATTGACCTGATCTATTTGACCTTGGTATTTAGGTTCAGATTTTTTTCCGCAACTAGTTAAAATAAAAATCATCAGGAAAAAAGCAGTTATTATTTTCATTAAATTTCCCTTTTATATTTTTTTATCATTGATTTAACATTAATTATAGATGTTCCTCCATGAGATTTTTTTGCATTCATAGAGTTTTTAACGTCAAACACTTTTAAAACACTTTTATCTAAATCTTTATAAAATTTTTTAATTTCATCCAAATTTAATTCAGATAACATCTTTTTATTTTTTTCTGCATAATTCACAACTTTTGCTGAAATAGCGTAAGACTCTCTAAATGATAAATTTTTATTTTTAACAAGATAGTCTGCAAAATCAGTAGCTGTTGTATATCCTTGGTTAGCCATAAAAAGCATATTTGCTTTATTAGCATTTACAGAATTTATTAGTTCGGCGCTCATAGTTAGAGTATCTTTCAAAGTATCATAGCCACCAAAAACTAACTCCTTGTCATCTTGCATATCTTTAAAATATGACATGGGAAGACCTTTCATTATTGTTAGCATCGCATTTAACTTTCCATAATTCATTCCAACTTTTCCTCTTATTAGTTCTGCAGGATCAGGATTCTTTTTTTGTGGCATAATTGATGATCCTGTAAGCATGCTATCTTTGAATGAAATTAAATTGAAAGCATCGGAATTATAAATAATAAAGTCTTCTGCCAATCTAGATAGGTGCATTGCACAAACAGCAGAAGCATATAAAAAATCAATTGCAAAATCTCTATCCGATACAGAGTCCAAAGAGTTATCCGTAGGTTTTTTAAAACCAAGTTTTTTTGCAGTATAGGTTCTGTCTATTTTATAAGATGTTCCTGAAAGTGCCGCAGATCCAAGCGGACACTCATTTAACAGCTCAAGATTATTTTCAAATCTTTTTTTATCTCTTTTTAACATCTCATAGTATGACAACAAATAATGTGCGAATGAAATAGGCTGTGCATTTTTTAAATGCGTTAATCCAGGCATAACCGTATCTGTATTTTTTTCAGCTTTTTTTATAAGATTTCCCATGACAACCGAAATATCTTTTATAATTTCGTTCGATGCTTTTTTAATCCACAATTTAAAATCAGTCACGACCTGATCATTTCTCGATCTAGCGGTATGCAGAAATCCAGCTGATGGACCAATGATCTCAAATAATGCTTTTTCTATATTTAGGTGTATATCCTCGAACTTTTCTTTAAACTCAAAATTTCCCTTATCTATCTGAACTTTAATTTTTTTAAGTCCATTGATAATTTTGTAACCATCTTCACTTTTAATAATCTTTTGTTTCACTAGCATTTGCGTGTGTACAATAGATGCAGCGATATCTTGTTCATAAAGTCTTTTATCAATATGAATTGAAGACCCAATCTTTTGAAAAGATTGAGACGTTTTGTTTTTAAATCTATTAGACCAAATTGTTTTATTTTTCATTTTACTGTGTTATTTCTAATTTAAATTAATATGAAAATTAGTAAATCTTTTAAAATCTATATTCACATAATCCTTCTATATCTAATTAGCCACAATCTTAACGGGGCAGAAGATTTTTCAATAAATATAATAATCCACGAAAAACCGACTCAAATTAAAGAATTAAAATTCAAAGATTCAGATCTTAATGATGTCGATTTAACTAACAAAAAAGGCAACATCATGATCTTGAATTTCTGGGCAACCTGGTGTGCTCCTTGTAAAAGAGAGATGCCTTCGCTTGAAAAACTAACAAATCAATTTCCACAAGTTAAAGTTTACGCTATTAACATGGAACAACCTAATAAGCTAAAAGTTAGAGACTTTTTCAGAAGCATTGGTGTTGCTAGTTTAGATACTTATTACGATCCAAAGTTGAAATTAGTAAAGCAATTCAAAATGCGAGGACTTCCCACAAGTATTTTAATCGATAAAAATGGCAATGAATTTGGCAGAGTTATCGGTGAAGTCGATTTCGTAAGTGATGATTTTATCAGCTTAATAAAAAAATATATTTAATTTTTAAAAAAATAAGCCATTAAAACCAAAACTATAATCGCGATAAACTGAAGTAGAACACGCAATTGCATTAATTTGTTTGAATATTTTTTACTAGTACTTCCACCCTTAAATAAAGTATATATACCCATTATTAAAACTATGGCTACAGCACCTAATAAAGTAAAACCTATAAAATTAAAAAAAAATTCTGACATTTAATATTCTACTATCATGACCTATTCATTAAATACAATTGTTTTAGAACCACTTTCTAAAAATAAACCCAAAAACGCCGTAATACTTTGCCACGGTTATGGAGGAGATGGTAACGACATCTCAATTCTTGCAAATTACTGGAGAGCTCATTTACCTGATACGATTTTCATTTGTCCTGATGCTCCTGAGAAATGTGCAGCAAGCCCATCCGGTTTTCAATGGTTTGATTTAATGGATCAAACACCAGAGCAAATTTTAGCTAAATCGCTGGTCGCAGAAAACAAATTAAATAAACTTATTGATGAGGTAAAAAAAAATTATAATTTAAAAGCTAACGAAATTATCATTGGAGGATTTAGCCAAGGATGCATGATTACTTTACAAGCCGGTTTGAAAAGAAAAGATTCAGTGAATTCTGTAATTGGCTATTCAGGTAGAATTATTGACACTGAACATCTTTCAAAAAATATTAATTCTAGACCAAAGATAATTTTAATGCATGGGGACATAGATCAAGTTGTTTCTATCGACTCATTATTAGAGGCTAAAGACTTTTTTAATAAAAATAATTATGAAATAGAAACAAAAATTTTTAAAAACTGTGAACATCGTATACCAACAGAAGGGTCAAGTTTGGGCCTTCAATTTATAAAAAAACAATTTAATACTTAATTTTTTGAGTGTTACATAATTATAACTTGATATAATTTTTTGTATCAGTTAGCTTTGATATATGATTATTTCTTCTGTCGATAAAGTACCTCTTGAAAAATGTCCGGCGTTAGTGCTAAACGCTGACTTTAGACCGCTAAGTTATTACCCGCTTTCAATTTGGTGTTGGCAAGATGCAGTTAAATCAGTTTTCTTGGACAGAGTGAGTATTGTCTCAAACTATAAAAGAAAAATAAGAAGTCCTTCATTTGAAATGAATTTACCAAGTGTGATTGCGCTTAAAAATTTTATTCAACCTTCAAAAAATCCAAACTTTACAAGATTTAATGTTTTTTTAAGAGATAAGTTTGCTTGTCAATATTGTGGAGATAAAAAAGATTTAACTTTTGATCATTTGTTGCCAAAGTCAAGAGGAGGATTAACAGATTGGAACAATGTTGTAACAGCCTGTTCTAGTTGTAATGTTAAAAAAGGCGGAAAGCTTTACAGAGACTGTGATCTAAAATTGGCTAATAAACCTTACGCACCGACAGTCGAAGATTTACATCGCAACGGTAGACATTTTCCACCAAACTTTCTTCATGAAAGTTGGATGGATTATCTATATTGGGATATCGAATTAGAACCTTAATCAGACTTTTTCTGAAATCGTAATAGCTATTCTTGAAGAAGTTTTAATAATTTTATCTAAGACTCCATATAATCCTTTTTTTGTTGCTCCATTATCATAAGCGATGTCTTTATGATCTAATTCGTCTTGTCTAAATTTCATAATTTTCTTTTTTAACTCTTCTTCATCTTTTCCAAGTTTATAGGTTTGATCTTTATAGTGACCATCAATTACCTCTTCAACAGATGCGGTACAAAGCATGGCTGCTTTTTCTCCTAACATGGCCGTTCCAAAACCAAGAGTTACACCCATCAGATCCCAAAGAGGTAATAGTTTAGTAGGTTTAATATTTCTTTTTTTTATTTCGTTGTCAAAGTATTCGTAATGCTCTTTCTCATGTTCTTTCATCTCTTCTATTTTCTTTTTTAAAAACTCATCTTGTTTAAATGTTTTTAAAGCTAGAAGTTGACCTTCATATATCTTGATTGCACCACGTTCACCAGCATGGTCAACTCTTATAATTTCTTCTAAAGTTTTTTTATTAGTTTTTTCCATAATTTTTAATAACTTTTATTATAATACCACTAAGTATTAATGAGATAACTGTATTTATTGTAGCAAGTGAAAGCCCTAAAAATCTAAAAGTTACATCTTTACAGCTTACTATCTCTGTGTCTTTAAGCTGATTTAGAAGATCTTCTTTATTTAAGAGCCGGCTATTGCCTAAATCGCAAACTAAAGACTCACTAAAAAAACCTTGCTCTATACCAAAATGATAAAAAGAAACCACAGCACCAAAAATAAAGAATATTAAAATGAGGCTAGAAATTATTTTTTGATATTTATTCAAAATAAAGACAAGTGAAATAAGAATTATCGCTGCAATATAGGGAATTCTCTCAATTATACACAAATTACATGGTTTATGACCAAGCACGTATTGTATGAAGTAAGCTATTGAAAGCGAGAGTATACTAAAGGCTAAAATACCATTGAGTAATAGCTTGTTATTTAAAATCATTTAACGAAGATTATGTATAAGACAGCTGCTAAAATTACAATAAATATTCCAGCAAGCGTAAACCATACCGCACCTTTTTTTTCAATAAATTCACCAAATTTTTTACCAAAAAGAAAAGTTAAATAAGAAACTAATAAAAATCTTAGACCCCTTGTAA
Organism: uncultured Pelagibacteraceae bacterium; assembly: GCA_902615715.1. Taxonomy (GTDB): domain Bacteria; phylum Pseudomonadota; class Alphaproteobacteria; order Pelagibacterales; family Pelagibacteraceae; genus Pelagilacustribacter. The sequence goes on along the minus strand of CACMQA010000003.1, from coordinate 116,048 downwards.
AAAGACATATAAAAAAGAAAACAGTGAGATTAAAACCAATCACTCCACTTGTAATCGTAAATACTTTAAAAGGAAGAGGAGTGAAACCAGCTAAAAACATAATCCCAAGCCAAGCTAAAAAACCACCTCTGGTAGACATCTTATCTTGAATTTGAAAAACTTTTTCCTCATATCCGTAAAACTCGATAATAACCATTGAGGCATCTAAGAAAAAAACACCCAACATGTAACCAAACAATCCACCTAAAACTGAACCTACAGTAGCTATTAGAAATATTTTTAAATAATCCTCTCTTTTAGCTACGACCATAGGCACGATCATTAAATCTGGTGGAACTGGGAAAAAGAAACTTTCAATGAAAGCTACAAAGCCAAGTAAAGGCTTAGAAAATTTATGCCTAGCAAGTTCTACACATCTGTCGTATAATTTTTTTAACATGAATTTAAAATGCACAATTCTTAGATACCTCGCAAGTTTAATTTTATCGACAGTTGTGATCTACGCTATCGTAATAGTTGCGGGAATGTTTGGTGCAGATTATGGTTTTTCTCCAGGTGATACGTTTATCATTTGGATTTTAATGGCCATTCTTATCAATCAAAGCGTTACTTGGAATAAATAATTTTAATGAGCAATCCCGTAGATATAAAAATTGCGCGTATAAACAAAAGTGAGGATACAGGTAAGAGCATAGACAAAGATAAAGTTCATGAAGTCTTTCAGCGAAACATCAATGAAAAATTGAAGTCATTTTATCGATTACAACAAGACTGGGTAAACCGTGCTTATAAGAATTTTAATGATTTCGATACATATTTAATTTTAATGTATTTAATGAACAAGGTTTACATTAATTATTCAGATCGATTTCACTATATGTCAATGGATGCCTTTTATAGTCAAGACAAAGTAGGTATCGATAAACTAAATTTAATTGAGATATCGAAAGATCTTAATATACCAAAAGAAACTGTTAGACGAAAAGTTAATTATCTTCAAGCTAATGACATTATTATAAGATCTGGAAAATCAATCTTTTTACATTCCAAAGGATTGGAAATTCAAAAACCTATGAGCACAATTGAAAATCTGTCCGGATTATTATCCAAACTTTCAATGCACTTATCCGCCGAAGTCTGGTTTGGTCAACAATTAGAAAAAGAGGATATAAAAAAATTTATTATAGAGCACTTTACTGTAAGTTGGGAGTATTGGTATAGATTTCAAATACCTTATTTAGTGAGACATAGAACTCATTTTGGAGATTTAGAGTCTTGGAACGTGTGGGGGTCAATTGGCTTAGTTCAAATTAGAGATTTAATAGAATCTATTGAAAATGATGTAACAAGAAAACCTGAAACATATAGGGATTTCTTTTTAGCTACTCTAAAACATAAGTCCAAACGAGGGATTAATGCTTCTTCAATTTCAGATATATCAGCCATACCAAGAGCCACAGTAATTCGAAAACTTAAGTCTTTGGAGAAAAAGAAACATATAATTAGAAATAAAAAACTAGAATATTCAATTGGAAATAATCGAGAACATATGAAAAAAATAGAGGAAAACTACATAACTATTCAAAGATCATTTAGTGAATATTGCACAACAATGTTCAACTTGATGAAATTTTCAAAATTTAGTATTTAATAATTTCGTAACAAAAAAATGTTAAATTAAGTCTTTAGGGTTTTTTATAAAATTATGGAAATAGCAAAAACAATAGCACCGGTGTGTTTAGCCATAATAATGTTCGGATTAGGTCTTGGCTTAACAGTAGCCGACTTTAAAAGAGTAATTACCATCCCTAGAGATTTTATAGTAGGTTTTTTTGGTCAAGTCATAATACTTCCAATTATCGCTTTTATCTTAATTCATCTTATTTCAATGTCACCGGAAATAGCTCTTGGTGTAATGGTAATTGCAGCAGCTCCAGGTGGAGTTACATCAAATATATTAACTAAATTTGCTAATGGAGATGTAGCACTTTCTGTAACGTTAACTGCAGTTGTGAGTTTAATATCTGTGATTACAGTTCCTTTAATTGTCTACAATTCAGCAAGCTTTCTTGGTTTTGAAATAACTAAAGAAATATCCATGATTAATATTGCTGCTAAAATGTTTTTTGTAGTAACTGTTCCTGTTATTCTTGGCATGATTGTAAGAAGTTTAATGACAGATTTCATCGTGTCCAAAACTCTTTTAGTTCAAAGATTGTCAGTAATATTGTTTCTAATTGTCTTTATTTCTATTTGGGTTGAAGAGTGGGATAGAATTATAAGTTTTATAACTAGAGCAGGTTTAGTAGCTTTTATTTTAAACATCACAATGATTTTTATAGGTTACTACATGGCTAAATTTTTAGCCTCAGGGTCAGAACAAAGAAAATGTATTTCACTTGAATGCGGTTTACAAAATGGAACTTTAGCTGTTTTCGTAGCCACTCAATTGTGGGATGATATTGTGTATATGGTGCCCACAGCAGCATATGCACTGATTATGTTCGTTACCTCAATTATTTTTGTTCTCATAGTTAGAAAAATAAATTAGATTATTTCAAAAATGGGCGAATGGTGGAACTGGTAGACGCGCCGGACTCAAAATCCGGTGGTAGCAATACCTTGAGAGTTCGAGTCTCTCTTCGCCCACCAAGTTATGGAAATAGATAAACTTAATAGTCTTGTAGAATTATACTTTAAAAAGTGCGAAGAGGTTGATCCCAACAGACCTTTTTTAAAATGGTTAAAACCAGGAAAACCAACTTACAGCTGGGGCGATATTAAAGAGAGAATTTTTAAACTTTCATCAAAAATAAAATCTTTAATTAAAGAAGGAGATCGTTGTTTAATATTATCAGAAAATAGACCTTATTGGTTAATGGCAGATATTGCTGTAATGAATGCAGGAGGAATATCGGTTCCTATTTTTACAACATATTCATCAAATGATTATGAGTATATTTTAAATGATTGTAAGCCATCATTAATTTTAGTTTCAAATAATGATCAATTTAAAAAGATTAAAAATCACATAAACACAAATGAGCAAAAAATAATCTCTTTTGAAGAGATAGATACTGACAGCTTATTAATTAAAAAAATTATAGAAGAAGAAAATTATAAAAAAGAGATTAATAACAAATTAAAGAGAAATATGCCTGCATGTATAATTTACACATCGGGAACTTCAGGAAATCCTAAAGGTGTTATTTTAAGTCATGGTGGTATTTTATCGAACTGCGAAGGAGCAGTAGAATTGCTTGAAACTTTAACTAAAAAAAAAGAACCTGTGTTTTTAACTTGGTTACCTCTATCACATTCATATGAACACACAGTTCAATTTATACAAATAATTGTAGGTGCAAAAGTTTTCTACGCTGAAAGTTTAGAAAAATTAATTTCAAATATGGGAGTCGCTAAACCCACCATCATGACAGCTGTTCCAAGGTTTTATCAAAACCTTTTTACTAAAATAAATATGAATTTTGACAAACAAATAGGTCTTAAAAAAAAATTAATTAATCGAACTTTAGAATTAGGAAAAAAAATACTTAAAAAAGAGCAATTAAGTCTTAGTGAAAAAATAGTAAATTTTTTATGTGAAAAATTAGTGCGAAAAAAAATCAGAAATCAATTTGGCGGAAATCTGCAAGCCTTCGTTTCTGGGGGTGGAGCTTTAGATCAAAATATTGGTGAATTTTTAAATGCTATAGGATTACCTACTTTGCAAGGTTACGGTCTTACAGAGGCTTCTCCTGTCGTAAGCTGTAATTTGCCAGATTTAGTCAAAGTCGAATCAGTCGGTCCTCCATTTAGAACTAATAAAGTTAAAATAGCAGGGGATGGTGAAATCTTAATAAAGGGTGAAAATGTGATGTTGGGTTATTGGAATCTTAAAGAAGAAACTGAAAAAGTAATTAAAGATGGATGGTTATATACCGGAGATATTGGTGAGTTAGATCAAAATAATTATCTAAAAATAACAGACAGAAAAAAAGATATTATAGTCAATTTAGGAGGTGACAACATTTCACCAAGTAAAATTGAAAATATTTTATGTTTAGATGAAAATATTAAACAATCTTTGGTTTATGGAGATAAAAAAAATTATTTAGTTGCAATATTAGTTACAGAAAAAGAAATTAATAAAGAAAAAATTAAACTTACAATTGAAAATATAAATAAAAGTTTAACTTTAATAGAAAAAATAAAAAAATTTGTTTTAATTCATAAAGAATTTACAATTGAAAACGGAATGTTAACACCAACTTTAAAGTTAAAAAGAAAAGAAATAATTAAAAATTATAAACAACAATTAGAAAATCTTTATTAAATTTACAATTTAAAGTTAATTTTTTGCTTAAAAAAACATTGATAATACTAACTTTTTTAAAAATTAATAAAAATTTAAAAAAATAATTAAAAATTTAAATTTTGAATCAATTTTGTAAATTAATTTATGTTTGACATGAATCTTTTAATAACTAATGTTTAATTAACAAACGAATCATTAAGATTTGTTTATTAACCAGGGAGAAAAGATGGCTAAAAGAAGAAAAAAAGCTAAGAAAAAGAAAAAAGCTAAAAAGAGAAGAAGAAAAAGAAGATAGTTTTCTCTTTTACTAAACGCCCTTTTTAAAATAATTTTTAAAGAGGGCGTTTTTTATTCCGCGTTATCTGAAATATTTGTCCTACCTAAAGCTTTATCCATCTTTTTTTGTACTTCTTCTGGACTAGTTTTGAGCACAGCCTCAAATTCTGATTTTAATCTTTCATATGCTTTTTCAAATAATTGTCTTTCAGAGTATGATTGATCAGCGATTATATCAGTATTTTTATTAAGATCTTTCACAACCTCAGCTAACTCATAAATTTTACCTGAGTTAATTTTCTGATCATATTCCTGAGCTCTTCTACTCCACATAGTTCTTTTTATTTTAGGTTTTGTTTTCAAAATTGAGATACATTTGTTTATTTGATTTAAAGACGAAATAGGTCTTAGTTTAGATTGTTGATTTATTGGAACAGTTAATGTTAGTTTTTCTTTTTCAACTAATATTTTATAAAATTGAATATCAATTTCACCAATTTTGGCTTTCTCAATAGCAGTTATTTTTCCTACTCCATGTTTTGGATAAACAACAAAATCTTTTAAGTTATAAATTCTTTTTTCCGTTGGTTGTTTTTTAATTTTTTTAATTTCTGGTTTTTCGTCAGGCCCAGGAATATTGCTTTTTTTTGGAGTCGGTTTTGAAGTTATTTTTGTTTTTCTTAATGAGTTTGTTTTTTTTATTTTTTTAACTTTTTTAGCTTTTTTCTTTTTTGGCATATCTATTTCCCTGGTTTTTCAGAAAAGTGTTTATCATATTTATTTTTAATTTCTCTAAATTTTTCATGATCTTTCATTGGATCCTGCTTTTTTGATATATTAGGCCATATTGCAGAATACTTTTTATTTATCAATAACCATTTTTCCATGTCCTTTACACTTTCATCTGTATCAGCTTTGATTGCGTCTATAGGACATTCAGGTTCACAAACTCCACAATCTATACATTCATCTGGATTAATTGCTAAAAAATTTTCACCTTCGTAAAAGCAATCAACCGGACAAACTTCTACACAGTCTGTCAGCTTACATTTTATACATTCATCTTTTACAATATAGGTCATTGATTATTTAAAAGTTTTAATTTTATTTCTGCAGATTCTTTATCAGGAAAATATATTAAACCACAAATTCTCCTCATTAAATTAGACTCGTACTGATCTACAGTCTTATCTGAGATAACCACCTTCCAGAGATGTTCAATCACATCCTTTTTGATATCGTTTGAATTTTCCTTAATAATATTTGTATAATTAAGAAGTTGATTTGAATCGTTTTCTATTTCTTCAGCTTTTTTTAAGATTTCATTTTCATCTTCGTCTTCTAAATAAGATTTGATAAAATTTTTAACTAATATCTTTTCATTCTCTGAATACATTTCATCAATTTTAGCTGCGTGTACGAGCAATGCAGAAATTCCTATTACACTTTTTTTGTCTAATTTACTCATTTATTTTATATTTAAAGAAAGAAGCTTATTAAATGGATTTTCTTTTTTGTCAAATCGTATTATTTTCTTTTTTTTCTTTTTTTCACCTTTAAAAATGTAAGTATCTGCGGCTTTATCTTTTTTATAATTCATATAATTCATTAATTTGTAAAAATTTTCTTTTGAACATCCTAATAAATTCATCATTTCAGAGTTAATTTTAAACTTTTTATCTTTTGTATTTTCCAAAATCTTTAAAAACAGTTTTTCAAGAATGTCTATTCTTATAAAAAAATCTCTAAATTTCTCAAATCCACATAGTAAAAGAAAATTTTTTTCTAGATTAGTGCCAGTGAGGAAATTTAGCCCTGATTTTGGTATTTTATTTTTATCTGAAAGATTATGAAATATTTTCCACAAACTTATACGAAACTCTACTGCTTTTGGCTTCAGCATTTTTGGTAAATAAATATGATATCTACCAATTTTAACACCCATTCCCCAAAATTTTTTTCTCTCTTCCAATGGAATAGATTTAACAATTTTGTCTACATCACTTCTTTTAACCACTCCATTATTCTCATAAAGTTGAAATACTAAACCTCTAAGATATTGATTGTTAATTTTATGTTTTGTCAATTTAATCAAGTCTCCTAGTACTTCATTAATGTAGTTCGTTAACCACTTTCGTAAAAATAAAATTAGTTTTAGCTTTGATTCACTATTCAATGCGTCATCAGCAATTATGTCAATATCTGGGTTTAAATAGTCATTTCCTTTCTTCAATCGTGCTATTGGATTGCCCTTCCAGACAATGTTATTTTCATCTTTTATTTCGATTTCAGATGTTTTTAAAATTTCATCGACTCTTTTGATAAGTTCTTTTTCAACTCCTTTTCGTGCTGCTTTTTTTATAGATTTTATATCTGTATCTAGTGTTTTGGATGTAACTTCGATTAAAAATTTCAAACCTTTAAGTTCGCCAACTAATTGGCCATCAATATATATTTTATTTTTTTCATTTATTTCTGTATTTAAAACAAGATCTTGCTTTAAACTTCTAGAGAGAATACTGATTTTTTTATCAATAAAGCTTTTAGTTAGTTCGTCATGTAACTTGTCAGATAATTTATCTTCTATGCTTTTAGTAAGTTGAACCCAATAATCTGAATTTTCTACCCAATTTTTTTTATTTGCCACGTAAGACCAAGTGCGCACATTTGATAACCTGTGTGATAATAAATCAACATTTCCATGATCTCTTTCTAAGCCTTTAAGCTGTTCTTTCATAAAAGTGCTTGGTATTCGATTTTTTCTTGTAGATAGAAATTGAAAAACCTTATCAATTATATTTACATGTTGTCCGTAGGCTTTCTTTTCAAAATCAGGTATTTGACAACACTCCCACAATAATTCTAAATTTTTGTGGTAAATAATGTTATTGGCTCCTTTTTTAAGAAAAAATCTTAATACGCTTTCATCAAGAGAGTCATTTGTTCTTAAAAGATTTTTTTGAGAAGGCTTTAATTCAAGTGAATTTACTAATTTTTCTGGACTTTTAAAGTCTAATTGCGAATTTCTCCAATAAATAGTTTTTGTCTCAGGTAAATCATGTTTTTCGATTTTTTCTATTTCATCTGAATTAAGATTTTCACAGTCTCCAGTAGTTCCAAATCCTCCATCATTTTTATACCTACCAGCCCGTCCAGCTATTTGAGACATTTCAATCAGATTTAATCTTCGAGTTTTTTTCCCATCAAATTTTTTTAAGTTTGAAAAAAAAATTTCATTAATATCCATATTCAAACCCATTCCAATTGCATCTGTGGCAATTAAATAATCTACATCACCAGATTGATACAAGCCAACTTGAGAGTTTCTAGTTTTAGGGCTTAAAGACCCCATGATAACAGCCGCGCCACCTTTTTGTCTTCTTACTAACTCCGCTATTGCATAAACTTCTTCAATCGAAAAAGCTATTATTGCAACTTTCCTATCTAATCTGGAGATTTTTTTAATTCCCGAGTAACTTAATTTTGAATATCTTTCTTTTTTTTCAAATTCTACATTAGTTACTAACTGTTTAATAATTTTAGACATGACCTGAGAACCTAAAAACATGGTCAATTTTGTGCCGCGGGACTCTAGCAATCGCTCTGTAAAAATGTGACCTCTTTCTCTATCTGCACACATTTGTATTTCATCAATAGCAATAAAATCAACTTCTTTGTCTTTAGGCATAGACTCAACAGTGCAGACGAAGTAGTTTGCAGTGCTAGGAATTATTTTTTCTTCTCCAGTAATTAGTGCAACTTTATCTATACCAACTTTATCTACGCATTTATCATAAACTTCCCGAGCAAGAAGTCTTAAAGGTAGACCAAATATGCCTGTTTCAAATTCTAACATTTTTTCGATAGCAACATGAGTTTTCCCAGTATTTGTGGGACCTAAAAGTGCAACAATCTTTTGAGAGTAATTATTCATAATTGTGTTTGATATTTTTTTTTATACTATATGTAGATCAAAGTTGAGAACAAAATAAGATTAAAACATGACCGAATCGTTTTGTCAAATGTTCCAATTTTAATAATTGATTTGACTTCTAATGGGCAGTCCCCGTATAGGTAATTTATAGTTAAAATGTCTTCTAAAGTTAAAAAGAAAATTCTTAGGCTAAAAGAATCTTCTACACTTGTAATCAACGAAAAGTCTAAAGAACTTATTTCTAAGGGAAAAAAAGTTTATCAATTTGGATTTGGTCAATCACCATTTCCAGTTCCAGAAAAAATTGTAGAAGCTTTAAAAAATAATGCTCATAGAAAAGAGTATTTGCCTATTCAAGGATTACCTGAGTTAAGAGAAAATATTTCAAGATATTTAACTAAGAGAACAGGAAATGATTACCCAAAGGAAAATATATTAATTACACCAGGATCAAAAGAAGCAATGTTATTAATACATATTGCTTTTAACGGAGAAATCATAATTCCAGCACCGGGTTGGGTTTCTTATGAACCTCAAGCAGAAATAGGTTCAAATAAAGTTCATTGGTTAGAAACCTCAAGAGCAAATAATTGGTTTCCAACTGGGAAAGAACTAGAAAAGAAAATTAAACAAGTGGGAAAAAATAAAAATTTGATTTTAATTCTTAATTCCCCAAACAATCCGTCAGGAGCGGTTTGCGGAAAATTAGAAGAGCTAGCAAAAATTGCAAGAAAATATAAGATTATGGTTTTATCGGATGAAATTTATACTGATCTTACGTTTTCGAATGAATATAATTCTATATCAAGGTTTTATCCTGAACTTACTTTCATAACTGGAGGACTGAGTAAATGGTGTGGAGCTGGTGGTTGGAGATTGGGATTTCTTGCTGTTCCAAAAAAGTTATCTGAATTTTTAAAAAGTCTAAAGTCTCTTGCTAGTGAGTCATACTCGACAGTAAATACACCCACACAATATGCATCCGTAGAAGCTTACGCCAATGAACATGATTTATACAAACTTAAAGTTAGAGCGATATTAAAAGCTGTTGGAAATTATGTTTATAATAATCTAAAATCAAATAAGATATTGATTGCCCCTCCCCAAGGAGCATTTTATTTGATGCCAGAATTCATAAATAAAAAATATAAAACATCGTCAGAACTATGTAAGGTTATTTTAAATGATACTGGAGTAGCAATGTTGCCAGGATCTGACTTTGGTTTTAAACCAAAAAAAATGTTAACAAGATTAAGTTATACTGATTTTGATGGAATAGAATTTTTTAGAAACGTAACAAATTGTAAGATGATAGATGATGAGATGATTAAAAAGTATGCCCCAAATGTAGTTGAAGGCGTAAATAAATTATCAAATTGGGCCAAAAATTTATAAGATTCTCTTTGACCTACATTCAATAACATAGTTAAATTAATTATTATAACAAGAGGAGTGCACATGAAAAAAATGACGTCATTGATTTCAGCGGTACTAGTAATGTTTGCTTTTGCAAGCCCTATTACTTCGATCGCAAAATCAGCAGAGTTCTTTACAATAGGAACAGGTGGACCTACAGGAGTATATTTCCAAACAGGTAACGCTATCTGTAAAATGTTACACAAGTCAGCAATAAGTGCTGATCATGGTAGAAAAAAAGGTACAGCTAAAGCTTACAGATGTACTGCACCTTCAACGGGTGGTTCTAACTACAATATTGGACAAATCAAAGATGGTGAGTTTCAATTTGGTGTTGCTCAGTCAGACTGGCAGTATCATGCTTACAATGGTTCAAGCAAATGGGAAGGAAAACAGTTTAGCAATCTAAGAGCTGTATTTTCTGTTCACAATGAACCTTTCCAAATTTGGGCAAGTAAAAAATCTGGAATTAAAAATTTCAAAGGCCTAAAAGGAAAAACTGTAAACATTGGTAACCCTGGTTCTGGTCAAAGAGGAACTATGGAAGAACTAATGAAAGCTATGGGAGCAGACATGAGTATGTTCAAAGCAACAACTGAACTTACTTCTTCTGAACAGGTAAAGGCTCTTTGTGATGGTAAAATAGATGCATTTGGATATTCAGTAGGATTTCCAAATGGTGCCATGGAACAAGCAGCAACTTGTAAAGCAAAAGCTAGCCCGATCAACTTAACTGGTGCGCCAGTTCAAGGTTTAATTGATGGAGCTGACTATTATGCAAAGGCTGTAATTCCAAAAGGAACTTATTCTAATCAGAAAAAAGACGCTACAACGTTTGGTGTTAAAGCTACAGTTGTTACAAGCGCAGATGTTTCTGAGGAACTTGTATACTTGGTAACAAAAGCGGTAATGGAAAACTTTGATGACTTCAGAGCTCAACACCCTGCTTTTGGACCTCTGGAAAAGAAAAATATGATAGCTGATGGTTTATCGGCTCCATTACATCCAGGTGCAATTAAGTACTACAAAGAAGCTGGATTAATGTAATTCAACTTTTTAGTTTAATTAAAAAAGGCCCAATATTTTTTGGGCCTTTTTTTTTAGAATGATGTATCTTAAGTTAAATGAATCAATCTATTCAAAGTAAGATTAAAGATAAAATTCAAGAAGATATTTCTCCTACTCGTAATTTATCAGGCGCTCATTTAAAAATAGTTTTTGGGATAGCTATTCTATGGACATTGTTTCAGCTTTGGTATGCTTCTCCTTTTCCTTTTTGGTTTAACTTTGGAATGTTCAAAGGTTTACCTGCTAGAGCAATACATTTAGGTTTTGCTTTAACATTAACATTTTTGATTTTTCCAATAGTAAGAGGAAAACGAATTTCAGTTTTTGATATACTAATAAGTATTGTTGCTGCATTTTGTTGTCTTTATATTTATTTTTTTTATGATGATCTTGTTAATAGGGGTGGCATTCTCTTAGTTAAAGAGATATTTGGATTTAAAGTTCCTGTAGAGCTTATTATTGGGGCAACAGGTATTTTAATTCTTCTAGAGGCCACAAGGAGAGCAATCGGATTGCCATTAGTAATTATTGCAATTTGTTTTTTATTATTTTCATACTTTGGAAAATACGCTCCAGATATCATTTCTCACGGGGGTCTCTCTGTAAAAAGATTAGTTGGATTTCAATGGTTCGATCAAGAAGCTATTTTTGGAATACCAATAGGCGTATCGGTAGATTTTATATTTTTATTTGTTCTATTTGGAGCTTTGTTAGAAACAGCAGGTGGAGGAAAATATTTTTTAGATTTAGCTTTCGCAATGGTGGGTAAGATGCGGGGAGGACCTGCTAAAGCAGCAATTTTAGGATCAGGAATGACAGGGATGATATCAGGTTCTTCAATTGCAAATACTGTTACAACTGGAACTTTTACAATTCCGATTATGAAAAAAACTGGATTCTCTCAAGAGAAAGCGGGAGCCATAGAAGTTTCATCATCTGTTAACGGTCAAATAATGCCACCAGTTATGGGAGCTGCAGCTTTTGTTATGGCAAGTTTTATTGGTGTTACTTATTTTGAAGTTGTCAAACATGCTTTTTTACCAGCCATCATTTCTTACATTGCGCTATTTTACATATCTCATCTAGAGGCTCTTAAACTTGGGCTAAAAGGAATGGATGATGCCGATGTTCCTCATCTAAAGAGAACCTTTTTATCCGGACTACATTTTCTAATACCAATTTTTGTTTTAATTTTTCTTCTTGTTTACATGAGATACACAGCAGGTTTTTCAATTTTTTATGCAACAATTTCTTTAATCTTAGTGAATTTGATTAATCGTATTATCAAAAACTCAGATTTTAAAATTGGCTTAATTGAGTGGTGGAACCAAACTATTGTAGGACTTCAGAAAGGTGCAATTAACATGGTTGGAGTTGGAATAGCAATTGCCACCGCAGGTATAATTGTAGGAGCGGTAGGGTCTACAGGGCTTAGCACTAATTTGATAATAGTTATCGAAACAATTGCTAGAGATAATGTAATTATATTAATTTTATTAACTATTATTCTTTGTTTACTACTCGGCATGGGTCTTCCTACTACTGCAAACTATGTTGTAGTGGCATCACTAATGGCTACAGTTTTAGTTGATGTTGGAAATGCTTCGGGCTTTATTTTCCCTCTAATTGCTGTTCACTTATTTGTATTTTATTTTGGATTAATGGCCGATGTAACACCCCCCGTTGGTTTGGCATCATATGCTGCAGCAGCAATTTCTGGTGGCGATCCTTTAAGAACAGGTCTCCAAGCTATTTGGTATAGTTTAAGAACTGGAATTTTACCTATAGTTTTTTTATTTAATCATGAACTTTTATTAATTGGTGTTGATAGTATCTGGCAAGGTTTATTAGTAATAGCAACTTCTTTAATTGGTATTTTAGTTTTTACAGCAGCTACACAGCAATGGTTTATAAATAGATTAAGATGGTATGAAATTATAGCATTTTTAATTATTTCTTTATCTTTTTTAGCTCCAGACTATGTATTAGGTAAATTCTACCCAAAATTTAATGAACAAAAACTTTCAGCAAAAAGTATTCAAAATTTATCTTTCGACCCCTCAAAAGAGGTTCATATAAAGGTCACACGCGTTACGGAGTATGGGGAAAGATATAAACTTTTTGTAATTGATGAAGGAAAATTTAAGAACAAATATGATTTAAAGGAATATGGTGTGACATTAATAAATCAGAACAACCAACTAATTGTTGATAAATTAAATTGGAAAGGAGAGGCAAAAAAATCTGGTATCCAAATGGGAGATATTATTAGTAATTTTAAAATTGAAAACCCAGAAAGACCCAACAAAGCTATAGTATATCCTTTTGCTTTTTTACTTTTATTATTTTTTGGATATTTAAATTATAGCAGAAAACTTAAATGAAAAAAATTGCAATTATAATTACACTTGTAATCTGTTTTGTGCTATTTGGAACTTTTTGGAATATAGTAAGCCAAGGTTATGATAGACAAAATCAAGTAATTCTTTTTATCAAAAAAATTTTACCCTCTCATCTTCTTAGAGATATAAAAAAAACGATATTTTTTATACCAGACTTAAAAGAAAAAAATAGAGTTTTAGAGCTTCAAGTAAAAAAATTTGAACAAGGCCTGAACGGCGAATTATTTGAGAAGAAAATCCTTAAGTCAAATTTAGATAGAAAATTTGAAGTAAAAGAATTTTTTTTACCATTTCCAAGATTGGATTTAAGATTAGGATGGGCAGCTACAGAAAACTCAAAGCGAGCGCATTATCTTGAGATTATTAATGACAAGGTTCTAGTAATTTCGGGCCTTGGTCAAACAATATATTTTGATAAAAAAAATATAAATTTAGAAAAATTAGGCCAAAAAGAAATTTCTAATAACATAGATGAATTTTTAGTTTCACAAAATTTTGAGTTGATTGGTATAAGAGATTTATTTTATGATGATGGATATGTGTACATATCTTTACAACATAAAGATTCAAATGGTTATACTATTAATATTTATCGATCTGAGTACAATTTAAAACGTTTAACTTTTAAACCTTTTTTTTCAATCAATGAATATTGGGATAAGTATAATGTTTTTTCTGGAGGTAGATTAGAGTTATTTGATAAAAATAAAATACTGTTTAGTGTAGGTTTTGCAAAAAACTATGAGGCGCCTCAAGATAAAAATTCTTTATTAGGAAAAATCATTTCTATCGATAAGTTGACAAAAGATTTTCAAATAGAGTCATACGGCCATAGAAATCCCCAAGGACTATCTTATTTAAAAGAAAAGGATGTTATAATTAATACTGAGCATGGGCCTTTCGGTGGCGATGAAATAAATCTGAATTTTTTATATGACAATTTCCAGGATAAAAATTATGGCTGGCCAATTTCAAGCACAGGCAAACCCTACCCAAATGAAAAAAAAATATTTGAAAAAAACAACTGGTTAACAAAAACTCATAAGGAGCAAGGTTTTGTAGAGCCTTTAAAATCGTATTCTCCAGCAATAGGAATAAGTGAAGTTGTTTCTTTAAGAAAAGAAAATAAAATTAATCTTTACGTCGCTTCCCTGAGAGCTGGTTCAATTTATATTTTGGAAATGAGTGAAAATTTAAAAAAAATTTTACGTGAAGAAAGATTATTTTTTAAAGAACAGAGGATTAGAGACTTAAAATATGATGAAGAATTAGATTTGTTTTTTGCAATTTTTTCATACACACCTTCAATTGCAGTTATTAAAAATTTAAATTAAATAATAAAATGAAATTAATTTTTAAAATTATTATAATTTATTTTTTTTTAATTTCATTAGGTTTTTCTGAAATTAACTTTCAGCAAAAAAAATTCTATTATGAAAATCTTGTAAAAAATTGGACCAAAATATTTCCTGATAGTAATAGAAATGCTGCTGGCCCGAGATTTTTCAAATATTTAATAGATCAAAATCTAACATATGAAGAATTTATTGAGTATAATAAATTATATTGCCCCGTATCAGGTTCATTGATTAACCCTGGAGAAAAACCAGATTTTATTTTTGTTAAAGAATTAAGAACACAAAAAAATATTTGTGGCGAACTTTACAGATGTTGTTGGCCATGTTCTTGTGATCTAATGAATTACACTAAGGTGAAAAAAATCAAACATAAATTTAAAGATGGCCCAAGATCTATTGATGTTCTTTTAATAGATAATCCATGTACAAAAAAAGATTTTCCAAAGGAAGTAAATAGAAATTATTTCTGCAATGGTCAAAAATTAAATAAAGAAGAGGTTCATGTAGTTGATAGTAAATTAGTAATAGGAATTTTATACGAAGCAAAAAAATGTCAAAAAACAGATATTAAAAAAATAGAGTCTAACGAAATTACAGGAAAATTTTGTGCTTTCAAAAATGATATTCCTTTAGAAAAAATGAATATCGGTATGGGTGATATATTTATTAAGATGGCGAGATAGTCATATTACTTTGTTTAAAAATATATGTTTTTCCAGTTTTTGTAATTTTGTAATTATTAATCTTTCCGTTTGTCCATTTAATTGAAACTTTAAAATCTTTTTCGCCTTTCCGAATTCCATAATGAGCAACAGGCTCCATTTGACATAAATATCCTGATCCTGCATCGATTGTTTTTGAGTGCTCTCGTAAATTTGAGGTAAGCGTTACCGTAGCACCTCTTGCCGGTGCTCCATTTTTATTTAAAGGCTTTATCCTTAAAAAATTTTTACTTTTTTTTATGTCAGCTTTATAAAGAGTAAGTATTTGACTCCCCGTTTCTCCGTGTGAGATTAATAGTTCTAAAATACCATCTTTATCGATATCTGCTACAGCTGCGCCAGTGCCAAGTCCATTAGGTTCAGAATTAATTGCTAAATCAATTTCCTTAAGCTCTCCATTTTCTTTAATTTTAAATAATTTATTTGGCTCTCCAATATTATTTAAAAAGATTTCATCGTAACCATCATTGTCAAAATCTGCAGATATTACTGTTCTTATTTTAGACGGTATCTTAAATTGACCTTCAGCAATGTCTTCAAATGTATTTTCTTTTTTTACAAAAATTCGATGTTCTCCGTCCCAATTACCACTCACTATATCTAATTGCCCTCTGTACAAGACATCACTTAAGGTTGTTCCTCTTCCATTTTCATAGGGGTCTAAAACTTTGTAGCTTGAGGCAACATCATAGAAAGTACCATCAACATTTTTATACAAAAAATTAACTCCTCTTTCGTTTGCAGCGAAAATATCAATATTGTCGGATAGAATGTGGCCCGCGACAACTGCTCGTCCTCCAGTAATTTTGTCTAACCCAAACTCTGTTGCTCTGTCAGCAATTCTTCCTTTAAATTTTTCATAGAATCTTGTGGGGCCACCATAATTAGCAACATAAATTCCAAATTTTCCATTTCCTTTTCTATCTACACAGACTACTGAACGACCAGCTGTAAGGTTTAAATCTGATTGATTTTTCTTCTGTTCAAAAATATCAAAAAATTTTTTGTTTTTTAGATCTATTAGTCTATCAGAATATATTTTTTCACCACTATATGTGTCTGTGTTAAGAAAATAAATTTCTTCATACCCATCAGAGTCAATATCACATGCAGCAACTCCAATAGTAAAACTTTTTTTATCGGTAAATTTTTTATCATCAATAATATTTTTTAATTTATCATTTTTATACGAAAGAGCTAAATTTTCACTTCCAAAACCCGCAACTATAAATTCATACGTTCCATTGTTGTCTACATCAGCAACTGATATTCCGTATCTAAGGCTTTCGTAATTTCCCTCAATTAAGTTAGTAATATTCTTAAAAAAATTTGCTGACGCGTTATTAAATATAAATAGAGAGAGTAAAGCAGAAACTAAAACAGATTTTGTATGCATTATTAACTATTTTAGTATTTTCCAAGTACCACTTGCAGAGGAAACTATGTCGCTAGAATTTGAAATTTCACAAGAGATAAAGATAAGAGTATTTGTTTTTTTCAGTATCTTAACCTTTCCTTTCAATTTATCGCCTAACAAGCCTGCAGATATAAATTTCATATCTAAATTAATTGTTACACATCTTTTATCTCCTGCTACTCTATGAGCAGCTGTGCCCATTCCTGTGTCTGCAATGGATGCAAGGAAACCACCGTGAGCAATTTTTCCAGTGTTTAAGTGTATTTCTTTTACTTCAACAATAAATTCGTATTGTGTTTCGCTGATCTGTTTTAATTCCAGACCACCTAAATGCTTCATATAACCTTTATTAGTTTCGTCCATAATTTTTCTTATCATATATTGGCATTAGTTGTGAGAAAATTACAGCAGCTAATATTAAAAATATTCCTAAAACTTTAATTTCATTTAAGAATTGGTCTAATATTAACCATGCTAAAATTGCTGCGAAAACACCTTCCAACGAGAAAACTATTGCAGCAGGAGCCGGAGATATATTTTGTAAACTGTATGTTTGTAATAAAAAAGCAAGGCCACTTGATAGAATTCCCACATATAAAACTTCGTATGAGTCTTTTAAAAAATTACTAAACGTAGGGTCTTCAAAATAAAACATTGGACCAATCAAAACTAGGCATGCCACAAAACATTGAGACATTGCTATAGTTATAGGAAAGTTAAACATTTCAACCGTTTTTTTAATAAGCAAAATATGAACTCCCCAACAAAAGGCACTTAAGATACCTAAAGTATCACCCAATCTTACCGAATAATTATTAAGTTCGCTTAGAAGTAAGCCGCCAAGTATACAGATAAAAACCGATGGCCAAATAGACCAGTGCATTTTTTTTGAAAATACAAAGTAAGAAATTACAGGAACAACTAAAACATAGAATACTGTAAAAACTCCGGTGTTTGCTACATCGGTATAAATTAAAGAAATCTGTTGTAGCTCTTGACCTATGGCTAAAACAAATCCCAAATAAAATAAAAAATAAGCTATTTTCCTTTTATCAAGTTGTTTGAAATTTATATTTTTAAATTCAAAAATAAAAAAGAAAGGAACTAAAGTTAAAAATCCTATTAAAAATCTTCCTACATTAAAAGTATGAGGTCCAATAAAATCCATACCCATGTCTTGCGCCACAAAAGCTGAGCCCCAAAGAACGGACGTAACAATAGCACAAATCAGTGAGAACGATTTTTTATCCATCAGGGGTTAATAGTTTAAGAAGATCTAAACAGCAAGCTTAAAGGCAAAATCTTTTCCAAGACATTTTCCAAGATAAACACAAAATCTAGCACCTTCCGCGCCATCTATTAATCTGTGATCATAAGAAAGTGATATCGGAAGTATCTTTTTAGAAACTATTTGATTTTTTTCTTTAACAAGTCGATCGAAAGTTCTTCCAACTCCTAAAATGGCTACCTCTGGTGGATTAATGATAGGTGTAAAATGTGTTCCGCCAATTCCTCCTAAACTTGAAATAGTCATCGATCCACCAAAAAATTCTTTTTTATCAATCTTTAGTTCTCTGCATAGTTGACTTGTATTTTTAAGCTCTTCCCCAATTTTTTGAATACTCATTTGATCAACGTTTCTTAATTTAGGAACCATTAGGCCATGCGGAGTATCAACGGCAAAACCGATATGAAAATATTTTTTATAAATAATTTTATTACTCTCAAGGTTTAATGACGCGTTAAAATTTGGAAATTCTTTTAGAGCACTCACCAAGGCTTTTGCAATAAAAGCAAGAGGAGTTACTTTTATTTTTTCACCAGTATAATAATCATATAAAGAATTTCTAAACTGTTCCATGTCAGTAACATCTATTTCATCATGTTGAGTAACGTGTGGAATTTCTGTCCACGATCTGACTAAATGTGGTCCCGAAAGTTTCTTAACACGTGGTAGACCTTGTGTTGCTATTTCTCCAAATTCTTCGTGAGAATATTCTTCTACATATTTTGCAACTTCTTTTTTTTGCACTTCACCTTGAGAAACTGTAACTTGAGATCTTATAAAATTTTTTACATCTTCTTCTGATACTCTTCCAGCTCGTTGCGTGCCAGAAATCTTAGAAATATCCGCTCCCAGCTCTCTTGCAAATTTTCTTATTTTTGGACTTGCAGAACTTTTTCCTGAAGCAGGAACACTAGGTGCAGGTTGTTGCTGTTGTACCTGAACTACTTCATTTTGTATTTTTTGTTTTACTGGTTCTTTTTTAGATTTTTCTTTTATAGGTTCATTTGTTTCTTGTTTTGACTCTAAAGTAAGAATTAAATCTCCTTTATTAATTTTATCACCTACAGAAACATTAATTTTTTCTACCTTGCCTTCGTGAGTAGATGGCACCTCAACACTTGATTTGTCGCTTTCTAAAGTTATTAAAGAGTCATTTTTTTTAATAACTTGACCTTTTTTTACAAGAACCTCGATGACTTCTACATCTTTAAAGTCACCCATATCTGGAACTAAAATTTTTTGAATTGTCATTTTATAAGTTCGCTGGGAAATCCTTCTCTTTGTCTATCTTATATTTTTTAATTGCTTTTTCTGCTTCTTCAGAGCCAACAAGTTGTTCTTTTGCTAATGCGCTTAAGGTAAAGGCTACAATATGCTCTTTATCTACCTCAAAAAATTTTCTAAGATTTTTCCTCGTGTCACTTCTTCCGTAACCATCTGTTCCAAATGAATAAAACTTTTTGTCTGTGTAAGGTCTTATTTGATCAGTGAATGCTCTTGTATAATCTGAAGCTGCTATGACTGGTCCATCTCTTTTTGATAAACATTCTTGAACGTAAGATTTTTTTGGTTTTTTATTTGGATTTAAAAGATTCAATCTTTCAGTTTCCATTCCATCTCTTCTTAATTCATTAAAACTTGTCACGCTCCATATGTCTGCATCTATATTATATTCTTTTGACAAGATTTCAGAAGCGGATATGATTTCTCTTAAAATTGTTCCTGAACCTAATAATTGAACTTTAGTTTTTCCTTTATTTTTTCCTTCTTTGAATAAGTACATTCCTTTTAAAATACCATCTTTACAACCTTTAGGTTTTTCTGGATGAGAGTAGTTTTCATTCATTGCAGTGATGTAGTAGAAGACATTCTCTTTCTTTTCATGCATTCTTCTTAAGCCTTCTCTAAATATTGTTGCCATCTCGTAAGCAAACGTTGGGTCATAACTAATGCAGTTTGGGATGTTTGATGCTAACAACTGACTATGTCCGTCTTGGTGTTGTAATCCTTCTCCAGCTAATGTGGTTCTTCCTGCTGTTGCTCCAATTAAAAAACCTCTTGCTTGAGAGTCACCAGCTGCCCATGCTAAATCCCCAACTCTTTGAAATCCGAACATAGAATAGAAAATATAAACTGGTATCATTTCGATATCATGATTAGTATAAGCGGTTCCTGCTGCAATCCAGGATGACATTGCCCCAGACTCATTGATACCTTCTTCTAAAACTTGTCCACTTTTATCTTCTCGATATGAACTTAGCTGTTCAGAGTCCACTGGCTCATATTTTTGTCCCTCGTGGGCATAAATACCAATTTTTTGAAAGAAACCCTCCATTCCAAAAGTTCTCGCTTCGTCAGGGATAATTGGTACTAACCTTGGTGCAACATTTTTATCTCTAAGGAGTGCAGTCATCATTCTCACTAAAGCCATTGTCGTAGACATTTCTTTTTCCCCGGTTGATTTCATGAATGCATCAAAGATGTCTTTTGGTGGAGCTTTAATTTGTTTTGCAAAAGATGATCGTTCTGGAATAAAACCACCTAGTTTTATTCTCTTATCTTTTAAATATTTAATCTCTTCAGAACTCTCGCTTGGTTTGTAATACTCTATATCTTTAACTTGTTTATCTGTAAGCGGGACATTAAATCTGTCTCTATAGTAAAGTAGATCTTCCTCATCTAATTTTTTTTGTTGGTGGGTTGTGTTTACACTTTCACCTGTTTTACCCATTCCATATCCTTTAATAGTTTTTGCTAAGATAACCGTAGGTGATCCAGCATGTTGTATTGCTGCTGCGTATGCTGCATAAACTTTGTGAGGATCATGGCCACCTCTATTTAATCTCCAAATATCTTTATCTGATAATGAAGAAACAAGTTCAGTAAGCTCAGGATATTTTCCAAAAAACTTTTCTCTAACATATGAACCACCTTTAGCCTTAAACGCTTGGTATTCTCCATCTACGCATTCATTCATTCTCTTTATAAGAAGGCCCGTTTTATCTTTGGCTAATAATTGATCCCAGTATGATCCCCAAATAACTTTTATTACATTCCAACCCGAACCTCTAAAGCTACCCTCTAGTTCCTGAATAATTTTACTATTTCCTCGAACGGGACCGTCCAGTCTTTGCAAATTACAATTTACAACAAAAATTAAATTATCTAATTTTTCACGAGCAGCTAATCCAATTGCACCAAGTGACTCAGGTTCATCCATTTCACCATCACCAAGAAATACCCAAATTTTTCTTCCTTCATCTTTAACCAACCCTCTATTAATTAAATATTTTAAAAATCTGGCTTGATATATAGCCATGATGGGTCCTAGACCCATAGAGACCGTTGGAAACTGCCAGAACTTTGGCATCAACCAAGGGTGGGGATATGATGACAAACCTCCTTTATTTACTTCTTGCCTAAAACCATCAAGTTGTTTTGAAGTAAGTCTTCCCTCTAAGAAAGCTCGAGCGTACATTCCTGGAGCGGAGTGCCCTTGAAAATAAATTAAATCTCCACCAAATTTATTATTCTTTGCTCTCCAAAAATGATTCATTCCCACATCATAAAGTGTGGCTGCAGATGCAAAAGTACCGATATGGCCACCTAGTTCAGGACTTTTTTTATTAGCCTTAACAACCATAGCTGCCGCATTCCACCTTACATATGCCCGTATTTTTTTTTCAATATTTTGATCGCCAGGTGATTTTGCTTCAGCTTCTGGCGGAATAGTATTTATATAAGGAGTTGTTCTTGTATCTGGAAGAACTAAGCCAGATTTATAAGCTTGATCGATAACTTTGTTTAATAAGTAACTTGCTCTTGAAGAACCATCGTTTTCAATAACTGAATTTAGAGAGTCTATCCACTCATTAGTCTCAATAGGATCAATGTCATCTTTAGAAGCTGGTTCAGCAAAGACTTTCTTAACTTGTCTTACCTGATTTACCTCGCCATTAGTTTTTGGTTTTTCTTGAGTTTGAACTTCTTTTTCAATTTTTTTCTCTTTTGGAGCTGATGCAGCTTGACCATTTTCTATAGTTGCTAATACGCTTCCCTCTGAAACTTTATCTCCAATTTTAACTTTTAAATCTTTAATTTCTCCAGCAGCAGGTGAAGGTATTTCCACACTGGACTTGTCACTTTCAATTGTAACAATAGGATCATTCTTGTTTATTTGGTCTCCAGGTTTAACTAAAACTTCTATGACCTCTACGTCTTTAAAATCACCTATATCTGGAACTGAAATATTCTGAGCCATAATTAGCTATTATAAACTGGGTGCAACATATTAAAAAATAAATAATTAATAAACATTAAAGAATAGGGCAAATAGTCGGATAAGATCAATTTTTGTCACATTTTCTGCTTTTTTTCGTCAATTAGTTTTATTCATATGTGACATGCGTTGGTTAATAAATTTTTTATTTAAAAAAAGAGATATTAAAACAAATAGAGCAGTTTTAGTTCAGAAAATTATTCTTAAAAAATATCTATTAAGATAAAAAAATAAAAGCTAAGCTAGCTTTTATGGAAAAATTTCTGTGGGAACCCTCTGGTAAAAGAAAAAAAGAATCTCTTCTTGAGGATTTTTCAAAATATATAAATATAAAATCGAACTACAATTTTAAAAATTTGTGGAAATGGTCAGTAGATCATCCCGATGAATTTTGGTCAAAGTTTTGGGACTATTCAAAGATTATTGGAGATAAAGGAAAAGAAATAATTAAACATAATAAGATATTTAATAAAACTAATTTCTTTCCAGATTCTAAATTAAATTATTCTGAGAATATTCTTAAGAAAAAGTCATCAGAAATAGCAATAAGTTTTTTATCCGAGAAAGGGTTTGAAGAAGAGATTTCTTGGAAACAACTTTATAGTAAAGTTTGTAAATTTTCTAATTATTTAAAATCTATAGGTTTAAAAAAAGGGGATCGAGTTGCTGCTTATGTCCCAAATAAAATTGAGTCTATAATAGGATTCTTATCTTGTGCAAAAAACGGAATTATTTGGTCGTCATGTTCCCCAGACTTTGGAACCCAAGGAGTTGTAGATAGATTTAAACAAATTGAACCTAGTATTTTAATTACTAGTGATCACTATTTTTATAATGGTAAAAAAATTAACATTCTTGAAAAAATTGAAAATATTTTAAAGCAAATTCCATCGATAAAAAAAACTTTAGTGTTTGCATATAATAAGAAAGAAAAGATTAATCTTCAAAATTATATAAACTTTGATGAGGTTTTAGAAAAAGAAAAAATGGATGAAACTTTTGAAAGATTTGAATTTAATCATCCTATTTATATTCTCTATTCAAGTGGTACTACTGGAAAACCAAAATGTATAACACATGGAACTGGAAACGTTTTAATTGAACATAATAAAGAATTCATGCTTCATTGCGATATCAGGGATAATGAAAAATTATTTTATTATACTACTACGGGCTGGATGATGTGGAATTGGTTGGTTGGAGGATTAGCAACTGGCTCATCTATATTTTTATTCGATGGAGCACCTGTTTATCCAAAAATAGATGTTCTCTTAGAGTATTGTCAAAACAAGAAAATAAATCTATTTGGAGTTAGCGCTAAATACATCGATCATTTAAAGAATGAAAAATATAATAGTAAAAATCTAGATCTGAGTTCAATAAAAATAATAACTTCAACAGGCTCTCCCTTAGCCGAGGAAAGCTTTAAGTATGTATATGATAATTTAAAGAAAGATGTACATCTTGCTTCTATTGCAGGAGGAACAGATTTAGTTGGCTGTTTAGTTTTAGGAAATCTTTATTCAAATGTATACATGGGAGAAATTCAAGGTCAAAGCTTAGGTATTGATGTGGATGTTTTTACTGATGAGGGAAAAAGTGTAAAAGATGGAGAGAAGGGGGAGCTTGTAGTTAAAAAACCTTTTCCATCCATGCCTGTAAAGTTTTGGGGTGATGATGACGGACAAAAATATCACAAGGCTTATTTCAATAGATTTGAAAATATTTGGCATCACGGTGATTTTATTGAGCGAACTATAAATAATGGTTTTATAATGAGAGGACGATCTGATGCTACGTTAAATCCCGGAGGCGTGAGGATAGGAACATCAGAAATTTATCAACAAGTTGAAGATATTGATTTCATAACTGAAGGGCTTGTTGTTGGGCAAGATTATAATGATGATGTAAGAATTGTTTTATTTATTACTACAAAAAACAATGAGGAGTTGGATGATGAAAAAATAAAAACAATTAAATCAAAAATTCGAAAAAACTGCTCCCCGAAACATGTTCCTTCAGTGGTTATTAAGGTGCCAGAAATCCCTAGGACAAAAAGTGGTAAAATAGTTGAGTTGGCGGTTAGAAAAGTAATTCACGGTGAAACAATCAATAATAAAGAGGCAATAGCCAATCCTGAGAGTTTAAAGTTTTTTAAAAATTTGCCGCAGTTAAAATTGTAGCGCGTCATTTTCATGTATTAATATCAAACTAAATTTAGGTTAATTTTCAACTAAGCTCGGTCCCAAACCCTAGAACTCCTACAAAGGGAGTTGGGACTGGGTTTAAATAATTTTAGCACAATTTTTATGTAACATTGAATGAAGCTCAATAAGTTTTTCAAAACTCTTATTATAGCCTCCACCTAGAACACCGCACAAAGGGGTATTTTTCGAGTAAAAATTTTCAATTACTATTTGATCTCTTTTATTAATTCCATCATCAGAAATTTTTAGTTTACCTAAACGATCTTCAAAATGAATGTCAACTCCAGCTACATAAAATACAAAATCGTATTTATTTTTGTTAAGTTCTTTTAAATTTTTATGTAGAATATTTAAATATTCCTTGTCTTCCATTTTATCTTTTAGCTCAACATCAATATCACTCTTTGATTTCTTTGCTGGGTAATTAGATGCACAATGCATACTAAATGTTAGAATATTTGGATCATTTTTAAATATTTCTGAATTTCCGTTTCCTTGGTGCACATCTAAATCGATTATAAGTATTTTTTTTGCGTAATTCTTATTTTTTAGATAATTTGCTGCAACAGCGACATCATTAAAGACACAATAACCAGCACCACAATCGAATGTAGCATGGTGACTACCGCCTGCTGTATTACATGCTAGTTTTGAATCTAAAGCAAGTTTACTAGCAAGAACAGTTCCACCAGTTGCAACAAAAGATCTCCTTACTACGCTATCATTGATCGGAAAACCAATTTTTTTTTGAAGTTTAATATCTAAAGTTTTATTTTTTATATGATTTATATATTTCAATGAATGTGATGTTTTCATTGTTTTTATAGAGCATTCTTGAGGAATATAAAACTTTTTAACCACGCTAAAATTTAATAAATGTTCTGCTAAAGCACCAAACTTCTGAATAGGAAATTTGTTATCGTCGTTAATCTTAGCTACATAGTCAGGATGATTAACAACAGGAAGCTCCATTGAAAAATAATTTATCTCTCAACACACATTGCAATACCCATACCGCCGCCAATGCAAAGAGTTGCCAAGCCTTTTTTTACATCACGCTTAATCATTTCATGTATGAGAGTAACTAGTATTCTAGTTCCAGATGCTCCTATAGGATGACCTAATGAAATAGCTCCACCATTTACATTCACTTTTTCTTCAGGTATTGATAATGTTTTTAATACAGCTAGACTTTGTGCAGCAAAAGCTTCATTAATTTCAAATAGATCTACATCTTTGATATCCCATCCTGCTAAATCCAAAGCTTTTTTTGAAGAAGGAATAGGACCTGTGCCCATCAAAGCTGGTTCAACGCCACAACTAGCCCATGATTTAATTTTTACAAGTTTTTCCAAGCTTCTTTTTGCTGCTTCATCACTAGTCATTAAGGTTACAGCAGCTGCACCATCATTTATACCTGATGCATTTCCAGCAGTAACAGTACCACCTTTTTTAAATACTGGTTGTAACCTCGTTAAAGCATCGATATTGATGCTTTCTCTTGGATGCTCATCTTTATTAAAATCTACATTAGATTTCTGTGATTTAATTTTAAAGTTAACTATTTCCTCTTTAAATCTATCTTGCTTTTGGGCTTTAAGAGCTTTTTCTTGCGACTTTAAGGCAAATTTATCTTGCTCTTCTCTTGTTACTTGAAATTTTTCAGCAACATTTTCTGCAGTAACACCCATATGGTATCCATGAAATGCATCCCACAGGCCATCTTTTATCATTGTATCTATTAATTCTGCGTCACCTAGTTTTTTCCCATCTCTTAAATGAATTGCATGAGGAGCTAATGACATGTTTTCTTGTCCACCCGCTATTATAACCTTTGTGTCACCCGACTTAATGCTCTGAAAAGCAGATGCCACCGATCTTATTCCTGAACCGCAAACTTGATTAACAACATAGGACGGAGTCTCTTTTGGAACACCAGCTTTAATTGCGGCTTGCCTAGCTGGATTTTGTCCAGAGCCTCCAGTCAAAACTTGACCGAAAATTACCTCGTCAACCTCAGCTGGCTTAATATTCGAACGATTAATAGACTCCGAAATTACTGCTGCTCCCAAATCTTCAGCTTTAATATTTTTTAACGATTTTCCTAAAGCTCCCACTGCTGTTCTAGTTGCAGAAGTAATATAAACTTCTTTCATTTATTTAAGCCTATAATTATTAATATTTTTTTTCAATTGAATTTTCATTTCTAACAATACCAACTAAAATAGCCATAATTAGAAAAATATATGTTGTATTTCCAGTAGTGAAAAAGCTACCAGTGCTTTTTAAAGGAAAAATTTCAACTAAGAATAAAAATACGAATGGGACTATAATATTATTCTTACTAAGCGGTGAGTTTATAAAATACTTTTTAATAAGCGAGATGTATATAACCAAAATAAAAATACTCACACAAATTAAAAAACCAATCAATCCTGTTTCAGTTAATATTTCCAAGTAATAGTTATGTGGGTGCATATTACAAATAAAATCAGAATTCCGGTCAATGTTTGGTCTAACATGACAGTAATATCTAAAATTTTTAACTCCACCACCTATATATTTATTCAGCAACCATGTATCATAAAAACTACTAAACTCTTTGAAATATTGCGGAACTCTTTGATTGCCCAAATCTTTATTAAGAACAATCAGAGTTATTTTTGATACTTGTTTATAAAAGTTTTGGAAATTTGTTCTTACCTCTAAGTTAAAATTAAAAATAATTGAAAAAAGAAGTGTAAAAATAATTATAAAAGGTAAAAAGTATTTTCTTACTTGTTTATTAAATAATAGTATGAGGAAAATAGAAAATACAAAAAGTATCAAAGGCATTCTATTGCCTGATAATATTAAACCAACCAAAAAAATGATAAATAAAATTGGAATTAAATACTTAGATAAAAATTTTGATTTATTAGTGAAAAATAAAGGCAATACAAAGAAAGAGAATAAAGAAAATCTTTGGATAAAACCTCCAGCTATTAGCTCGTCTCCAAATGGACCTCCTAATTTTCTACCTGAACCTAAAGTTTGATATCCAAAAATATCTTGACCAAACCTATATTGATAAAAAATATCAAAACAAACAAATAAAGATGAAATTGAGCAAGTTATAAAAAATAATTTCAAATTAATTATTTTCTTTTCAATTAAAAATCTTAAAACTAGGTACAGTAACAAGTATTTTAAAAAAAATAATGATTTTTTTACAGTCTCGAACCCCCCTCTCCAATCTGAAAACTTTCTATCATTGATATAAAGCTGTAAATCGTTATATGCACCATTAAACAAAATTAGAAAAAAAAATAACAAAATCAATTTATCTAGCAGAAAATATTCAACTCTAAATAATGCTGTTCTGAAAATAATAATAGCTGAAAGTATTAATAATATAATATTTATATTAATGATCATATTTCCAGCAATAAAGCTGATCGGAATTAAACTTAAAATAACACTGAAGTACTGTGTTTTGATAAAATTAAGGTTTGAAATAAAATGCATTTTTTTAGTGAAACTATGTTAATTATTTATAACATAAAAACAAAAAAAAAATTAATGTAATAAATTTCTAAGCGCCTGTAGCTCAACTGGATAGAGCGTTTGGCTACGGACCAGAAGGTTCTGGGTTCAAATCCTAGCAGGCGCACCACATTATGAAAAGTATTAAATCGATAAGTATTGTTTTCCCTCTTTATAAAGACAGAAGAACTGTAAAAAAGATGATTTTTAGAAGTCAAAAATTGCTGAAGAAATTAAAAAAAAAAAGTGAAATTATTATAGTGGATGATGGGTGTCCAGAAAAATCTGGGGTTTACGCTAAATCATTGTCACAGAAAATGAAAAATACAAAAGTAATTTTTCATAAAAAAAACATGGGATATGGAGCAGCAATAAAAACAGGTCTAAAGAAATGCAAATATGAATGGATTTTTCAAACAGATGGAGATGCTGAATATGATGTAAATGATCTGATTAAACTTTTAAAAAAAGCAGATAGGTCAGATTTAGTTATTACTTATAGATTTAAAAAAAAATATAAAACCAGTAGAATAATAATATCTTGGATTTACAACGCGCTATTGAGAATACTATTTCACACTCAGTATCGGGATATATCTACAGGTTCGAGATTAATTAAAAAAACATTGCTTAAAAAAATTAATTTAATTTCTGATAGCCCTTTTTTAGGTGCTGAATTAGCAATTAAAACTAAGTATAAAGGTTTTAAAGTAAATGAGGTTGGTATACACACGTATCCAAGAACTTTTGGCACAGGATCTTCAGTAAGTATAAAAAATATATTTTTGACGGTCAAAGAAATGCTTAAATTATTTATAAAGATTAAAATTTAGATGAGCAAACAGCAGACAGAAAAAAGAAGATTATTCTCTTTTGACAAATCATTTTCAACAAATGTTATTTTTTCTCAACCAGATAAGTATAAGCTGCTAGAAAAAGTTTCTTATAATTCAAATAATTTAATTAATATAGGATCTAATTTATCTTATAGCCCTTTAGGATTTTCTAAAGAAAGCTTATCAATAAATATAAGGAGTTTTGATAGAATACTCCATTTTGATAAGAAAGAAAAAACTATAACAGTGGAAGCAGGCTTAACATTAATTGAATTTTTAAATTTTACTTTGAAACATAATTTATGGATCCCACAATTACCAGGATATCCTACTATTACTATTGGAGGAGCCGTTGCAGCTAATGTGCATGGAAAATCATGTGGCAAACATGGAACCATAAGAAAATCGATTAAAAGTATTTTATTATTTCATAAAACCCATGGTTGGTTAAATTTGTCTAAAGAGGAAAACGAGGAAATTTTTGATTTAACAATTGGTGGTATTGGTCTTACAGGAACTATAGTAAGTGTTACCTTCGAACTTATGGAGATTAAAAGTTCAAAGTTTACTACTGAAAAAAAAGAAGTAAACTCAATTGAAGAAAGTAAAAAATTTATTTTAGACGAAAGTAAAGACGCATCATATACATATACGTGGAATAGAGCTGATAATTTAATTAATTTTGGGAAAGGTTTTGTTTACAAAAATTATTTAGATAAAAATCCATCTGATTTCCATGGATTTAAAGAAGTAAAAAGGAAATTTAGACCATTTATCTTTCCAATGTGGAATAAGTTTTCCATCAATGTTGTAAATTTTTTATACTCAAAACTTAATAAACTATCCAAGTCAGAAAAAAATGAAAACTTTCTGAATGTAATTTTCCCTTTTTATGGTAATGAAAATTATTTTAATTTTTTTGGTAAAAAAGGCTTTATAGAGAGCCAATTATTGATAAGTGAGGAAAAATTTGAATCTTTTATTGAAGAGTTTAAAAGTTTATTTAAACAATTTGAACCAACAATTACTTTATTTTCATTGAAAAATATGAATGGAAAACAAAAATTTTTGAGATTTGAAGATAATAAAATTTGTATAACTTTTGATTACGTAAATAATAAGGAAAATTTGTTGTTTATGTCAAAGATAGATAGCCTTTATGATAAATATGACATTATACCCTCTGTAATTAAAGACTCTAGATTAAGTAAAGAAACCATAAAAAAAAGTTACAATGAAGAATTAATTAGCTTTAAGGAAAAATTATGTAAGTTTGATGGAAAAAGAATATACCAGTCTGAAATATCAAATAGATTAGAAATATGAAATATTTAATTGTTGGTGCCTCATCTGGCTTAGGAAAAGAATTGGCAAAAAAATTCGCCGAAGAGAATAACGACTTAGTGATTGTTTCAAGGGATGAAAGAGACCTGAATGCAATTAAATCAGATTTAGAAACTAAACATAAGGTAAAGATAGATGTTTTGCCTCTAGATTTTTCTTCAATTAATGAAATTAATGACAAACTACTTTCTAAAAATAATTTACTTAGTAACTTAGCAGGTGTTATGTTCCCAATAGGTATGATGTTCGATGATGATAACTCCAACTTAAATACAGAAAGTATATCGAGGTTAATTAATGCTAATTATGTGTCTATAGCTTACACAATTCAAAAAATAAAAAAAATCCTAATTAAAAAAGAAAACACAAGTATAATAGGATTTGGCTCAGTTTCAGGATTTTTAGGAAGAGATATTAATGTTACATACGCGGGTGCAAAAAGAGGATTAGAGTCATTCTTTGAAAGTATGGCTTTTGATGATGATTTAAAAAAAGCAAATATTCAGTTTTATACTTTAGGATATTTAGCAACTAATTTATCTTTTGGTAAAGAACTCATATTACCAAAAGCTTCTGTAAAAAAATTATCAAATATCGTTTTTAAAAATAGAAAAGTAAAATTTAAAAAAACGTATTATCCAATGTATTGGATGGTAGTAAATTTAATTTTGAAAATAATTCCCTTTTCAATACTTAGAAAACTTAAATTTAAGTAATTTGATGAAAATAATAAGTAAATTTCAATTACCATTAATATTTTTTATTGCTGTTATAACAAGATTATTCGCTCTCTATTATTTTAGAGACATAGAGGTAGCGAATGAATGGGGGATTTTGCTTGAGAATTTGGAGAAAAATAGAATGTTAAGTGTTCATTCAGTACAAGGTGTTCCAGTGCCAAATATTTTTATGCCGCCTCTATACCCTATTTTTTTATATTGTGTGAAATTTTTCTTTCAAAATATAGATTTATTTTTATGGGTCATTCAATATATACAATTATTATTTGCGCTTATTTCTGTTTATTTGACTTATAAAATTTTATCTAAACTTTTTTCAAACAACATCTCGCTAATTGGAACTCTGATTTTTACAATTTTTCCACTAAATGTATTCGCTGTTTCACAGATATCATCATCTACATTGCAGATATTATTATTAAATCTATTTCTTTTTTCTTATCTAAGTCTTTTCAAAAAATTAACCTATAAATATATATTAATATTTTCTTTTTCTGCTGGACTACTGATTCTTTTAAGAGGAGAATTTTTTATTTTTGTATTACTGTCGATTTTTTATTTATATTTAAAACAAAAAAACTTTATAAAGATTATTTTAATTTGTTTAATTTGTTTATTAACAATTTCACCTTATATTTACAGAAATTATAATATCTTTGGAGTAATTACTATTACAAAATCTAGTGGTTACAATTTGCTTAAAGGAAATAATCCTAGAGCAAAAGTTGAGGGGACACCAATGTTTTTGGGTATTCAAAATGTAATCCCAGAAGTGAAAACAGAACTTAATGAACTAGTATCTAGGGGGCCAATACAAAATTATGATTTAATTCAAGACAAAATTTTATTTAATCAAGCAATAAAATTCATAAAAGAAGATCCGTATAATTATATTAAATTGTATTTCAAAAAAGTTATCTCATTTGCATTGATAGACTTAGAAGCCGATTACAAAAACTATTATTCACCTTTGCATATTATTCCTAAGATAATTTTAGGTATCACAACAATAATTGGAATTATTTTATCTTTTAGATTTAAAATTTCTGCTTTGAATTATATTAGCTTATATTATTTTTCTAATATTGGTCTCTTTTCAATCTTTTTCATTTTACCGAGATATAGTTTGTCGTTATTAATTATTCAAGTTATATTAAGTTTGACCTTATTAAAAAAAATAAAACCTAATTTGTAAATATGAAGACAATATTAAAACTTTCTTTAAATAAAGCAGTAATTTTATTTTTTATAGTTGTTCTAATTTTAATTTTATTTTTTACTTTAATTTTATAAGTAAGCTAAAATCAAAAGTAATGAGCCCAAAATAATTCTGTAAAAGACAAAAACATTTAAATTGAACCTTTGAATGTATTTTAAAAAATATTTAATTGTTATTAGAGAAAAGAAAAAAGATACGATTATGGAAACTAAATTTATATAAGTAAAATTTAAATCCTCTGAGGTTAACAAGTTTTTTATCCCAAAAAGTGAAACTGCACCTAAAATTGGTATTGAAATTAAAAAAGAAATTTTTCCTGCATCTACTCTTTTATAATTTAATAACCTAGCAGCGGTGATAGCTATTCCAGATCTACTTACGCCAGGTATTAAAGATAAGATTTGAAAAAATCCTATAAACAGTGCTGATTTTAAAGTAAAATTATTATTAATATTTTTTTCTAATTTAAATTTATCACTGATATATAAAAAAATACCAAATATAATAGTCGTAAAAGCTATTACGTTTATATTTCTAATTTTTTCGATGATCCCAGTTTTTACCAAAAAGAAACCTACTACCATTACTGGAATTGAAGATATTAAAATTTTAATAAAAATAATTTTATTTTCAACAAAGTTCAAAATGTCCTTTTTAAAGTAAAATATTACTGCAATAAAAGAACCTATGTGCAAACTTACATCTATAGATAGACTTTGATTTTCAAAACTAAAATATTCTGAAATTAAGATAAGATGCGAAGAAGAACTTATAGGTAAAAATTCAGTAATACCTTGTATCAAAGATAGAATAAAAATTTCAATCACGTAAAATTAATAAAATTAAAGGTTGTTTTTTTATTGGCATTTCTTAATGCATATCAGGTATGCAAATAAAGGCATTAGTTTTTTAGGATTTTTGATATATAGGTAACTAATATTGACCTTAAAAAGCTGTTAAACAGCAAATTCTTAACTTAATTAACACCTGTATGACAAAAAAAATGCTTAAGTTTGTGGATCTTAAACAGGAGACTCCTGAAAAAAGAAACACTACTAAAAGAAAAGGTGACTTTAATGAAATTTATAAAGATTATATCACCGATAAAGCATCAGAGCAGTCTAGTAGGTGTTCTCAATGCGGAGTACCTTTTTGCCAAATTCATTGTCCATTAAGTAATAATATTCCTGACTGGCTAAAATTAACTGCTGAAGGCCGTCTGAAAGAGGCTTATGAAGTATCTCAAAGTACAAATAATATGCCGGAGGTGTGCGGTAGAATTTGTCCTCAAGACAGGCTATGTGAAGGAAATTGCGTAATTGAACAATCAGGTCACGGAACGGTAACAATTGGGTCTATAGAAAAATATATAACAGACACAGCTTGGGAAAAAGGTTGGGTAAAACCTTTTAAAGTTAGTAAAGAACTAAAACAATCAGTTGGAATCATAGGCGCTGGCCCTGCAGGAATGGCATGTGCAGAAGAACTTCGAAAATCAGGATATCAAGTAACAATTTATGACAGATACGATAGGGCAGGTGGACTTTTAATTTACGGTATTCCAAATTTTAAATTAGAAAAATTTGTTGTTGAAAGAAGAACGAAGCTTCTCAAAGACTCTGGCATAAAATTCGTCCAAAACTTTGAAGTTGGAAAAGATAAAACTTTGTATGAACTAAAAGAAAAACATGACGCAATTTTGATTGCTACAGGAGTTTATAAACCAAGAGAAATAGATATACCTGGTCATGATCTGCAAAATATTTTTCCTGCAATGGATTTTTTAACTGCTTCAAATAGAAAAGGTTTGGGCGATAAAGTAAAATTATTTGATGATGGCATATTAAATGCCGAGGGAAAAAACGTTGTTGTCATTGGTGGAGGAGACACAGCCATGGACTGTGTGCGTACTTCAGTTAGACAAAAAGCAAAATCAGTAAAATGTTTATATAGACGTGATCGAGAAAATATGCCTGGATCAGCTAGAGAAGTTGGAAATGCAATTGAGGAGGGAGTAGAATTTGTTTGGTTAACGAGTCCAAAAAGTTTCATCGGAACAAATAAAATTGAAGCAGTAGAAGTAAATAAAATGAAACTAGGTGAACCTGACTCTTCAGGGCGGAGAAGACCTGAAATTGATAAGGGTTCTGAATATAAGATCCCAGCAGATCTTGTAATTAAATCTTTAGGGTTCGACCCTGAAAATCTACCCAAGTTGTTTAACGCTAAAGAACTTGTAGTTTCACAATGGGGGACTTTAAAAATTGATTTAAAATCAATGCAAACTAATTTAGATGGAATATTTGCTGCAGGAGATATTGTAAGAGGAGCATCACTAGTAGTTTGGGCGATCAGAGACGGTAGAGATGCCGCTACTCAAATTGAAAAATATTTACAACAAAAAATTAATAAAAATAAATCAGAAGCTGCAGCATAATTAAAATGAAAAATTATAAAAAAAATAAAAGAATTTTGGAAAAAAGTTTTAATTATTCTTCAGAGATGGAACATGATGCATGTGGTGTGGGGCTGATTGCATCTACAAATGGAGAAAAATCTAGAAAAATTGTTGAGTATGGTATTGAGGCGTTAAAAGCTATATGGCACAGAGGAGCTGTAGATGCAGATGGAAAATCTGGTGATGGAGCAGGAATTCAAATTGAGATAGCACCTGATTTCTTTAAAGAGAAAATTTCCACAACTGGACATACTCTTGACGAAAATAAAAGAATTTGTGTTGGAATGGTTTTTCTTCCTAGAACAGATTATTCAGAGCAAGAAAAATGTAGAGAGATTATCGAGTCTGCACTATTAGCTGAAAATTATTACATATATGGTTGGAGACAAGTTCCAATTAATCCTAGTGTTTTAGGAAAAACAGCTGATCAAAATCGTCCTGAAATTGCTCAAGTAATGTTTAAAAAAAATGAGGCATTACAAACTAATGATCTTGAAAGAGATTTATTCGAAACAAGAAAAAAATTGAAAAAGTTGCAAGAGATAAGCAAATAAAAGACTTTTATATCTGCTCTTTCAGCTCAAGATCTATTGTTTATAAAGGCATGTTTTTGGCTGAAATGTTATCTGAATTTTACCCAGATCTTCATGATGAAAAGTTGACTTCAAGATTTGCAATTTTTCACCAAAGATATTCAACTAACACTTTCCCAAGTTGGGATTTGGCTCAACCTTTTAGAACTTTAGCGCACAACGGAGAAATAAATACGGTAAAAGGAAATATAAACTGGATGAAAATTCATGAGCAAGACATGTCTAGTCAGCTTTTCAAAGATGTAAAAAATTTAAAGCCAGTAATTAGAAGCACATCAGACTCTGGTGCACTTGATAACGTTTTTGAGCTTTTAACGCATTCAGGAAAATTAGCACCATTAATAAAACTAATGATGATCCCAGACTCATGGTCAAAGAGAAGCAAAACAGTTCCAAAAAATCATCAAGACCTATTTAATTTCCTAAACAGCACTATAGAGCCATGGGATGGTCCAGCAGCCATTTGTGCAACTGATGCGAAATGGGTTTTGGCTTCTTCCGATAGAAACGGATTAAGGCCATTAAGATATTCAATTACCTCAGACAATTTATTTTTTGCGGGTTCAGAAACTGGAATGATTAAAATTCCAGAGGAAAAGATTATTGAAAAAGGAAAACTTGGACCAGGTCAAATCATTGCAATAGATTTAAAAAAAGGAAAATTATTTAAAGACAAAGAAATTAAAGATCTTCTGGCAAAAGATTATAAAAAGTATAATAAACAAATTATTGATTTAGAAAAAAGGATTTCATTTAGTGGAGAAAAGCCAAACTTTATAGGTGAAGATTTAAGGAAAAGACAATTTTTATCGGGATTAAGTATAGAGGACTTGGAGCTAATTCTTCACCCAATGGCAGAAGAAGGCAAAGAAGCTTCAGGCTCGATGGGCGATGATACCCCAGTTGCCGTATTATCAAGTCATTTTAGACCTGTATCACATTATTTCAGACAAAACTTTAGCCAAGTAACCAATCCCCCAATAGACTCTTTAAGAGAAAATAAAGTAATGAGTTTAAAGACAAGATTTGGAAATCTAGGCAACATTTTAGATTTTGACAATTTAACAGAAGAAAATATTTATGTTTTAGACAGCCCCATACTTACCAACTCACAATTTAAAAAATTTAAAAAATTTTTTTCAAAAAAAGTAAAAGTAATTGACTGCACTTTTAATATTAAAGAGTCTCTTAAGGAAAGAATTGAAGTAATTAGAGAAGAGGCAGAAACAGCTGTTAGAGAAGGAAGCACTTGCTTAATATTATCTGATAAAAACATTACAAATCAAAAAGCAAGCATTCCAAGTATATTGACTGTAGGAGCGGTACACTCTCACTTAATTAAACACGGATTGAGAGGTTATTGTTCTTTAAATGTTGAGTGTTCTGATGCAATGGATACACACTCTTTTGCTATTTTAATTGGTGTCGGAGCTACTACAGTGAACCCATATCTTGCAATAGATAGTATTCATCAAAGATTTGAAAAAAAATTATTTGGTAAATCTGATTTTGAGTCATGTGTTAACAAATTTAAAAAATCAATTGATGCTGGTCTTCTTAAAATTATGTCGAAGATGGGAATATCAGTAATAAGTTCTTATAGAGGTGGATGCAACTTTGAAGCGGTAGGTTTAAGTAGAGCTATTGTTTCAGATTATTTTCCAGGCATGTCTTCAAGAATTTCAGGAATAGGAATAGTCGGAATTGAAAAAAAGATTAAGGAACTTCATGAAAAATTTAATGCAAAAAATGTATTCACTTTACCTATCGGGGGATTGTACAGATATAGAAAAAGTGGAGAAGATCACCAATATCAAGGAAAATTAATACATTTATTACAAAGCGCTGTAGGTAGCGGTTCATATGAACTTTATAAAAAGTATTCAGCTGGAATTCATAATTTACCTCCAATTAATATAAGAGACTTACTAGAATTTAAAAAACAACGAAAACCTATAGATATTAAAGAAGTAGAGCCAATTGAGGAAATTTTAAAAAGATTTGGAAGCGGAAGCATGTCTCATGGAGCACTATCAGCAGAAGCTCACGAAACTTTAGCAATGGGAATGAACAGAATTAAAGGTGCCTCTTGTAGTGGAGAAGGGGGCGAGGACGCAAAAAGATTCAAAATATTACCTAACGGAGATAGCGCAAACTCAAGAGTGAAACAAATTGCGTCAGCTAGATTTGGAGTCACTGTTGATTATTTAAATAACGCTAACGAAATAGAAATTAAAATTGCTCAAGGAGCTAAACCAGGTGAGGGAGGACAGCTACCAGGTTTTAAGGTTACAAAAGAAATAGCGCGATTAAGACACTCGACACCAGGTGTAACTTTAATATCACCACCACCACATCACGATATTTATTCTATAGAAGACTTAGCCCAACTAATTTACGATTTAAAACAAATCAATCCAGGCGCAAGAGTTGGAGTGAAATTAGTTGCATCAACTGGTATTGGAACAATAGCAGCAGGAGTAGCAAAAGCAAAAGCAGACATCATTTTAATTTCGGGCCATTCCGGAGGAACTGGTGCAAGTCCTCAAACCAGCATTAAGTATGCTGGAATTCCGTGGGAGATGGGTTTAACAGAGGCAAACCAAATTCTTACTTTAAATAATTTGAGACATAACGTTACTTTAAGAACAGATGGGGGATTAAAAACTGGGCGTGATATTGTGATGGCCGCAATGATGGGAGCTGAAGAATATGGAATGGGTACATCATCTTTAGTTGCAATGGGATGCATAATGGTGAGACAGTGCCATTCAAACACATGTCCAGTTGGAGTTTGCAGTCAAGATGAGGCTTTACGAGAAAAATTTACCGGCACCCCAGAAAAAGTTGTAAATTTATTTAAGTTTGCAGCAACAGAGGTAAGAGAAATTCTGGCTTCTCTTGGATTTAAATCAATTAATGAAATTATAGGAAGAACAGATTTACTAACTCAAGTTAACAAAGGTGCATCTAACTTAGATGATTTAGATTTAAATCCACTATTAGTTCAGGCTGATCCAGGTGAAAATTTAAGATATTGTAAAGACAAACATATAAACGAAGTACCAGATACTCTCGACGAAAAAATCTGGTCTGAGATAAAAGATAAGATTAAAATAGACTCAAAAAATAAGTTTAATTACGAGATAGAAAACACTTCAAGATCAGTAGGAACAAGATTATCTCACCATATTTATAAAAAGTTTGGTAACAATAAATTAGATGAAAATACGGTTAATATCAAACTAGAGGGTTCAGCAGGACAATCTCTTGGTGCTTTCTTAACCAAAGGGATTAAACTTATTGTTGAAGGGGACTGCAATGATTATGTTGGCAAAGGATTATGTGGAGGTACTGTTGTTGTATACCCATCTCCGAAAAGTTCTTTAGTTTCAAATGAAAATACAATTATAGGAAATACTGTTCTTTATGGAGCTACTTCAGGAAAATTATTTGCATCAGGACAAGCGGGAGAGAGGTTTGCTGTAAGAAATTCTGGAAGCTTTTCGATTGTCGAAGGATGTGGTGCCCATGGTTGTGAGTATATGACTGGTGGAACAGCTATAATACTAGGAGAAGTAGGTGACAATTTTGGAGCAGGAATGACGGGTGGAATGGCGTTTGTTTATGATAATAATAATACTTTTGAAAATTTTGTTAATCCAACCTCAATAATTTGGCAAGAAGTTGAAACAGATTATTGGAAGAAGTTCTTAAGAGAAAGTTTAAATACTTTTCTTAAAGAAACAAATTCAAAAATTGCTCAGAAAATACTAAAAGATTTTGATAACGAGGTTAAAAAATTTAAACAAATTTGCCCGATAGAAATGCTTGATAAATTAGACAATCCTATTAGTTTAAGACCTCATACTAAGAAAGCAGGTTAATGAGTAAAACTAAAATCTTTTGCTTTGGCTTTGGCCAAGTCGCAGAAAGTTTCATTAATAAATTAATTAACGAAAAAAAAGAATTTGATTTAAGTGTTACTTCTAGACAGGAAACTCATCAAATAGAGTTTAATAATATTAAGATAAATTCATACCAATTTACCGAAGACAAGTTTGATAACTCTATCAAAAAAAAAATAGAGGAAACAGATTATATTTTAGTTTCTATTCCACCTATTGATGGCAAAGACATTGTAGCAAATTACCTAGATATAAATCAAAAAAAAATAATAAATTGTAAGTGGATTACATATTTATCAGCAACTAGTGTATACGGGGATCACAAAGGTGATTGGGTTAACGAAGATAGCTTTACTCAGCCTACGTCAGATAATGGGATAAGTAGATTAGAAGCAGAAAAAAACTGGAAAAATTTATCGAATAAAAAAAATTATCCGCTTCAAATTTTTAGATTGGCCGGCATATATTCAAATGAGTTTAATATTTTGAAAAGATTAAAAACTGGCAAAGTACAAATTGTAGATAAAAAAGATCACTTTTTTTCAAGAATTCATGTTGAGGATATAGCTAACATTTTATTCAAGTCCCTTGATAATTTTAAAAATAATGAAATTTACAATATTTGTGATGATAAACCTGCTTCGCAAATTGAGGTAGCAGCCTACGGTGCAAAATTACTAAAACTAGATAAACCTAATTCGGTAAAACTTGAGGAAGTTGAAAGTGAAATGTTGAGAAATTTTTATAAAGATTCAAAAAAAGTAGACAATAAAAAAATGAAAGAATTTTTTAATCACAAATTAAAGTACCCGACTTATGTTGAAGGACTAAATTATATCTTTAACAATACTATTTAATTCTTTAATTATTTTTTTTAAGGAAACTTGATTTGATAAACTATGGTCCCCTTTTTTAATTACTACTAACTTCTTTTGTGCATTCGGAAATACCGAAAGAACTTTTCTTGAAAAAGATACCGGCACAACTTCATCTTTACTGCCATGAACCATTGTTACTTTAATTCTAGATCTTATTTTCTTAGATAGAATTTTATTTTTTCTTCCATCTTTAATTAGCTGATATGTAATAGGATATTCATATTGCCCATTCTTAATAATACTCAATCCTTTAGTAATAATTTCATTTTTGTTCTTTTTTGGAAATTTTTTCCACATTAATCTCTCAAGAAATTCTGGAGCTGAGCCTATACCAACAAAACCTACAATTTGATTTTTAAAATATTTAAATTGATTTAAAGAGATCCATGCTCCCATGCTAGAACCAACAAGTATAAATTTATTCTTTCTAACAATTTTTTTAATTGAATTCTTAGCATCATGAGACCACTTGGTTATATTTCCTTTTATAAATTTGCCTGATGACTTACCGTGTCCTGAGTACTCAATAGCTAAAAAACCTAATTTATTTTTTACAGCGTATCTTTTAAAGGCTTTAGGTTTTTCGCCATCAACATCAGACATAAAGCCAGGAAGAAAAACAATATAGAGATTTTTTTTATAATAATTGTCAATAAATCTCAGTTTTTTTGTCTTTGAAATTTTTAAGTATTTGAATTTTTTCATATAAGAATATTTTAGTGCTATTATATAACAAATAACATGACTACTAAAATAAACGTTTTACAAGTTATTCCTAAACTTGGTTACGGAGGTGCCGAAACAGGCTGTTATGATATTGCTCATTTTCTTCCAGAAAATGAATGTGGGTCTTTCGTTGCTACCTCAGGTGGGGAATTATTGAAATTTGTAAAAAGAGATAAAGTTAAAATATTCAGATTACCTGTTCATTCCAAAAATCCACTTATGATCATCTTTAACACTTTTGCATTAATACTATATATAATTTTTTTTAAAATAAATATCATACACGCAAGAAGCAGAGCGCCAGCTTGGTCGTGCTATTTTGCATCTCTTCTGACAAGAAGAGTTTTTGTAACAACATTTCACGGTACTTATAATTTTAAAAGTAATATTAAAAAATTTTATAATAGTATAATGCTTAGAGCAAAATTAACTATTGCTGGATCAAATTTTATTTTTGGTCACATAAACGAAAATTATAGTGAATATTTAAGTAAAGAAAAAAAACTTAGAGTAATTTTTAGAGGTATAAATATTGATTATTTTAATCCTAAAAATATATCTATTCTCAAACAAGAAAAACTTAAACAAGAATGGGGTTTAGCTTCAAATAAATTTACTATACTTTTACCAGGAAGATTAACTTACTGGAAAGGACAAGAAAAATTTATAGAGTCTTTAAATATACTAATTGAAGATTATAATATAACAAATTTTCAAGCAATAATACTTGGTTCGGATCAAGGCAGAAAGGTTTATTATAAAAAATTAATCAACCTAGTTCAGAGATATAGTTTAAATAAAAAAATAAAATTCATTCAACATTGCAAAGAAATGCCTCTCGCATACTCATTAGCTGATGTTGTTGTTTCGGCGTCAATAGAACCAGAGGCATTTGGCAGGGTTTCAGTTGAAGCCCAATCTATGGGAAAACCTATTATAGCAAGTAATATTGGAGGATCTAAAGAAACAGTAGTCAATAAAAAAACTGGATTTCTTTATAAGCACGATGATCCAAGAGAACTTGCTAAAAGCTTAAATACTGTTATTCAATTATCACCAGATGAATTAAGATCTATTGGAAATGAGGGTAGAAAAAATATAACTAAAAAATTTGATGTTGAAACAATGTGCCAAACTAATTTAAAAGAGTATAAAAGATTAATTAAAAATTAATGCCACAAATTAAATTAATAGATGGAAAAAAGATAGATTTTGAAAAATCAATTACTGGTTTTGATCTAGCAAAAAAAATTAGCAAATCATTAGAAAAAGTTGCTCTTATAATGGAGGTTGATGGTGATTTAAAAGATTTAAGCCACCAAATAAATCAAGATGCCAAAGTAAGAATTATTACATCAAAAGATAAAGAAGGTTTAGAGGTTATAAGACATGACGCTGCTCATATAATGGCAATGGCTGTCCAAGAATTATTTCCAGGTACACAAGTTACTATAGGACCTGTAATTGAAAATGGTTTTTATTACGACTTCGCAAGAAAAGAACCTTTCTCTGAAGAGGACCTTAAAAAAATTGAAAAAAAAATGTCTGAAATTATTGACAGGGATGTAAAAACAAGAAGAGAAGTTTGGAAAAGAAACAAAGCTATACAACATTTTAAAAAGATCGGGGAAAATTACAAAGCAGAAATTATTGAGAGTATACCTCAAAATGAGGAATTATCCGTCTACCACCATGGAGATACTTGGCATGACTTGTGTAGAGGTCCACATTTAGCTTCATCTGGAAAAATTGGAAAAGCTTTCAAGTTAACGAAAGTCTCCGGAGCTTATTGGCGAGGTGATTCAAATAATGAGATGCTGCAAAGAATTTATGGTACTTGTTGGAGTTCGAAAAAAGAACTCGATGAGTATTTGCATAGACTAGAGGAAGCCGAAAAGAGAGATCACAGAAAACTTGGAAAAGAAATGGATCTTTTTCATTTTAGAGAAGAAAGTCCAGGCGCAGTATTTTGGCACGATAAAGGTTGGCTATTATTTCAGAGGTTAGTAGAATTTATGCGAGCAAAACAAAGACTTGCAGGATATAAAGAGATTAATACTCCCGAACTTTTAGATAAAAGTCTTTGGGAAAAATCCGGCCACTGGGATAAATTTGGAGAACATATGTTTACGTCTGAAACACCAGACGAAAAAACTTTTGCAGTAAAACCAATGAACTGCCCAGGTTGTGTTCAAGTATTCAATCAAGGTTTAAAGAGTTATAGAGATTTACCATTAAAGCTATCTGAGTTTGGTAAAGTACATCGGTATGAACCATCTGGAGCTTTGCATGGATTGTTAAGAGTTAGAGCGTTTACACAGGATGATGCACACATATTTTGTACAGAAGATCAAATTACCGAGGAATCATTATCAGTTACAAATTTAATTTTAGAGATATATAAAGACTTAGGTTTTAAAAATGTAATTTTAAAATATTCTGATAGACCAGAGAAAAGAGTTGGAGATGATATTGTTTGGGATAAATCTGAAGCAGCTCTTCTTGCTGCAATTAAACAATCTAAACTCGAATATACAGTTAATAAAGGAGAAGGAGCTTTCTACGGTCCTAAAATTGAATTCGTTTTAAGAGATGCAATTGGAAGAGATTGGCAATGTGGAACTTTGCAAGTAGATTTAAATTTACCTAAAAGACTAGGTGCATCTTATGTAGCAAAAGACGGAAACAAAAAAGTTCCCGTCATGTTACACCGGGCATTATTTGGATCCTTAGAGAGATTTATTGGAATTTTAATTGAAAATTATGCTGGTAAGTTACCTTTTTGGCTTTCTCCAGCACAAGCTGTTGTGTGTTCTATCGCTGAAGAGAACAATGACTACGTAAAAAAGTTATTTAAAGATTTATTTAAAGAAGGTATAAAATGTGAAATGGATTTAAGAAATGAGAAAATAAATTATAAAGTAAGAGAACACTCTCTTGCAAAAGTCCCACTTATTATTGTATGTGGAAAAAAAGAAGTTGCAGAAAACACAGTTACAGTTAGAAAGTTAGGTTCAGAAAAACAAGAAACAATGAAAAGAGAAGATCTTATTAAAAACATGCTTGCCTCAAATAAGTTGCCTTTAAATTAAGTGTCAAACTTTAAACCCAATTATTTTCAAAGGAGAAGTAAACCCCAAGGTCCTAAAGCTAATGAAAGGATTAGGGCTTTA
This sequence comes from uncultured Pelagibacteraceae bacterium, assembly GCA_902615715.1. GTDB lineage: Bacteria > Pseudomonadota > Alphaproteobacteria > Pelagibacterales > Pelagibacteraceae > Pelagilacustribacter. The sequence continues at coordinate 71,966 of CACMQA010000003.1, read as the reverse complement.
GATGTTCAAGTTATTGGAAGTGATGGAGGCAACCTTGGTGCGATGCCTCTTAATAAAGCAATTGAATTAGCTAAACAAGAGGGATTAGACTTAATTGAAATTTCACCAAATGCAAATCCGCCTGTGTGCAAAATCATGGACATGGGAAAATATAAATACGATTTACAAAAAAAAGCTAATCAAGCCAAAAAAAAACAAAAAACTGTTTCGCTTAAAGAAATAAAATTAAGGCCAGGAACAGAAACACATGATTATAACTTTAAAATAAAAAATGCAAAAAAATTTATTTTAAAAGGTAATAAAGTAAAATTTACAGTAAAATTTAAAGGTAGAGAAATGCAACACACAGACTTGGGTAAAGACTTGATGAACAAGATCATAGAAGAAACCAAAGATGTTGCTAAAGTTGAAAGCAAGCCAAAATTTGAAGGCAGACAAATGGTTATGATAATTCAGCCTCTTTAAATCAACAATAATAGCACCTTGTAAAGATTTATTAATGCCTATATAAGTCCCAAATATTTTATGCCAAAACTTAAAACAAAAAGCTCAGCAAAAAAAAGATTTAGATTTACTGCTTCAGGTAAAATAAAAATGCCTCAAGCGGGTAAAAGACACGGTATGATTAAACGAACGAATTCACAAATTAGAAAACAAAGAGGCACTACAATTATGACAAAACAAGATACTAAAATTGTCAAATCGTATATGCCATATAACTTTAGAGGATAATATGGCCAGAACAAAGCGTGGTGTAATTAGCAGAGCAAAACACAACAAAGTATTAAAATTAGTTAAAGGTCAAAGGGGTCGAAGAAAAAATACTATCCGGATCGCGCGCCAAGCGATGGAAAAAGCAATGCAATATGCCTACCGAGATAGAAAAGCTAAAAAAAGAGAATTCAGATCATTATGGATTCAAAGAATAAATGCTGGAGTTAGGGCCGAAGGCTTAACATATGCGAAATTTATTAATGGTTTAGCCAAATCAAAAATTAGGTTAGACAGAAAAGTTCTAGCAGAACTTGCTTATAATAATCCGGAAGTCTTTAAATCAGTAGTTAAAAAGGTTCAATCCTCCCTAGCTTAAAAGGGTCTTTGATTTAATCTCAACTTAATATAAAAAATCAATTACCTAATGAGTGATTTAGATAAAATAAGTTCAGTATTTAATGCAAAGATTGATTCTGTAAAGACTAAAGACGATCTTCAAAATATTAAAACAGAATTTTTTGGAAAAAATGGTCAAATTACCCAACAGTTCAAATCTCTCGGATCTTTAGATCCAGAAAAAAGAAAAGAATTTGCTTCAAATTTAAATAAAATCAAAGATGATTTAACTCATCAATTAGATCAAAAAAATATTGAAATTGAAACTAAAGAAATAAATGAAAAACTTAAAAATGAGAAAGTAGATATTACTTTACCAATTAGACCTGATCGACAAGGAAAAATTCATCCGGTCTCACAAGTTATTGATGAAATATCTTCTATCTTTTCAGAAATAGGTTTTTCAGTAGCAGAGGGACCAGACGTAGAGACAGAATATAACAACTTTACAGCTTTGAATACTCCAGAAGAACATCCTGCAAGAGATATGCATGATACTTTTTATCTAGAAGAAAATAAAAAACTATTACTTAGAACACATACATCACCTGTTCAAATTAGAACAATGCTATCAAGCAAACCTCCTTTTAAAATAATCGTACCAGGAAGAACTTATAGATGTGATAGTGATCAGACTCATGCTCCAATGTTTCATCAGCTTGAAGGTCTTCATATAGATAAAGGTATTACAATGGGACATCTAAAAGGTTGTCTTGATTATTTTATAAAAGAATTTTTTGAGGTTAAAAATGTAAAAATGAGATTTAGACCAAGTCATTTTCCTTTTACAGAACCATCAGCAGAAGTTGATATTGGATATAAAATTGAAAAGGGAAAAATTGTCATTGGCGAGGGAGATAAATGGTTAGAAGTTTTAGGATGTGGCATGGTTCATCCTAATGTTTTAAAAAATGTAAAAGTAGACACAAAAAAATATCAAGGATTTGCATTTGGAATAGGCATTGATCGTTTAGCAATGTTAAAATATGGTATCAATGATCTTAGAGCTTTCTTTGAAGCAGACTATAGATGGTTAAGTCATTTTGGATTTGACCCATTAGATGTACCAACAAACTATAGGGGGCTAAGTAAATGATCGTCACTATTCCTTGGCTTAAAGAACATCTAAAAACATCAGCTAAAGAAAATGAGATTGTTGATCGACTAACAAACATCGGACTTGAAGTCGAAGGCGTAAAAGAAAACTCTGGAGAGATGGGTAAGTTTAAAATTGCAAAAGTTCTTAAGACTGAAAAACATCCTAACGCTGATAAATTGAAAATCTGTGATGTAAATATTGGTGGGAAAGAAATTTTAAAAGTTGTTTGCGGGGCTCCAAATGCCAGAGAAGGACTGGTCACAATTTATGCACCTCCAGGAGCCGTGATACCTAAAACTAATTTTGAATTAAAGGTGGCAAAAATAAGAGGAGTTGAGTCAAAAGGGATGCTTTGCTCCGAAAGCGAACTTAATTTATCTGAGGAAAGTGATGGGATTATTGAACTTAAAAATAAAGAGAAAGAGATAGGAAAAAGCTACTTTAAAAGAATATCAGAAAAAGCAATCGATATATCAATAACTCCTAACCGCGCTGATTGTTTAGGCGTTAGAGGGATTGCAAGAGATCTTTCTTCAGCAGGAGTTGGAAAATTAATACCAATAAAAGGAAAAAAAATTAAACAAAATTCAAAACACCGAATTAAAACATCAATTACAAAAGAAAAGAACCAGGGTTGTGATATCTTTGGAAGCTGTTATATCAAAAATATTACAAACAAAGAAAGTCCTGAATGGCTTAAAAATAAATTAATCGCTTTAGGTTTAAAACCCATTTCAGCAGTAGTGGATATTACTAACTATGTAATGTTTGATCTAAACAGACCATTGCATGCTTATGATGCAGATAAGATAAACAAAGAAATTATAGTTAGAAATGCTAAAGAAGGTGAAGTGTTTGAGGCATTAGATAATAGAAAATACAAATTAAAAAAAGGCATGTGTGTCATCTCTGATAAATCAGGTGTGCTCGGTTTAGGCGGGATCATTGGAGGAACCTCTACCTCTACCGAATTAGATACAAAAAATATACTTTTAGAAGCTGCTTATTTTAGCCCATCTTCAATAAGAAAAACGGCTAGAGACCTTAATATAAATACCGACGCTAAGTACAGATTTGAGAGAGGAATTGATCCTAACTCGATTAGAGAAGGGCTAGAACTTGCAACTGAACTAATTTTAAAAATTTGCGGAGGAGAAGCTGGTAAGTTTCAAACTACCGGAAAGACAAACCAAAAAAATAAGATAATTAACTTTCAAGTAGAAAAATTTGAAAAACTAATTGGTATTTCAATCACCGCTAATGAAATTAATACAATTTTATCCTCACTAGGTTTTAAATGTAAAAAAAGCCAAAAAACTATAAAAGTAGAAGTACCAAGCTGGAGGCCAGATGTGAGTTTGGACGAAGATTTGATTGAGGAGCTAATTCGGATCAAAGGATTCAATAATATAAAATTAATTGAACCAAGTAAAAACAGAAACCAAGATACTCTTAACTTTAAGCAAAAACTATTCCATTTGTCACAAAGATCGTTAGCTTCCAAAGGCTATATGGAAATAGTTACTTGGTCTTTTACTGACTCAAAGATTGATAAACAATTTGCCAAAGGTGAAAAAGAAATTCCAATATACAATCCTATTTCTTCTGATCTAGATGTATTAAGACGATCAATTTTCTCTAATTTAGCAATTTATTTAAAAAAGAATCAAGACAGAGGATACGAAGACTTGTCTTTATTTGAAGTTGGTCCTACATTTTTTGGAAAAAACCCAGGCGAACAACAAATTGTGGTTGGAGGTTTGAAATCTGGAAAAATAAATAGGAAGAGCTGGCTAGATAAGGAGAGAAATATAGATGTTTTTGATATTAAAAGTGATGCTATTAAAACCTTAGTAGAACTTGGAATAGAAGAAAAAAATCTTTTTGTAAGTGATAATACAAAGCATAGTTATCATCCAGGTAGATCAGGTTCGATAACATTAAAATCAGAAAAAGGACCTCATCTAGCTTATTTTGGAGAAATACATCCTGCCATTATTAAGAACTTGGATTGTAAAGATAAAAATATTTTTGGATTTGAAATTTTTTTAAAAAATATTCCTGAACCGAATAAAAAACTAAGACAAAGTAAAAAAAGCTTTCAAGCGTCTGATTACCAAAAATCAGAAAGAGATTTTGCCTTTGTGATAGATAAAATTTTCAAAATTGGAGCATTAGAAAAAATTATTAGAGAAGTAGATGAAAATTTAATTCAAAATGTATCAACTTTTGATGTGTATGAGGGAGAAAATATTCCAAAAGATAAAAAGTCAGTTGCGATTAATGTTACTTTACAGGCTATTGATAAAACTTTGTCAGAAAATGATTTAGACGATATCAGTAAAAAAATTATCGATACAGTAAGTAAAAAAACTGGCGCTACAATTAGGTCCTAATGTCAGATATAAGCAGAATACGTAATTTTTCTATAATTGCGCATATAGATCATGGTAAATCAACGATTGCAGATCGGATTATTCATAAATGCGGAGGTCTCACCGATCGTGAAATGAAACAGCAAGTTTTGGATTCAATGGATATTGAGAGGGAAAGAGGAATAACAATAAAAGCGCAAACAGTAAAACTTAACTATAAAGCAAAAGATGGAAAAGATTATATTTTAAATATTATCGATACTCCTGGCCATGTAGATTTCGGCTATGAAGTAAGTAGATCTTTATCAGCATGTGAGGGATCTCTTTTGATTGTTGATAGCACTCAAGGTGTAGAAGCTCAAACGTTAGCAAATGTTTACCAAGCTTTAGAGATTAATCATGAAGTAATACCAATTTTAAATAAAATTGATTTACCTGCTTCAGATATTGAAAAAACAAAAACAGAGATAGAGGATGTGGTAGGAATTGAGACAACCAATGCAATCTCTTGTTCTGGAAAAACAGGAGAAGGAATTGATGAGATTTTAGAAACAATTATTAACAAATTACCTGCTCCAAATGGGATCACAGATGAAAAATTAAAATGTTTATTAGTCGATAGCTGGTATGACAGTTATCTTGGCGTAGTCATTCTTGTCAGGGTTATCAACGGTAAATTAAAAAAAAATATGAAAGTAAAATTAATGTCTAATGATCAAGAGTATGTTGTTGAAAAAGTAGGAGTATTCACACCTAAACCAAATGATATAGGAGAATTAAACTCTGGAGAAATTGGATTTATAATTACAGGCATTAAATCTTTATCAGAAACAAAAGTTGGAGATACGATTTGTGATGCTAGTGCTCCTATTGAAACACCTCTACCAGGCTTTAAACCAAGTAAACCAGTTGTTTTTTGTGGATTATTTCCTGTCGATAGTTCTGAGTATCAAAAACTCAAAGATGGTTTAGCAAAATTAAAACTTAATGATGCAAGTTTTTCATATGAACCTGAGTCATCAAGCGCTCTAGGATTAGGTTTTAGATGTGGTTTTTTAGGCCTACTACATTTAGAAATCATTACTGAAAGACTTGAAAGGGAGTTTGACGTTAATCTCATTACAACAACACCAGGAGTAATTTACAAAGTTCACAAAACTAAGGGCGAGGTTTTGGATTTACAAAATCCATCGAATATGCCTGACCCATCTCAAATTGAAAAAATAGAGGAACCCTGGATTAAATCTACTATTATTACGCCAGACGAATATTTAGGTTCAATAATCAAAATTTGTCAGGACAAAAGAGGAATACAAACTAATTTAAGTTACTCAGGTAAAAGAGCAGTTTTATCCTATGACTTACCACTTAACGAAGTTGTATTTGATTTTAATGATAAACTCAAATCTATCTCAAGTGGTTATGCAAGTTTTGATTATGAAATTTCTGGTTACAGAGAAGGAGACCTAGTTAAACTTGGTATTCTGGTAAACTCAGAGCCAGTCGATGCACTAGCTATGATAATTCATAAAGATTTTGCACAATCTACTGGCAGACAAGTTTGTGAAAAATTAAAAGATTTAATACCAAGACACAATTTTATGATTCCAGTTCAAGCAGCAATTGGTGGAAAAATTGTAGCCAGAGAGTCTATAAAAGGATTTAAAAAAGACGTTTTAACAAAAATACATGGTGGTGGGGCCACTGATCGAAAAAGAAAACTTTTAGAAAAACAAAAAAGAGGTAAAGCAAGATCAAAACAGTTTGGTAAAGTTGAGATTCCTCAAGAAGCCTTCATAGGAGTTTTAAAGATAAATAAAGACGCATAATGAAAAAAAAATTATTTATTTTTTCTAATGAAAGTATTTCTGTAGAAGATAATAAATTTTATTGTGATAATCTAGATTTAAAATCGACACCAGAAGGCTTAAATAAAAAATTTGAAGTAAATTTACTAGGCAGAAAATCAATTAAAAAGAGATCACATGAAATAAAGTTAAAACGAATAAAAGTATTTAATAATATTTTTTCTTATTTATCAGAGGTAAAAAGCGCTTCAAAAAATTTAGATTCTAAATTTTTGATAATTTCTATTTCTCCTTATACTTTCTTGATTTCTCTATTCCTTAAAATCCTAGGGCAAAAACCAATAGTTTATTTGAGAAGTGATGGTTATGGTGAGTACAAAGCAATTATTGGAAGAATTGGACCTCCTATCTATCATTTTATGTTTAGCATTACTGGAGCGATTTCAAATTTGATAAGCTGTAGAGATTATATACTTCATGGAAAAAAAGGAAAACTTATAAACCCATCTCAATTAGACTCTGTTTGGTTAAGACAACCAAAGAATATAGAAATTAGAAATTTTAAACTTTTATATGTTGGAAGAGTAAGAGTTGAAAAAGGGATTTTTGCTTTGTCTGAGTTGATTAGAAATAAAAGAGATATCTCTTTAACGATTATTGGTGCAGAAAAGGAAAATTCAAATAAAATAAATCAAAGTAACATTAAAATTCTCCCCACACAAAGTAACAAAACTAAATTAATAAAACATTATGATGATCATAATATATTTGTTTTACCTTCATTTACGGAAGGTCATCCGATGGTTCTGCTAGAAGCTTTAGCTAGAAGAAGGCCGGTTGTTATTTTTGATGAAATTAAGCATGTGATTGGAGACAAAAAAGGCATTTTTGTTACAAAAAGAAATTTTTTAAGTTTTCTAGGAACTCTAAATAATATTAAAAAAAATTATAAAAAGATTCAAAAAGATATGAAGAAAAATAAGCTACCAACAAATAAAGAGTTCATAGATAAATTTATAAAACTGATTGATGATTTTGACTAGGAGAGGTGGCCGAGTGGTTGAAGGCGCACGCTTGGAAAGCGTGTAAACGGGAAACCGTTTCGAGGGTTCGAATCCCTCTCTCTCCGCCATTTTTAATATCCACATACAACCTAAAAGAGTCTTAAAATATTTTTGCGAATCTGATAAATAATTAATAAGGGCAGCGGAGGGAGACTGAAGCTGCCTTTACTTTTTATAGCCTTTTAATTCCAATTACACTAAGTTTGGCAGTACGTTCAATTCTATCAATTGTTTGATTGATATCCATTATAACAGTTTTTTTCATTGGTCCATAAGCATGGATTAATTTTTTATTTGATAATGCAACGGCAACATGACCTTTCCAATAAATGATATCATTTTTTTTTATGTTTTTTAATTTTACGTTTTTTTTGAAATATTTTACCTGATCTTTAGCATCTCTCGGGCAAAATTTATTATTAAAATTTAAAAAAATTTGCACAAGCGCTGAGCAATCAATTCCTTTGAAGGATTTTCCGCCCCATTTATATTTAATATTTTTAAAAGAGGTTATTTTTCTAAAAGGATATTTTTCCTTATATGAAACAGGTTTTACATCGTTTTTTTTTATCCATCCATTTTGAAACCTGAAATATTTTAAATTTTTTCCAGTGACTTTGATCTTAGAAGCAAAAGAAATTTCATTTTTTTTAATTTTATTTGGGAATTTAAAAATTTTTGCCTTTAAAGTATTAACTTTATGGGTAGGTTTTAAAAAATTAGAATATTTCTTATTTACAATATAACCTTTGTAGTTATCTTCTTTAATCTTTATTTTGAGCCATTTTTTTGATCTTTTAGATATGGAAAAGCTATCACCATAAATCATTTGTGTGACTATTTCAGATTTTAACGAAGGTTTCTTATAAAGATTTATTACTGAGAAATTATTTGTAAAATATTTAGGCATCTAGTTTAAGTTTATGCCTTATCATGTAGAGAAATATAAGAGACGGTATCACCATTAAAGCTGTGATTATAAAAAAAATACCCCAGTCACCATTTAACCAATCAACCAAAGCTCCTGAGGATGCTGCTAATGTTGTTCGTCCCGCAGTTCCTATTGAAGCCAATAAAGCGTATTGAGTTGCTGTGTAAGTTCTATCTACTAGCATCGAAATGAAAGCAACAAAGGCAACCGTAGCAAAGGCTGCTGCCATATCATCAAATATTACTGCAATAGCAAATAATAATTCTGATTTCCCTGACCACGCTAGTAAAGAAAAAAGTAAATTCGTGGATGCCATTAGTATTCCTGAAACAAACATAGCTTTTATCACACCAGATCTAATAGCGAACAAACCACCTAGCAGTGTAAAAATTACTGTGGTTAACCATCCAAGACCTTTGGAATACAATGCTATATCTGTCTTTGTAAAACCTATTTCTTTATAAAAAATTACTGACATTCTGCCAAGAAAAGCCTCCCCAATTTTAAAAAGGAAAATAAAAGCTAATATTGCTAAAGCAATATTAAAACCATTTTTTTTAAAAAAGCTTATAATAGGACCCGCAACTGTTCCAGTAAGCCATGCGATCGTTTTTGTTAAAAAGTTTGAAGTACCTAATTTACCCTCAATCATTTTATCTGTTCTTTTTTGAGACTCGCTTCTATCCGTTTGTAAAGCTTCGTTTACAAACATTAAACCAATGTTGCAGGTTATTATAACAGCTCCGAGTACTAGAAAAGTTACTTGCCAATAATTTTCAAAACCAAAATTTTGAAAGAATTCTGCTGAGGTAAGAGCCACTACACCTCCTAACTTATATCCAGTCCACCAACCTACCACTGCCATTGCTGCACCAGCTTGCATAGATTTTCCCTCGTTCTCTCCAATTTGTTCAATTCTTAATGCATCGACGGTTATATCTTGTGTAGCTGAAGCAATAGCGATTATAAGTCCTACACTTATTACTAATGCTAAATTTGTAGACGGCTCAATCAAACTCCAAAAAACTAAACTAATTAGTATGATAGTTTGCATTAAAACAATCCATCCACGCCTATGACCAATTTTATTTGTTAACCAAGGAATCCTTACTCTATCTATAATAGGAGCCCACAAATAATTAAAAGCATAGACCGCAAAAATTAATCCAGCCCACCCTATGGTACTTCTGCTTAATCCATCTTCTTTTAGCCAAAGACTCAAGCTGCTTCCAATAATAACCCATGGGAAACCACTTATTGCACCAAGTAATAATATTTTGATCATTCTACGATCAACATAAACAGAAAAGGTTTCAGCTAAAGTTTGTTTTTTATATATTTCCATAATTTAATTTCTCCAAAAAGATGGAAAGAAAAGCACCAGGACAGCAAATAACTCTAATCTTCCGAGCAACATTCCAGTGGCTAAAATCCATTTTGATAAATCTGGTAAACTTTTATAATTTCCATCTGGTCCTATTATTTCGCCTAATCCTGGACCAACATTTGAAATTGAGCTGGCAGCACCAGAAATTGAGGTCACAAAATCTAAACCACTAATCGAGAGAAGCATAGCAATGATCAAAAATATAAACAAGAAAGAAAAAATAAAAATAATTACAGATCTTATAAAATCATCTGAAATTTTATGATTATTATATTTTGTAATGATGACACTATTTGGATAAATTAATTTTTTAACTTGATTCTTAAAAAAAATTAAGAGCATCTGTAATCTAAAAATTTTTATTCCACATGCGGTTGATCCTGCGCATCCTCCAATAAACATTAATAATAAGAAGAAAATTAATGAAAATTTTCCCCATAAACCAAAATCATCTGTTACATATCCCGTGCCTGATAAAATTGAAATAACGTTAAATGACGAAATTCTGATTTTCTCAAATAAATTGCTTTCATAATTTATGAACAGTAAGTACAAAAACATTACTGTAATTGAAAAAGTCAATAAATAGATTAATCCTTTTATTTGTACGTCTTGAAAAAAAATTTTTTTATTTCCTTGGGTGAATTTTAAATAAGATATAAATGGAATGCTACCAAGAATTATGAATAAACTTGCAACAATTTCAATGTTTGAATTTTTAAAAAAACCTATTGAGTCGTTGTGAGTTGAAAAACCACCAGTAGCAATCGTTGTCATTGCGTGGCAAACGCTGTCAAAAATTGTCATTCCGAATATCCAGTAAAAGAAACCACAAAAAAAAGTAAGCACTACGTAAGTTGAAATTATAATAGCTGCTACTTCAACAGTTCTTGGCAATATTTTTTCTGTGCTATCCGGACCTTCCATTTTGAAAAGCTGCATTCCTCCTACTTTTAATAAAGGTAAAATTGTTATAGCCATTACAACAATACCTATTCCTCCCAACCATTGCATTATAGCTCTCCATAAAAGGATACTTTTTGGACTATTATCTAAATCAGAAATAATAGTTGCACCTGTGGTTGTTATACCTGACATACTTTCAAAAAAAGCGTCACTAAATGAAAATGGTTGACCAGATAGTAAAAAAGGCAAACTTCCAAAGACAGCAACTGTTACCCAGGCAAAAGTTGAAAATAGAAAAGTCTGTCTGAGATTTAATTTTAAATCTTTTTCAAGATTTGCTAAAATACACAATATACCAATAAATATTGTTACAAACGAGGATGATATAAAGCTGTGGCTATTTTCTTTGTATATAACTTGCATCGAGTAAGGCGCCAGCATTGAAAGCCCCAACACGATGAGTAATACACCGATTAAGAAAAAAACTGTTTTGTTACTGGTCATTTAAAATGAGATTATTTAAATAGTTTTAAAATTCAACTTAATATGACGTAATTATATCTGTATTTTGCATATAAAATTTAATAAACCATTACTATGCTGGATAATAACTTAATTCAATCTACTTCATCCTGGCCATTTGTTGAAATTAGAAAGCTATTAAAAGATAGAAAAGATATTATAAAAAAAAAGGGTAAAATAACTTTCCAAACTGGTTACGGACCAAGCGGACTACCTCACATAGGGACTTTTGGTGAGGTTGCTAGGACCACTATGATGATAAATGCTTTGAATCACATAGAAAAAATAAACCATGAACTTATCACCTTCTCTGATGATATGGATGGTTTAAGAAAAGTTCCAGATAATATTCCTAACGATCAAATCTTGAGAGAAAATTTGGGAAAACCTTTAACAAAAATTCCAGATCCTTTTAACAAATTTAAGAGCTTTGGCGAACACAATAATGAGATGCTTAAAGAATTTTTGAATAAATTTTACTTCAAGTTTATTTTTAAAAGTTCTACAGAAAATTACAAAAATGGTACATTTAATAAATCTCTAATTAGAGTGGCAGAGAAATATGAGGAGGTGATGGGTATTATTTTACCAACACTACGAGAGGAAAGAAGAAAAACATATTGTCCATTTTTACCTATATGTCCTAACACTGGGAAAGTACTTGAGATACCACTATTAGAAATAGACAAGAAAACTGGAAAAGCTGTTTTTGATAATGACGGTGTAAAAATGGAAACAAGCATTTTGGATGGAAATTCTAAACTTCAATGGAAAGTCGATTGGGCAATGAGATGGTTTACTTTCGATGTTGATTTTGAAATGTATGGTAAAGATTTAACTGAAAGTGCTATCTTATCTAATAAGATTTGCAAAATTCTTGGAAAAAATCCCCCTAATGGTTTTGCTTATGAACTTTTTTTAGATGAAAAGGGGGAAAAAATTTCCAAATCAAAAGGAAACGGAATTTCAATAGATCAATGGCTGAGATATGCTTCACCAGAAAGCTTGTCTTTATATATGTACCCAAATCCAAAAAGAGCTAAAAAACTTTATGCAGAAGTCGTACCTAAAACAGTTGATGAGTATTTAACAAGTATAGAAAAATATTCAAGCCAAAAAGAAAAAGACAAAATTCTAAATCCAGTTTGGCACGTTCACAATGGAAAACCCCCAGAAGAGAAAATTGTAATGTCTTTTTCAATGCTATTAAATCTAGTAGGATCAAGTAATGCAGATAATAAAGAAATTTTATGGAAGTTTATAAATAGGTTTCATAAAGAAATTAAACCTAAAGATTATCCAATTTTAGATGGATTAACTGAGTTCGCAATAAACTATTTTAAAGATAAGGTTGAACCAAATAAAAAATTTAAAAAACCTTCAACCAACGAGAAAAAAGCATTAGAAAATCTTGTTAAAAAATTATCTGAAATTCAACAAAACTTAAAACCTGAGGAAATACAAACCATTGTTTACTCCATAGGAAAAGAAAATGGGTATGAACAAAATCTAAGAGATTGGTTTAAATTAATTTATGAAGTTGTATTTGGAGAAGAAAATGGTCCTAGGATGGGTTATTTTGTCAGCTTCTTCGGATTGAAAGAGACAATTGAGTTAATGAGAGATAAAATAAGTAATAATTAATGTTTTCAATATTAAGACCTTATATATTTTCATTAGATCCAGAAGTAGCTCATGATTTGGCAATTAAATCATTAAAAGCAAATATTCTGCCAAAAAGTTTTTTTAAAGTGGAAAACGAGAAAATGCTTGAGACTAATCTTTTAGGAAAAACAATTTCAAACCCAATAGGTTTAGCAGCAGGTTTTGATAAAAGCGCTGAAGTTTATAATTCTCTTTTTAAATTTGGCTTTGGTTTTATTGAAGTGGGCACTGTTACCCCAAAGCAACAGCTAGGAAATCCAAAACCAAGAATATTCAGATTAGAAAAAGACCAAGCGCTTATCAATCGCCTTGGATTTAATAATCATGGCTCAGAAACTGTATCTAAAAGAATATCGAGTAACTACCCTGATGGGTTTTTAGGAATTAATATCGGGCCAAATAAAGAAACAAAAAATAAAGAAGATGATTATTATATTTGTCTTTCAAGACTTGGAATGTATGCTGGATATATAACAATAAACATTTCTTCCCCAAACACTGAGGGTTTAAGAGATTTTCATGATCAAGCAGAGATGAAAAAACTTTTATCTGGAATAAGTAAAATTATAAAAGAAAAAAAAATTGACTGTCCAATAGCAATAAAAATTTCACCAGATATTAATGATATTGAAGTAAGTAAAATAGTTGAATTAGTGAGAAGCCATAAAATACAAGGTATAATTGTTTCTAATACAACAGACAGCAATCGAGATAATCTCTCTGATATTAAAAAACATGAAATTGGTGGATTATCAGGACAACCTCTTAAAGATATTTCAACAAATTTAATAAAAAAATTCTACAAAGAAACCAAAGGCAAGATTAAGATAATAGGTGTCGGGGGAGTGGACTCTGGAGAAAGCGCTTTTGAAAAAATAACAGCAGGCGCTGATGCTGTGCAATTGTACACTGGCATGGTTTACAAAGGGCCAGGTATTGTTATGGAGATTAAAAAAGACTTAATATCAATTTTAAAAAAAGAAAATCTCAAAAATATTAGTGAAGCGGTTGGAATTAACGCTTGACCCCTATGTTTACAAGAATTATATAACTTCAGGAAAAAATTATGTCTAAAAGATGCGAATTAACAGGAATATCACCTTTAAAAGGTCATAACGTTAGCCACGCTAAGAATAAAACTAAAAGAAGATTTTTACCTAACTTAAAGAAAGTCATTTTTAGAAGTGATATTTTAAAAAAAGATATTAAATTAAACGTAGCTAATGCTGCTTTAAGAACTGTAGATTTCAAAGGTGGCTTAGATAAGTTTTTAATTACAGCAAAAAACGCAAAACTATCAAAAAAAGTTAAAAAAATTAAAGCTTCAATTTCGGCAAAATCATAATTCTATAATGAATTTATTTTACAAACTGTCTCTTCTAATGGGTTTGGTTGTAGTTTTTTCAAACTACTTAGTTCAATTTCCCGTTCAATATCTGGGATTAGATGAAATCTTAACCTATGGTGCTTTTAGTTATCCGATCACTTTTTTAATAACAGATTTAGCAAACCGTGCTTACGGTAAATTGGTAGCAAGAAAAGTTGTGTATGTAGGATTTACTATTGGAGTACTTTTAACATTATTTGTATCAACTAATTTTTCTGATATCATTTCTATAAGAATTGCTGTTGGTTCTGGTGTTGCATTTTTTGTTGCTCAAAACTTAGATGTTCAAATCTTTGACTCTTTAAGAAAAAAAATATGGTATGTAGCTCCTCTCACATCATCAATAATTGGCTCAGTAACTGATACGTTTTTATTTTTTTCAATTGCTTTTTACGCAACAGAAATACCTTGGGTGTCTTTAGCTTTTGGAGATTTAGCAGTTAAATTATTTATATCATTGGCAATGTTAATTCCATTTAGATTATTAATTAATAAGATAAAAGACTTTTCAGAAAGTTCGGTTTCAGAAATAAAGAATTAGTGAATTGTTTTTTTATTTCCTTCAACAAATAGATCAGTTAATTGGTTAATCATTACATCACCTAAATCTTGAACATCTGTAATTTTAACAGCTTGATTGTAGTATCTTGTAACATCATGACCAATACCAATAGCTAATAATTCAATGTTTGTTTTATTCTCAATCCATTTGACTGTTTTTTTAAGGTTAGACTCTAGATATTCACTAGTATTTGTTGATAAAGTAGAGTCGTCTACTGGAGCTCCATCTGAGATAACCATTAGAATTTTTCTTTCTTCTTTTCTTCTATTCATTTTGTTATAAGCCCATTTAAGTGCTTCACCATCAATGTTTTCTTTTAATAACCCTTCTTTGAGCATCAGACCCATATTATTTTTAGCCTGTCTCCATGGCGTGTCCGCTGATTTATAAATAATGTGTCTGAGATCATTTAATCTTCCTGGTAACGTTGGTTTATCATTTTTCATCCATTTTTCTCTAGAAGATCCTCCCTTCCAATGTTTTGTTGTAAAGCCAAGTATTTCTACTTTGACCGCACATCTTTCTAATGTCCTGGAAAGTATGTCAGCGCAGATTGCTGCTACTGAAATAGGTTTACCTCTCATCGAACCGGAGTTATCAATTAAAATTGTTACTAGTGTATCTTTGAACTCAATATCTTTTTCTTTTTTAAAAGATAAAGAATTGAATGGATCCATGATTATTCTTGGCAATTTTGATGTATCCAATAAACCTTCCTCGAGGTCGAAATTCCAAGATCTATTTTGTTTAGCTAGAAGTTTCCTTTGTAATTTATTGGCAAGTTTAGAGATAAAATTTTTCAGTTGTAATAATTGCTGATCTAAATTTTTTCTTAGTCTAATTAGTTCTTCTGTATTCTCTAATTCCTCTGCTTTAACAATCTCGTCAAATTCTTCAGTGTAGGTTTTATAATTTATGTCACCTAAAGCGCTTTTTCCTTTTTTTCTTAAATCTGGTTGAGAACTGTCTTCTATTTCAACTTCTTCCTCAGCTTGGTCCGATTCTTTGGCTTCATTTTCAAGATCAGGCATACCTGAGTCTATAGACATTTCCTCCTGCTTATCCTCTTTTTCTTTTGCCTGTTTATCCTGGTTATCTGGTTTATTTTGTTTATCGTCGTTATTTTTTTCATCATCTTTTTTTTCTTCTTCATCTAAATTTTCATCAAGATTCATATTTGCGATAAGTTCAGAAATTAAGGAGTTAAATTTCTCTTGATCTAAAGTAAACTCATTTAATTGGCCAATCTTATCTTTAAATTTCTCATTTAAATCCTTTTTGTATGATTTTAGTTTTTTGTCGATTTGGCTATTATTTTCAAAATCAAGGAATTTTGTTCTTAAATAATTTTCAAAAGACTCAACAATTTTATCTTCACTACTTTTAAGATCTAAGCCACTTACCCTCTCTTGGTAAAAAGTTTCAATATTGTTTTTTACTCCTTTAAAATAGCTAGTTCCAATTTTTTCACATCTAATTTTTTCTGAAATTCTATATAACTGTTTCGATATATTTCCAGTTGGCTCATATTGTTTAAATGTTTTTGTATCAGAAAATCTATGTCTCAAAGATTTTGAGTCTGCTAATGCTCTTATTTGATTATAATTTAATTTGTTATTTGTAGAACTTAGTTCTGGGAGTCTTATTGAATTCGTTCCAGATTTGGAGCTATCATTTCCGAAAGAAACTTCAATTTTTTCTGAATTAGATAGAGATCTTACCGTAGAGCTTATTGCAGTTTTAAAATCAGCTATTTTTTCTTTTTTATTTTCCACTTTATAAAGTGATATTGATAGAAGACTCCGGCAAGTCTTCCCCAAAACATCTTTGGTAGTATTCAGAAATTATTTTTTTCTCCAATTCATCACACTTATTCAAGAAAGTAATTCTAAAAGCATATCCCTGATCTTTAAATATACTAGTATTCTCTGCCCAATGTAAAACTGTACGAGGACTCATTACAGTTGAGATGTCACCATTAATGAAACCTTTTCTAGTTAGATCAGCAACTTTAATCATGTTTGATAAAAGTTCTTTACCTTCTTTATTATTTAAATTTTTATTCTTTGCTAATACTATTTCTAGCTCTTTTTCAAATGGAAGATAGTTTAAAGTTGAAACTATATTCCATCTATCCATCTGGCCTTGGTTAATTTGTTGAGTCCCATGGTACAAACCAGTTGTATCACCAAGTCCAACTGTATTAGTTGTTGCGAAAATTCTAAATAAATCGTGTTGTTGTAAAACTTTATTCTTGTCTAATAATGTAAAATTTCCTTCACTTTCTAAGATTCTTTGAATTACAAACATCACATCAGGTCTCCCAGCATCATATTCATCAAAAACTAATGCTACTGGATTCTGAATTGACCAAGGTAAGATACCCTCTTTAAATTCAGTAATTTGTTTTCCATCTTTTAGTACAATGGCGTCTTTTCCGATTAAATCTATTCTACTTATATGACTATCTAAATTTATTCTTACACAAGGCCAGTTAAGTCTTGCAGCTACCTGTTCTATATGAGTAGATTTTCCTGTCCCATGGTAACCTTGAATCAAAACTCGTTTATTAAAGGAGAAACCCGCTAAAATTGCTAAAGTAGTGTCTTTATCAAATTTGTAGTCAGGGTCTATCTTTGGAACGTATTCATTTTTTTTTGAAAAAGCCCCAACCTGCATATCGCTTTCAAACCCAAAAGTTTGTTTTACTGACAATTTGATGTCTGTTTTTGGTAAAAATTGTTCTGTGTTCATTTTTTTCCTAAAGTTCTTTTTAATTGACTGTATGCCAAAGTAATTTTTTTTAATTTATCTTCAAATTTTTTGTTTCCTTGGTTTTTATCAGGATGATACTTTTTTACAAGTTCTTTGAATTTTGATTGAATTTGTGCCCATTTTACATCCTCATTTAATTCCATAACCTGTAATGCATCTTTATCCTGCTGTGACACTTTAGTTTTTTTGAAGTCTCGAAAATTTGAACTTTTAAAGATATTTAATTTGTCTTCTAAAGCATTATTCCACAGAATATTAAAAAAATTATCTGATGATCCAAAAGTTTTGGTAGATTTATGCCATGTTAAATCGGACTTAATAAAAAACTCTATTTCTTGATCGTTCATATTTTCAAAATAATTCCAATTTTTGTTAAAAATTTTAATATGATTTAGGCACAGAAGCCTATATTTTCTGCTATTATCTTTTTCAACAGGAGCTTTATAGGCCCCAGTTTCATTACAATTTTCCCAATCACAAATAATTTTCATTAAATAATTCTATATAGTAAAATTAAATTAATGAAAAATTATTTTGCAGAAATTCAGTCAAAATTAAATGAGGAACTAGAACTGGAAGATGTTGAGATTGTTGATAATTCGCACAAACACAAAGGACATAAATTTTATACACCAGAAAAATTTCACTTACATCTTAAAATAAAATCATTATATTTAAGTTCATTATCCAGAGTCAGCGCCCAAAAAATGATTATGAAAGTCTTAAATGATGACCTTAAAACTAAAATACACGCTTTAGAAATTAGTATTGAGAAATAGCGGCGCTTATTTTTTTTAAATAGTTAATTGTAATCTTATTTTTGTTTGGTGGAGAAGTTTTTCCTATTTTTTTAAGTAAAATAAAATTAATTTTTTCGTCATTGTTTTTTTTATCATTTTTTAAATATGGAATTAACTTATTAACTAAGTTTTTATTAGAAAATTTTTTATAAGTGTAAGCTAAATTATTTTTTAAATAAATATTTTTAATACGTTTTAATATTTTAGGAGAGCAAACTTTCTTTATTACCGATAGTTTCGTGGCTAAAATCATCCCAGATAAAACTGCCTCGCCATGGGTAGTTTTTTTCGAATAATTATTTTTTACTTCTATTGCATGTGCGAAAGTATGACCAAAATTCAAAATCATTCTTAAATTTTTCTCATTTACATCTTGAGCAACAAAGTGAGTTTTTATTTCACAACTTCTTTTAATTGCAAATGCAATTTCTTTCTCCTTTTTAGAAAGTATAAATTTTGTATTTTTTTCCAACCAATTAAAAAATTTTTTATCTTTTATAATGGAGTGTTTTAAAATCTCAGCGTAGCCGCAAATCATTTCTTTTTTTGGCAAAGTAGCAATAAAAGAGGTATCAATCACTACTAACTTTGGTTGATAAAAAGAGCCTATAAGATTTTTTCCATAAATACTGTTTACCCCAGTTTTACCACCTACTGCCGAGTCAACTTGTGCAAGCAAAGTAGTTGGAATATTTATAAAATTAATTCCTCTTTTGAAAATGCTTGAAATGAAACCAGCAACATCACCAGTGATACCTCCACCCATCGCAATAATTAAATCTGATCGATTAAAATTTTTAGAAAGTAATTTTTTTAAATATGAATTGACAGTTTCTAAAGATTTATTTTTTTCGCTTGCTGTGAATGGCATAAAAAATAGATTATATTTTTTCAACTTATTCTTTAAAATTTTTTTAAATTTAAGTGGAATTTTTTTATCGATTATTACTGCTATATTTTTTGTTTTTGGACATAAAAAATTCAATTTCTTAGATAAAGAATTAAGTGTATTTTTACCAATTAAAATTGAATAAGAAGAATTTTGATTTTTAAATTTGATTTCCTGATTTTTCATAAAGTTTCAATATTTTATCTACTATTTCTTCTGTTTTTAAAGAATTACATTTGATTTTAAAATCTGCTTCACTATAAATTTTTTTTCTTTCAAAATATATTTTTTTAACAGTTTCATTTATATTCTTATTATTTAAAAGAGGTCTTTTTTTGGTCCTTTTTAATCTATTTATTAGTAAATCAATAGGTACATCTAACCAAAAACTTACAGATAACTTTTTTATGCTTCTTCTAATTGAATTATTCAAAAATGCTCCTCCACCCAATGCGATTACAGAGTTGGTTTTTTTTAACACTGATAGGGCTATCTCGCTTTCAATTTTTCTAAAATAACTTTCTTTTTTTTTTTTAAAAATTAAATTTATAGACATCCCCTCATTGTTTTCTATTAGCTTGTCGACATCAACAAAGTTACATTTAAGCTTTTTTGCTAAGTTTTTACCAATAGTTGATTTTCCCACTCCCATCATTCCGGTCAAAGTAAGGTTTTTTTCCACTTTATCTAATTTTTTTGGTTTTGATTTTTCATAAATATGTCTTATTTATTGAGTTTAAATCAAATCAAAAACTATGCAACTTAAATACAACAGACAACCAAGTTTAGGGAATTCGATAATAAAAATTTTGATTAAATTGTTGTTTGTGATTTTAATTTTTATTTTATCGATTTTCCTTATAGAAAAAATAAGTTTTCCAAACCCTGAAAAAAAATTCAAAATCGACGTAACAAATGAAATTAAAAAGCTTTAATTATATAATTAGCTTATTAATAATTTTTTCTTTTACACCCCTTATTAGTGAGGAAAAAATTGATATATGGAAAAATAAAAAAGAAAATAAGAGCGAACTTCAGAAACCCGAGAGTCAAGACGATCAAATAGAGTCTATTTTAAAGTCATCTCAAACTATAAAGCCACAAAATCAAATAAAAATTGAAGAGGGTATCACAAGCATATCTGAAGAAAAAAAAATATATGGTATTTATGAGCCTGCTAGCTACAATTTAAGTTTAAATATGTGGTCTACTACAAAGGCTGAAGATTTAAAGTCTAGTTTAAAAAGATTAAATAAGATTGAACTTTCAAATTCCTCAAAAGAAATATTAGAAGCAATTTTGTTTTCATTTTCATATCCTCCAAAAGATATGACAGACAAAGAATTTGTTGAATTAAAAATTAATTGGTTAATAGAAAATGAAAGAGAAGATTTAATAGAAGATTTTTTAAAGCGTAATGAGCAATTTGATAGCAAAAGTAAAGCTGTTCAATATTTAGTTGATAAAAATATTGCAGGTGGGAACATCAAAGAGGGTTGTGAAAAAATTAAATTCATTGATGCTAAAATAAAAGATGCTTATTTAGAGAAATTTAAAATTTACTGTCTCGTTTTTAACAACAAAAAACCTGAAGCACAGCTTTTGTTAGATCTTTTACGTGAACAAAAACAATCTAATAAATTTTATGATGAAAAAATTAATTTTCTACTAGGATTAACACAAGAAACAAGCAATAAAATTAATGAAAAAAATCTTTTAAATTTTTATCTTTCAAGCATAACAATCAAAGATTTTAAATATGAGCCAACAAAAAAAACAAAACCTGAAATTTGGAAATATCTAAACGCTGCAAATTTAATTAAATTAGAAGATATATCTGACAAAGAAAAATTAAAAGAATTGGAAACTGCTGCGAATAACAATCAGCTTGATAAAAATAAAATTTTTGAAATTTACAAACAAGTTCCTTTTGATCTCAAAACTCTTATCAATGCTAATAATACCTATCAAACTTTAGATGGAAGTGATGCAAGAGCGCTTATTTATCAAAAGTATTTACTTACTGAAGCAAATGAAACAAAAATTAAATATTTATTTTTATTAGATGAGCTGTTTAAAAAAGACGACTTAGTAAATGTTTACGCTAAATTTTTGAGTAATCGTATTGAGGAAATTGGAATAGAAAATTTACCCAAAGATTATCAAGAAACTGCTCTTAACAGAGTTGTTACTGAAGAGGATTTAACTCTTGGAAAAGTGAGATACAATGATAAAATTTTACATCAATCAAAAATATTAAAATATTTTTTAGAGGGTGAGAATAAGAAGAAAGTACAAAAAGATATTGATAAGATTTTTAAAAAAATCTCAAAAAATAAGAAGTATTTTGTTTCCGCAAAAGATTTAGCCTTAGCTGACGCCTTATTAACGGATGGTTTTTCTTTACCATCAAATTTTAAATATGATGAATTAGCAGATAAATTTGATGTGCCAAATAACTTATTAAAATTAATTGATAATGATCAAAAAGCTTTTTTGGCATTGAAGATAGTTGAGATAATTGGTGAAGATGAGCCTTATGAACTTGATTCTGAAACTATATATTTTGTAACTAATCTTTTGAATAAAATGAACCTAGTTACAATAAGAAATAAAGTCTTAAATTCAGCTCTACCCAAAAGAATTTAATTAAAATATAATTAATAATGTCTCAAAGAAAAATTGTTATCGAACCAGATCCTATTTTAAGAAAAAAAAGTGAAATGCTAGAAACAGTTGATGATGAGCTTAGAGCCTTACTAGATGATATGTTGGAGACCATGTATGATGCTCCAGGTATAGGTCTAGCAGCAGTTCAAGTAGGTATTTTAAAAAGGTTAATTGTAATTGATATTTCCAAAGATAAAGAAAAAAAAAATCCACTTTTTTTAATTAATCCTGAAATAATTTCTTCGTCTAAAAAAACTTCAGTTCATGAAGAGGGATGTCTTTCTCTACCAGGCCACTTTGCAGAAATTGAAAGACCAGCGGAGTGTCAAATTAAATTTATTGATTACAACGGTAAAGAAAAAAAACTTAAAGCAGATGGACTTTTGGCCACTTGTATACAACACGAGGTCGATCATTTGAATGGTATATTATTTATTGATTATTTGTCAAAATTAAAAAAAGATATGATTGTAAAAAAATTAATAAAGCACAAAAAAGAACTCGATAAAGTTATTTTATAAGATTAATGGCTTTAAAAATTATTTTTATGGGAACACCAGACTTTGCAGTTCCGATCCTAAAAGCAATACACGGTTCTGATCACAAAATCCTAGAGGTGTATACTCAACCACCAACAAAAAGTGGGAGAGGACAAAAAATCAACCATTCAAAGATTCATAATTACTCAGAAAAATTAAATTTAAAAGTAAGATGTCCAACCACACTTAATACAAATGAGGAAATTAATCATATAAAAAAATCTAATCCAGATGTAGTTGTAGTAGTTGCTTATGGAAAAATTTTACCTACCGAATTGCTCAATATAAATAATATTCTTTTCATTAATGTTCACGCATCTTTATTACCTAGGTGGAGAGGTGCAGCCCCTATTCAAAGGGCGATCATGAATATGGATAGCGAAACTGGTATCTCGATAATGAAAATAGAGCCTGAGTTAGACTCAGGACCAGTAATGTTACAATCAAAAATAAAGATACACCCCAATTTTAATTGTGAGGAGCAAAGTAAAGAAATGTCAAAGATAGGTGCTAAACTTATCTTAGATGCACTAGAATTAATTGAAGCGAATAAAGCTAAATTTCAACCGCAAAATGAGTCTGAAATAACTTATGCAAAAAAAATTGCAAAAACAGAAGCCAAAATTAATTGGCGTGAAGATGCTCAAAATATTTTAGCAAAAATTAACGCTTTAAATCCTAATCCAGGATGTTGGTTTGAACTTGATGGATCAAGAGTAAAAATAATTAAAGCAAAAAAAATAATTTGCGAAGGAAAACCAGGAATGGTTTTAGATGAAAAATTTACAATAGGTTGTTTGAAAAACGCCATCCAAATACTAGAGGTTAAAAAAGAAGGAAAAAATAAAATGATTGCAAAAGAATTTTTAAAGGGTAACAGAATTAAAGTTGGCCAAAATCTTAATTAGAATGTTTAACTATCTTTTAAAAATTGAATATGACGGAACGAATTTTGTAGGTTGGCAAAGTCAAAAAAATGGGAAATCAATACAAAATAGCATTGAAAAAGCTTTAAAGAAAGTTTTGAAAACTCCAATCAGAATAACAGGATCTGGAAGAACTGATAAAGGAGTACATGCTTTATCTCAATATGCAAATTTTAAATCAAAAAAAAAAATAAAAGAAAAAAAAACTTTCTTAAATTCTATTAATTTTTTTTTGAAAAAAAATTATGTATCAATTTTAGATATCAAAACTAAAAACAATAATTTTCATGCAAGATTTAGTGCAAAATTACGTACTTATGAATATTTAATTATAAATAGGCAAGGAGATTTATCAATTGATCGTGATAGAGCTTGGCATGTAAAAAAAAATATAAATCTAAAATTATTAAAACAGGGAGCTAAAATTCTAGAGGGTACACATGATTTTTCAATCTTTAGAGCGTCTACTTGCTCTGCAAAGTCACCAATAAAAAAAATGCTCCCAATAAAAGTCAGTAAAATTAATGGTAAAATTAAGATTAGATTCAGTTCAAAATCATTTCTTCAAAATCAAGTAAGATCAATGGTTGGTTGTTTAAAATATTTGTCAACTGGTAAATGGAGTTTAAGTGACTTTAAAGAGGCTTTTAAGTCAAAAAAAAGAGAGCGTTGCGCTCCACCTGCTCCTGCATATGGCTTGTATTTGTTGAGTGTTAAATACTAAAATTAAAAGATATTCTTTCCACCGTATTTCTTGAGAGAATTAAATGATATAAATAAAAGAGATATCAAATTATCAAAAATATTTAACTTATTATAATCTTTATTAATTTTCCAAATCCAGTAAAAATTTCTTAGATTATTGCTTTGTAGTGATTTTCTCCTAATTCTATAATTGGTTAAATATTCTTTCAAACAATATGCATGTCCAATTTTTTTAAGAAGTTTGCATTTAAAAACAAAATCCTCACAAATTTTTGTATTGGTAAATTTGATGTTTCCAATTATATTTCTTTTTATCATCATAGTACTTGTTGCAATTGACGTATTTTTTAAGAAACCTGTGTAATCAATTTTTGAAGGGTTATTTATTTTTCTATTTTTTGTACCAAATGTCTTATAATCAGTATATGAAAAGAAAAAATTATTATTTTTCATAAAATTAATTTGTTTTTTTAATTTATCTTTTTTCCATATATCATCAGAGTCAATAAATGCTACATAAGGAGAATTAGATTTTTTTATTGCAAAGTTCCTACAAAAACCAGCGCCACGATTTTTGTTAAGAAAAAAAACTTTAATATTCTTCTTTTTTGAAATTTTTTTTAAAATATTTTTAGTTTCAATGTTTGAAAAATCATCAACTATAATTAATTTCCAATTTTTATAAGTTTGCCTTAAAATGCTTTCAATAGTTTTAATTATAAATTTAGAACTATTATAATTAGGTAAAATTATATCTATTTTTGTTTTTTCTTTTTTTTTATTCTCCATCTAGATCCTTCTCTAACAATGTAACCGCAACAATTCTTTGACTTACATCGACATGGATAATTCTTGTAATCATCATCAAAACTAAATCCGTAGTCATATGAAAATTCTTCTCCTTTTTTGATATCTTTAATTGCATGGACCCAAACTTTAAGACCAGTTCCTGTGACTTCACAATTAGGATTACATGAATGATTAATTAATCTAGCTGTATTAAATTTAAAGTCGCCATCTAAATCATATCTCTTATTTAAATTAAAAAGGTAAATTGCTTTATCATTATCATATTTAGGATTTTCCTCAGCTTCTCGTCTTGTAATAACTTTTCCTTTGTACTCAATTATCTTTGAACCTTTTTTTATATTTTTAGAGGCGTATAAACCTAAATTATCTATTTTAGATCTTTTAACTTTATAAGGCTTCACTTAAAATAATCCTCGAGGATATTCTGATAAATTTTAGTTAAATTTTTTAAATCTTTTAATGAAACGCATTCATCGATTTTGTGCATTGATTTATTTACCAGACCAAACTCTAGGCAAGGTGAAATCTTTTTTATAAACCTTGCATCGGAGGTACCACCAGTCGTAGAAAATTTAGGCGTTATTTTAGTAACTTTTTTAATTATATTTCTAGCCATATGAATAGTTTTATTAGGTTTAGTAAGAAAAGATTCGCCACTTACATGAAAATCTATTTTAAATTTACATTTATTTTTTTTACTCAAAATTTTGACTATCGAAGTAATTTTTTTCTTTAAACTATTTGATGTATGAAGATTATTAAATCTTACATTGAACTGTGCTCTAGCACTTCCTGGAATTACGTTAGTAGCTGTATTGTCAACATTTACAGATGTAATTTCTAAATTTGAAGGTTGAAAGTTTTTGTTGCCTTTGTCTAATTTATGCTCATTAAGTTTTTTACATATATTTACTAATGTATTTACAGGGTTATTAGAAAGGTGGGGGTAGGCCACGTGGCCTTGAGAACCATAAATCATTATAGTCCCAGATATACTACCGCGTCTTCCTATTTTAATCATCTCTCCAAGTTTATTTGGATTTGTAGGTTCACCTACGATGCAAAAATCTATTTTTTCTTTTTTTTTTTTCAAATAGTCGACAACTTTTTTTGTTCCATTTATTGCTAATCCCTCTTCATCCCCTGTTATTAAAAAACTTATAGAGCCATTAAATTTTTTTCTTTTTTTTAAAAATTTATCAACTGCAGATACAAAACAAGCGATGGAGCTTTTCATGTCATTAGCACCTCTTCCAATTAAATGATTTTTTTTTATTATTGGTTTAAAGGGATTTACTGTCCAATCCTCAATTTTACCCGGTGGTACTACATCTGTATGACCAGCGTAACATAAATTAGGACTTTTTTTTCCTAGTCTTGCATAAATATTTTTAATCGGCTTACTTTTTTTGTTTTTATCTTTAAATTCTAAAATCTTACAATTAAAACCTAACCTTTTTAATTGTTTTGATAAAAATATTATGGCACCTGCATCCTTAGGTGTTACACTTGGAAACTTTATAAGCTCTTTAGCTAATGTTAATTCATTAATTTTAGGCATTAGTCTCTTAAAAGATCGTTGATAGAAGTTTTACTTCTAGTTTTCTCGTCAACTTTTTTTACTATGACTGCACAATACAACGAAGGACCATTTGGGTTTGATTTATTAGGTAGGCTACCAGGAACCACAACTGAATATGCAGGTACTTTTCCATAATGTATTTCTCCACTATTCCTATCCACTATTTTGGTAGATGCTCCAATGTAAACACCCATTGAAAGTACAGCACCTTCCTCAACCAAAACGCCTTCAGCAATTTCAGACCGAGCACCAATAAAACAATTATCCTCAATTATTACAGGGCCAGCTTGAAGGGGTTCTAAAACTCCTCCAATACCTGCGCCACCAGAAATATGACAATTTTTTCCAACTTGAGCACAAGAACCAACAGATGCCCAAGTATCAATCATCGTACCCTCATCAACATAAGCTCCAAGGTTTACAAAGCTTGGCATTAAAACTACGTTTTTAGCAATATACGCTCCTTTTCTTACAACCCCGTTAGGTACATGACGATACCCAGCTTTTTTCCAATCTCTCTCTTTCCACTTAACTGTCTTTCCAGGCACTTTGTCATACCAAGTAGTATAGGGACCCTTCATCATCCCCATTTTATTTATTCTAAAGCTTAACAAAATAGCTTTTTTAATCCATTGATTTACGATCCAATTACCATTTTGTTTGTTAGCTACTCTAATTTTTCCACTATCAACTAAGTTAATAGTTTCATTGATAGCTTTTATTAATTTTTTATCTGATTTTGGACCTACTTTTTCTTTTTTTTCAAAACTTTCGTTTATAATTTTTTCTAGTTTATCGAAACTCATTAATCTCCCTCAAAAATTTTGCTAAATTGTCAGTTTTATAATTGATAAATTCTGAGTCAGAATATTTCGTTGCCCAAGGTTCATCATTTTTAATCCAAACAGTTTTCATCCCTAATTCGTATGCTGGTTTTAAATTTCTTGCAATATCTTCAAAGAATATACAATATTGTGGCTCAATTTTGTAATTTTCTACTAATTTTTTATAAGGTTCTTTCGAAGGCTTTGGAATAAATTCACAATCTCTTATGTCAAAAACTCCATCAAAAAGCTTATCTATTCCTATTCGTTTCGTAACGTTGAGGGCATGTGCTCTAGAGCCATTCGTAAAAATTATTTTTTTTCCCTCTAATTTTTTAATTTCATCCTCTAAATCTTTATCCTTATTTAAAAAACTTAGATCCACGTCGTGAACAAATTCTAAAAATTCATCAGCATCTATTTTGTGATTTTTTATCATTCCGTTTAAAGTTGTATTATATTCCTGAAAATAGTTTTTTTGAATTTTTCTAGCTTCTTCAATGCCAACATTAAGCTTTTCAGAAATAAATTTTGACATTTTTTTATCTACCTGATCAAAAACTTTAGTAGCACCATCATAAAGCGTATTGTCTAAGTCAAACAACCAAAATTTTATATCTTTTAAATCTTTCATTCTCTGATTAGTGTTCCAGATCCTTTATCTGAAAAAATTTCATGTAGAATTGAATGGGGTTTTCTTCCATCTAGAATTACTACACCTCTCACTCCATTTTGTACAGCATCAACACAATTTTCTATTTTTGGAATCATACCTCCTTGAACAACTTTCCACTTAATTAGATTTTCAAGATCGAAAGGTTTAATTTCCGATATTAGCTTTTTCTGGTCATCGTATACACCTTCAACATTTGTCATTAGTATTAGTCTTCTAGACTTAAGTTTTTTTGCTATAGCACTGGCCGCAGTATCACCATTAATATTATATGTTTGCTCATTCTTTCCTAAACCTAAAGGTGCTATGATTGGAATTTTATTCTCATTAAGTGCGTTTCGAATTAAATTATCATTTATTTTATTTGGTATTCCAACAAATCCAAGTTCCTCTCTTTCAGGCTCAACTTCTATAATGTTATCTGTCTTAGTATGAAACATAGCTGTTTGAGCTCCTAATTTCTTAAGAGAGCTAGCTATGTCTTTGTTAAAATCAATTAAAACTTCCTCTACGGTATCAATTATATTTTTATCAGTAACCCTTAAGCCATTAATAAATTTCGATACGATTTTTTTTTTATCTAATTCTCTTTTAATTCTTGGACCACCACCATGGACTACAACTACAGATAAACCCAATCTATTAAGAACATTTATATCAGATATGAAATTATTAAAGACATTTCTATCTATTAAAACATTGCCACCATATTTAATAACAATTTTTTCATTTTCATATTTTTTTGTGTATTTTTGAACAATATTAATGTCTGGGGCTTTATCAGGCCAAAATTCTTTTATCTCATCTAGAGAAATATTTTTTGACATTTAATTTGTTTTCACAGTCGTTTTTTTAACAATTACGTACTGTTGAGCGATTGTAAGAATATTATTTATCGTCCAGTAAACAACTAATCCAGAAGGGAAAGAAGCAAGTATGATTGTTAAAAATAATGGAAAGAAGGCAAATATTTTTGCTTGTATAGGATCAGCTGGAGCAGGGTTTAATTTTTGTTGAACCCACATAGAGGCCCCCATTAATATTGGCCAAATACCTATAATCATAAACCCTGGGGGATCCCATGGAATTAAACCAAATAAATTAAATAAAGAGGTTGGATCTTGTGCTGATAAGTCTTTTATCCAACCAAAAAATGGCTGATGCCTCATCTCTAAAGAAATAAAAAGCATCTTATAAATTGCAAAAAAGAAGGGAATTTGAATTAAAACCGGCAAGCAACCTGATGCAGGATTTATTTTTTCTTTTCTATATAACGCCATCATCTCTTGTTGCAATTTTACTTTATCATCTTTGTGTAGTTCTTTTAGTCTCATCATCTCCGGTTGAACTGCTTTCATTTTTGCCATTGACCTGAATGAGAAGTTAGCTAGCGGGAAGAAAATAAGTCTAATAGCGATAGTTAATAACACTATAGCTGTTCCAAAATTTCCTGAAATTTTAAACAAATAATCTATTACGAAAAACAGTGGTTTTGTGAAAAAGTAGAACCATCCCCAGTCAATAACTAAATCAAATTTATTTATATTTTGGTCTGCAGCATACCCATCAATTGTCTCAACCTCTTTAGCAGCAATAAATAATCTAAGTTTATTAGTTCCAGTTGATGATTTATCAATTTTAACTGCTTCATTGATAATATAATTTGCTTTAAATCCATTTTCGTAAAGGAAAGTTGATTTAAAATTTTTACCTGACTCAGGGACAAAAGCAGTCATCCAATATTTATCAGTTATTCCAAGCCAGCCTTCACTTGATTCTCTTACTATTTTTTTTTCCTCTACATCATCATAGTCGTCTTCCTTTAATTCATCATCAAAGACACCAATAAAACCCTCGTGTTGTATATAAAAATTTTGAATATCATCGGGGACCTTATTTCTAGTCATCTGTGCATATGGATATAGATCAATAGATGAATTAGAATTGTTTTTTACTTGCTGTGATATTTTAAATAAATACTTATCATCCAGCTCAATTCTTTTTTCAAAAATAACACCCTCTTTATTGTTCCATTGCAAAATAATTGGAGAATTGTCGCTTAAAATATTATTACCTTTCACTGTCCATTCGGACTCTTTTGTTGGAACTTTAATTTTATTTCCAATACTTGTCCAACCTGTCTCTATATAAAAACCGTTTTCGGTTTCAGAAGGATTTAAAAAAATAATATTTTCTCCATCTTCAACTTTTTGTTTATGTTTTTTAAAAGATATATCGTCAATCAAAGCACCCTTTAAATTAATTGATCCTGCAACACTACTATTTTCTATTTTAATTCTTTTGCTTGTATTAATAGATTCTTCTCTGGTAAGCTTTTTAATTACTTGCGGCTGGTTAATCGTTGGTGCGATAGAGCTTTGCTCATTTTTTGGCTCTACTTTTTGATTAGTTTGTTGCTCTGATGTTTTTTTAGGAGTTTCAAAAAATGCACCCCAGAAAAGCAAAACAGACATTGAAAGAGCAATTGCTACAAAAACATTTCTATCCATTATTACTCTCCTTTTCGTCTTTCGTAATTGGTACGAAATCCAAACCATGACTGCCACCAAGTTTCTCAAATGGATGACATTTTAAAATTCTTTTTACCCCCAATTTAATTCCTGCTATAAAACCTTGTGTTTTAAGTGCTTCAATAAAATACTCAGAACAAGTAGGTAAAAACCTACATCTACTTCCTAAAAGTGGAGAAATTAAATATTGATAAATTTTTATTATTAAAATTAAAATTTTTGTCATTTTATTTTTTTAATTTACTAAAACTTTTCTCCATTAATGGCAAAAGCACATCATGTTTTTGAGCATAAGCATTAGACTTTCCGAAAACTATATAAGTGTAATCCTTATTAATTGCACCCCTTTTTTTTGATAATTTTTGAACAATTGCTTTTAATTTTCTTCTAATTTTGTTTCTTTTGACAGCATTTCCAATTTTTTTTTTCATAACAAAACTAATAAGTAAATTAGCTTTGTGCTTAGCTTTAAAAAAATTTTTAGCAGCAAAAATAGAAAAGTAATCTGTGTGTACTTTTTTTTCTTTAAGAGCTTTTTTAAATTGGAAGCTTTTTTTTAAACTTTCAAGCTTTACCATCTATTCTTAAGTAGAAAGAGTTTTTCTTCCTTTTGCTCGTCTACGAGCGATAAGTTGTCTACCAGTTTTTGAAGCCATTCTAGCCCTAAAACCGTGTCTTCTTTTTCTAACTAAATTACTAGGCTGATATGTTCTTTTCATAAATATTAAAAGGTATATATTTTAATTGTTGTCTATTGTACAGGTAAATTATGAGCAAAAATTTAAAAATATTTTTAGGCATTTCTTACTTGTTCATTTTAATTGTATTTCTTTATTTTATTTTTGGAAGTGTTCAACTAAATAGACTTGATGATTTTTCATATTACAAGGAACTTCAGTCAAACTTGGACAATTACATAAGTTCCAACATATTAATTAATTTGTGTTTCTTTTTCATTTTTGGAATTGTTTGGGTAATGTTGCTTGGATTTGGCTCACCAATTTTAATAATTTCAGGAATACTATTCGGACAGTGGCTTGGTACAGTTATATCTGTATTGTCACTTTCATTTGGGGCTTTAGCGTTATATTCAATTGGAAATTTTTTTTTTAGAGATTTTGTTAAGCTGAGGCTAGAAAAAAAATTTAATAAATACATATCTCTTTTTCAAAAAAATGAACTATTGTATTTTTTTATCTATAGGTTTGTTGGAGGTCTAGGGGTTCCCTTCTTTTTACAAAATTTATTACCGATACTTTTTGGGATGAAAAAAAGAAATTATTTTTTATCTAGCTGTTTTGGTTTCATACCAAGTTTCTTTATTATGAACACAATTGGTGCGGGGCTAAACGTTTACGTCAAACAAGCTAGTAGTTTCAGTATGATAAATTTAATTCTATCAAAAGAAATTTACATGCCGATCTCCATGTTTGTAATTTTGATGATTGTATCTTTATTAGTTAAAAAAAAATTTTTTAATGATAGAAATTAACAAAAATAATCTTTCTAATGATTTAAGCCCATACCTTAAACAACATAAAGAAAATCCTGTTAACTGGCAAATCTGGTCTAAAGAAACTTTGGACTATGCAAAGCAAAATAAAAAACCAATAATATTAAGTATTGGATATTCGAGCTGCCATTGGTGTCATGTGATGGCTCATGAAAGTTTTGAAGATATTGAAACAGCAAATTTAATGAATAGATTATTTATTAATATAAAAGTTGATAGAGAGGAAAGACCAGATTTAGATTTTATCTTTCAAAGTTCGTTTCAATTATTTAATCAAACTGGAGGAGGTTGGCCATTAACGATGTTTTTGGATGAAAACGGAGTTCCATTTATGGGAGGCACTTATTTTCCTAAAGTGTCAAAACATGGCTTACCATCATTTAAAGAAGTTCTTCAGAAAGTTTCTGATGCTTATAAAGATCAAAGAGAAAAAATAGTTAATCAAAAAGATTTAATAATCAAAAGTTTAGAATTAAAAAAAAATTCTGTTTTAAATCAAGATCTAGAGCCAATTCTAGAAATATCTTTAAATAATTTAGATCCAATAAAGGGCGGCTATAAAGGCGCGCCCAAATTTCCAACATTTAATTTATTTGAAACACTTCTTTATTTTTATAATTCATCTAACAACAGAAAGTATTTGCGTCCAGTCGAGTTAATTTTAAAACAACTTTGCTCTAAAGGAATATATGATCATGTTGAAGGCGGCATTTCACGATACACGGTAGACGAAAATTGGATAATTCCCCATTTTGAGAAAATGCTTTACGATAATACTCAATTTATATTACTACTTTCTAAATATTGTAAAATTAATTCAGATAGTTATTTTAAAGAAAAATTAGAACAAACAATTGAGTTTTTAAAAAAAAATTTCTTAAATAAGGATGGTTTTCTCGGTTCTGCTTTTGATGCAGACAGCGATGGAGAAGAAGGCAAATATTACGTTTATTCTCATGATGAAATAAAAGATATAGAAAATATTCATAAATATTTTGAAATAAAAAATGAGGGAAACTGGGAAAATAAGATTATTCTTGTTGAAAAAGAAATACCAACAAAAGAAATTTTAAAGAAACTTTTTCAAATAAGACTTAAAAGGAAAAAACCTTTTTTTGATGACAAAACCCAACTAGATTTAAATTCCCTTATGATAAGCGCGTTGCTTGCTGCTGACGATATTTTGCCAAATAATGGATATTTAAAGTTAGCTGAGGAATTTTTTCTTAAAATAGAAAAAAAATATATTAAAGGTAAGATTTACCATAGTTACTCAAAAGATGTAGTTTTTATTGAAGATTATGCATTTTTAATTAATGCATTAAATGATTTGTCAGACAAAACAATGAATTTCAAATATAAAGATTTAGCTAGAAAATTGTCTCATGAGGCAATATTGAAATTTTTCATAGAGGATAAAAAAATATTTCAAAAAAACCCCAAAAAAAACGATGATATATTTTTTAAACCAATCGATATAGGTGACAATACCATTCCTAATGGAAATGCTATCATGCTAATAAATTTAGTCAGACTAGGTATGATGGAAGAGGCAAAAAAATTATCTGAAAGTTTGAATGGGTATCTTAATATTTACAAAAATCATATGATGACAGCTATCAGAGCTTTAGATTTTTTCAAAAATGTTAGTTCTGGTAAAAATTGTAATCAAACAGGTTGTAAAATAGATGATTAAAAAAATTATTTGGTTAGCATGGTTAGTTTTAGTAATTTTGTGGAATTACGGCTTTCCTAACGCCTCTCCACTTCAAGATGTATTAGTTGCCGTAATTTTGTCGGTATTATTTATTATTATTGACAAGTTTCTTTCAAGAGACTTGCAAAAATCAAGCTCAGGAAGTAAATTTAATAATTAATGAAGGGACGCTTTTTATGGGAATTCACTACGATTATAAATCAACGCGAGGCGACAAAGCTATGAAAAAAGAAGCTAAGCGAAAGGCAAGAATAGAACAGAGAAGAGCTAAGCGTTCAGTTAACAACTCTAAAGAGTCCGAGGAGAAATTAATGCATGACATTGATAAACCCATAACATTAGAGGACTTAACAAATCCAGATAAAAATTAATTTTTTTAAATGAAATCTTTTGAAAAAAAAGATTCTCTTGTAAAAAGTCGTGAATCTGCCTTAAAAAAAAACCTTAAAAAGAGAAAAAAAATCAGAGTAAAAAAAAAGAAAAAATGACAGTTTTATCGGATAAATGGATTAAAAAAGTCGCAAAACAAAAAGGAATGATAAAGCCTTTTGTAGACAAACAGGTAAGAAAGGGAAAAATTTCTTTTGGTTTATCCTCTTACGGTTATGACGCTAGAGTATCTAATGAGTTTAAAATTTTTACTAATGTTAATTCAGGGATAGTTGATCCTAAAGTTTTTAAAAAGGAGAGTTTTGTAACAAAAATTGGAAAAGAATGTATTATTCCTCCTAACTCATTTGCTTTAGCAAGAACAATGGAATATTTCAAAATACCTGATGACATTTTGGTTATTTGTCTTGGTAAATCAACTTACGCAAGATGTGGAATTATTGTGAATGTAACGCCTTTAGAGCCTGGTTGGGAAGGACATGTCACTTTAGAGTTTTCAAATACAACTCCTTTACCAGCTAAGATTTATGCTAACGAGGGTGTAGCCCAGTTTATCTTTTTAAAAGGTAATGAGAAGCCGAATGTGACTTACGCAAATAGAAAAGGTAAATACATGAAACAAAAAGGTGTAACACTTCCGAAAGTTTAATCTTTTTAATGCAAAAGCTTGTAATTAAAGGCAGAAAAGAAATAAGCGGAAAGATTTCCATCTCTGGCTCTAAAAACGCAACTCTACCAATTTTAGCTGCTTCGATTCTCGGAGACCATGTAAGAATAAAAAATATACCTCTTGTAAAGGATATTTTCACTATGATTGATTTGTTAAATTTTATTGGATTAAAAACAAAATTAATTAAAAAAGAAAATATTATTGAAATTTCTAACAATAGTAAAAATATTAATACATTAGCTCCGTACAAACTTGTAAAAACAATGAGAGCTGGAGTTTTAGTGCTAGGTTCTTTGTTGACTAAATATAAAAAGGCAAAAGTTTCTTTGCCTGGCGGTTGTGCTATCGGAACTAGACCGGTCGATTTACATTTATTTGCTTTAAAAAAATTAGGAGCAAAAATTAAAATTAAAGATGGATATATATTCGCGCAAGCAAAGAATGGTCTAAGAGGTGCAAAAATAAGCTTTCCCTCCATTTCAGTCGGTGCAACAGAAAACGCTTTACTCGCTGCTTTTAAAGCTAAAGGTAAAACTATTTTGAATAATTGTGCAGTTGAGCCGGAAATAAAGGATTTAATTAAATTTCTTAAAAAATTAGGAGCTAAAATTCATTTAAAAGGCAGATCAATTTCTATCTCTGAAAGTAAAATCAAAAATTCAAAAGTCGTACACCAAGTAATTTTTGATAGAATAGAACTAGGTACCTACATGATAGCAAGTTCATTACTAGCTAAAAATAATTTTATGATTGATAAAATTGATCCAGCAATAATTAGAAGTGAAATTAATGTTCTAAGAAAAATAGGTGTTAAAATAATACAAAAAAAAAATTATATTATTATTAAAAAAAGTAAGAGACTTAAAAATATAAACATTACTACAAAACCATATCCAGGTTTTCCCACAGATTTACAAGCTCAACTAATGGTTCTTCTTACCCAGGCTAATGGAATATCAAAAATAAAAGAGGATATATTTGAAAATAGATTTATGCATGTACCAGAATTAAGACGAATGGGTGCTCAAATTGAAATTAAAGATAAAACTGCAATCATTAAAGGACCAACAAAGTTAACTGGGGCTGAAGTAATGGCCACTGATCTAAGGGCATCTGTCAGTTTAGTATTAGCAGGATTAATTGCAGAGAATAGAACAGTAATAAATAGAATTTATCACCTTGATAGAGGTTATGAGTTTTTAGAAAAAAAACTAAAGAATTGCAAAGCTGAAATAAAAAGAATTTAAGATGGAACCGAAAAATTTGAAGTTAATAGCTAGAACCGAAGAGGATTTGAGAGTGGTATCAGCGCATTTACAAGATTCTATAGCTAGCATTGCTGATATCGCAAATTTAAAAAAAAATAAAATCTTTCTCATGCAATTAAACCGTTTTATGTGGGAGGATGTTGAAAAAGGTGTATTTAGGAAAAATAAACGTATTAGAACCATTTTAAAGTTTGAAAATGTTTTAAACGTGGACTCAAGAAATATAAATCAACTCAAAAAAGACAAATTTTTGGATTTTCTAGCTATTGAAACAAATATTACTCCTGATAATAACTATGAGATGAAAATAATTTTTGCTGGAGACTCCGTTATAAGAGTCATTTCTGAAGTCATTGAAGTGACTTTGGATGATCAAGGAGAAGCATGGAATACAAAAAATAAACCAAAGCACGAAACTTTATAATGTTAAAGGTATTAAATTTTAATAATAAAAATTCTCTAAAAGCTTTAGAATTATTTTTAAATAAAAGAAAGTCTATTCAAAAAAATCAAACTAATATTGTAAGTAAAATTATAAAAAATGTAAAAAAACATGGAGATAAAGCAGTTATAGATTATGAGAAAAAATTCTCAAAAATAAAAATAAAATCGAATAATATTGTATTTTCAAGTAAAGAAATCGATAAAATTTCGAAAAAGACGGATTTTAAAACAAAAAAATCGATAGATTTAGCATTTAATAGAATTAAAAAATTTCACTCGAAGCAAAAATTTAAATCTTTTACATATAACGATAAATACAAGAATGTATTATCTTATAGATATACTCCACTAGAAAAAGTAGGGGTTTATGTACCTGGCGGTACTGCAAGTTATCCGAGCACTGTTTTAATGAATTGTATACCCGCTATTGTGGCTGGAGTAAAAAACATACACTTAACTACTCCATCATTAGACTCCAAAATTAATCCTGCAATACTTTATGCTGCAAAGAAATGTGGAGTTAAAAAAATTTATAAAACTGGTGGAGCTCAGACTATTGCAGCACTAGCTTATGGAACAAAGAAATTTGAAAAAGTAGACAAGATAGTTGGACCAGGAAATGCCTATGTAGCCTGTGCAAAAAAAGAAGTTTTTGGAGACGTTGGTATTGATATGGTCGCTGGACCTTCCGAAGTTAGCATTGTTGCGGACAAGTATGCTGATCCAAATTTTGTTGCTGCAGATTTAATTGCTCAAGCAGAACACGATGTTAATGCTCAATCAATTTTGATTACTAATAATAAAAATTTTATTCAATTAGTAAATATATCTTTAAAAAAACAACTAAAGAACTTACCAAAAAAAAATATTGCCTCACAAAGTCTAAAAAATTTTGGTTTAGCTATTTTTGCAAAAGGTAATAAAAATATTTTAAAAGCTATTAATACTATTGCGCCTGAACATTTAGAGATATGTACCAATATGAACATAGAAATAGTTAAAGGTGTAAAAAATGCTGGATCAATTTTTATAGGTAAATTTTCTCCAGAGGCCATGGGTGATTATATTGCTGGCCCAAACCATGTTTTGCCTACATCAGGTTCGGCAAGATTTTCCTCAGGTTTATCTGTTAACGATTTTTTAAAGAGACACTCTTTTATAAAAATAACAAAAACAGGTATTGAAAGATTAGGATCATCGGTTATAAATTTAGCGAAGCATGAAAATTTAGATGGACATGCTAACTCAGTAAAAATGAGATTAAAAAAAGGTAAATTAATTGGCTAAACAAGAAACTTTAGAATTTAAGGGAAAGGTAACCGAACTTCTACCTAACGCTATGTTTAGAGTTAAACTTGAAAATAACCATGAGATTTTAGCTCACACGGCAGGAAAATTGAGAAAGAATAGAATTAGAGTTCTTGCTGGAGATAATGTAATGGTTGAAATGACACCATATGATTTAACTAAAGGTAGAATTACTTTTAGATTTTAGGCCTTGTAGCTCAGTAGTAGAGCAGTACCCTGAAAAGGTATGTGTCGTAAGTGCGATTCTTACCAAGGCCACCACCTACTAGTTTTACACATCGAAATATAAAATTTTATCTGTTAATTATTTTATATGAATAAAAATATCGGACTTTTTTGGCTAAGAGATGATTTTAGATTTACTAAAAATGAAGGACTGATTGAGGCCACTACAAATCATGATCAAGTAGTAGTTTTTTATCTCTATAAAAAGGAAATATACAAATACCAAGAAGCTCAAAAATGGTGGCTTAGTAAATCTCTTTTTAACTTTCGAAAACAGCTGAATAATTTGAATATAACTCTAGAAATAATCGAGACTAATTCTTTTAAAATTTTCTTTGATAAGTTGATAGAAAAAAAAGGTTTTTCAATTTATTGGAATAAAGTTTACGAGCCTGACTATCTTAAACTTGATAAATATTTGCTAAGTATCCTAAAAAATAAAAATATCAATCACAAAATATTTAAAGGTAATACTCTTAATGAGATTGATGAAATTAAAAAAAACGATGGCACTCCCTTTAAGGTATTCACACCTTTTTGGAGAACTGCAGAAAAATATTATATTGAGAAAATACCTCCAAAAGAAAAGATAATTAAAAAATGTAAAAAAAAGATAAACTACTTCAAAAACTGCATTGATCCAGATAAAATATTACCCAAAAAAAATTGGTTTAAAAATTTTGAAAAAATTTGGTTCCCCGATGAACAAACTGCTTTAAAAGAATTACAAAGTTTTATCAATGAGCGAATAACAAATTATTCAGATCAGCGTAATTTTCCTAACAGACCAGGCACTTCTAAGTTGTCTCCATTTATTAAATTCGGTCAGCTTCATGTTCAAACAATATGGAGTCAATGTATAAAAAAAAAATCAAAAAATATTGGGACAACAAAATTTCTAACCGAAATTGGATGGAGGGAATTTAATCACTCATTAATAAATTATTTTCCTTATATGTTAAAAGGTAATTATTCAAAAAAATTTGATAAATTTCCTTGGCTAAAAAATTCTAAATTTTTAAATGCCTGGAAAAAAGGATTAACTGGTTATCCAATAGTTGATGCAGGAATGAGAGAACTTTACTCTAGTGGGTGGATGCATAATAGAGTAAGAATGATAGTTGGATCATTTTTAGTAAAACATTTACTAATTAATTGGAAAGACGGTGAAAAATATTTTAGAAATTGCTTGTTAGATTATAGTCCAGCTAGCAATGTCGCTGGGTGGCAATGGGTTGCAGGTTGTGGTGCGGATGCTGCACCTTATTTTAGAATATTTAATCCAATTTTGCAGGGAGAGAAATTTGATAAAGAGGGGGACTACGTAAAAAAATGGGTGCCCGAATTAAAAAGTTTACCAAAAAAATTTATTCATAAGCCTTGGGAATTCATTGATAAAAAATTTCAATTAGGAAGAGATTATCCACATCCAATTGTAAAGCATGAGGATGCCAGAGAAAAAGCCTTAAATGCTTTTAAAAAAATTTAGACTTAAACGTTTCCGTGACAATGTTTAAATTTTTTTCCTGAACCACAAGGACATTTTTCGTTTCGGCCAACTTTTTTTTCTGGCTTTTTTTCAATTTTTTCCTCTTTAATACTCTCACTCCTTTCTTCGTTTGATACAACAATATTTAGATTTAGAAGAAATTTTATTAAATCATTTTTTATCTTTAACAATAATCCCTCAAATAAAACAAAAGCTTCTTTTTTAAATTCAGATAACGGGTCCTTCTGACCGTATTGTCTCAAGCCTATAACTTGTCTAAGTTGTTCTAAGTATTGTAGATGAGATCTCCAAGAAAAATCAATAATCTGCAAAAATATTTTCTTTTCAAGGTTATTATTTTGATTTTCACCTAAAATTTTAATCCTTGAATTCTTTTTCTCTGAATTCAAACTCTGTATTTTTTTTTTAAATTCAGACTCTTTCAGTTTTCCAAAATCAAGTATCTCATTATCACTTACTACATTTCCAGTAATATTTTTTACTTCTGTAAGAAAGCTTTTTTCATCACCTGATTTTTGGAAATTTTCTCTAACTAAATTTAAATTAACCAGTATTTCATCAAAAAAATCGTTCAGAATTTTATTTATATTATTCTCCTTTAAAATCTTAAGTCTTTGAGAGAATATAACTTGCCTTTGGTCATTCATAACATCATCAAATTTAATTAAAGTTTTTCTGATATCAAAATTTCTGCTTTCAACCTTTTTTTGCGCTCTCTCCATAGCTTTATTGATCCAAGGATGATCGATAGACTCATTTTCTTTTAAACCAAGCTTTTTAAGCATTCCATCAATAGAGTCTCCTCCAAAAATTCTCATTAATTCATCTTGCAAGCTTATAAAAAATATCGTGCTTCCAGGATCTCCCTGTCTACCAGATCGACCTCTGAGCTGGTTATCTATTCTTCGACTCTCATGTCGCTCTGTCCCAATAACAAACAATCCTCCTAACTTTTTAACTTTTTCTTCATTTTTTTTTACATTATCTGCATTTTCTTTTTTTCCATCGTATATAAAATCTTTATTCCCACCTAATTTAATATCTGTTCCTCGACCGGCCATATTTGTAGCGATTGTTACTGCGTTTATTTTTCCTGCTTCAGCTATGATATTTGCTTCTTTCTCATGTTGTTTAGCGTTCAGAACGTTATGATTTATTTTTTTGTTACTGAGGTAAGATGAAATTTTTTCTGACTTTTCGATACTTGTTGTACCTACTAATACTGGTTGCCCTTTTTCATTACATTCAATTATTTTATTCGTAATAGCATTATATTTTTCTTTTTCAGTTCTATAAATCTGATCATTAAAATCTTTACGTAACATTTCTTTATTTGTTGGAATAGAAACAACAGGTAGATTATATATATCAAAAAATTCCTCTGCTTCTGTAATCGCTGTACCAGTCATTCCAGATAATTTTTTATATAATCTAAAATAATTCTGATAAGTAATTGATGCCAGTGTTTGATTTTCTTCTTCTACTTTAACATTTTCTTTAGCTTCTATCGCTTGATGAAGCCCGTCGGAAAATCTTCTTCCGCCTAGCACTCTTCCTGTGAATTCATCAATTATTTGTACTTTGCCTTCTCTAACTATGTAATCGGTATCTTTATTAAAAAGCAAATTAGCTTTCAAAGCTTGGTTAACATGGTGAACTAAATCTAAGTTGGCTGGATCATAAAAATTATTATTCTTTAATATTCTTTTTTGGATTGCAAGTTTTTCAATTTTATCAATTCCTAAATCAGTAAGAATTACATTCTTATTTTTTTCATCTAATTCATAATCATTTTTTTGTAAATGTTTAATAAACTCATTGGATGTATTATAAAGGGTTGTTTTGTCTTCAAGTTTACCAGAGATTATAAGGGGTGTTCTAGATTCATCAATTAAAATACTATCGACTTCATCAACAATACAATAATTGTGACTACGTTGAACCATATCATCAAGCTCATATTTCATATTATCTCTTAAGTAATCAAATCCAAGTTCATTATTAGTGGCGTAGGTAACATCACTTTTATAATTTTTATTTCTCTCAATGTCGTCTAAATCATTTGTAATGCATCCAGTTGATACTCCAAGATAATTAAAAACTTTACCCATCCATTCAGAATCTCTCTTAGCCAAATAATCATTTACCGTTACAATGTGTACACCTTTGCCTGATAAAGAATTTAAGTATGCGGGTAATGTTGAAACAAGTGTTTTTCCCTCACCTGTTTTCATCTCTGCAATTTTTCCATTATGCAAAATTAATCCCCCAGCTAACTGAACATCATAATGTCTCTCACCCAAAGTCCTCTTAGCAGCCTCTCTAACTAACGCGAAACTTTCTGGTATGATTTCGTCAATTTTTAAAGATCCATTTTGAGCATTTTTTTTAAAATTAAATGTCTTTTCTTTAAAATTAGCTTGAGATAAAGACTTAATTTCATTCTCTTTATTATTTATCGCTTCAATAATGTTTTGGATTCTGTCTAATTCTTGTTGATTAGAGCTTTTAAATATTTTACTAAAAGTTCTTGTAAATAAATTCATTATACACCTATATATGTATTATTAATTTAAATTAAATAGCAATAATGACAATAAACATTAAAAACTTTCTAAACGATAAAACGAAATTATCTAAAATGGGTGAGTTTCAAAGCCTTAAGCAAATTGAAGGTTTGGAAATGGCATCTATTTCCGCAGATCTTTATAAGGATGGTAGAGATGATCTAGCATTATTTTACTTCACTAAGGGAGCCAATTACGCAACATTAACGACTACAAATAGTATTACTTCCGAATTTATTCCTTGGAATAATAATTCTCATAAAAAAATTATCAAGGGACTTTTAGTAAATACGAAAAATGCCAATACTTTTACTGGAAAACAAGGAAAAGAAAGTATTGATACATTAGCAAAAAATTTATCAAGAGTTTTAACAATTAAAGAGTCAAAAAATAAAAGAGGAACATCTGAGACTGTAAAAATCAAAGATTTAATTTTTGCTTCAACAGGAGTTATAGGAGAAGAATTTCCAGTTGAAAAAATTAAAGAACGCCTACCTGAATTAGTAGACAGATTGAGAACGGAACATAACAAAATGTTTTGGATAAAAATGGCATCTGCTATTATGACTACAGATACAAAACCTAAGTTAGCATACGAAGAAATAATTGTTGGAGATGAATTAATAAAAATTTCAGGTATAGCTAAAGGCTCAGGTATGATTGCTCCAAATTTAGCAACTATGCTATCATTTATTTTTACTAATGCAGATATTAATTCCAATTTATTGAAAACACTTTTAAAAAGGGCAGTGGCTAACTCTTTTAATGCAATAACTGTAGATAGTGACCAGTCAACAAACGATATGGTTTCTATTTTTTCTACTAGAGCAATAAAACTTGGTCAAAATATTTCTTTAAATGATAAAGGAGTACAAAAGTTTGAAGTAGCTCTTAAGAAATTATGTTTAAATTTAGCAAAACAGGTTGTTGTCGATGGAGAAGGTGCTAAAAAATTTGTTACAATAAATGTTATTAATGCAAAATCTTTAGGAAGTGCAAAAAATATCGCTTTCTCAATTGCTAATTCTCCACTCGTAAAAACCGCAATTGCAGGAGAGGATCCAAACTGGGGAAGAATAGCTATGGGAATAGGAAAATCAGGTGAGATAATAGATCAAAAAAAATTAAAGATTAAGATAGGAAGTTTTATTGTTGCGGAGAATGGAAAAATCTCGGAAACTTATGATGAACAAAAATTAAAAGAATATATGCAATGGGGCTCGATTGAAATTGAGATTAATTTAAAACTCGGTAATGATGCATTTAAATGTTATACTTGTGATTTCACTCATGACTATATTGACATTAATGCAGATTATAGAAACTAAATGATTAAATATAATTTAAAATGTCATCAAGATCACGAATTTGAAAGCTGGTTCTCTAATTCAGAAGAATTCGATAAGTTAAATAAAAAAAATCTTCTAGAGTGCATTTATTGCTCCTCAAAAAAAATTAATAAATCAATAATGGCCCCAATGATAAAAAATTCTAAAAAAGAGGAGCAGATTGAAATTATAAATGCAGAATTTAAAAAAGAAAAAAATGAATTATTAAAATTAAGAAAATATATAGAAAAAAATTTTGATTACGTGGGAAAAGACTTTAGTAAAAAGGTTAGAGAGGTTTATTATGATAAAAATAATAAAAAAGCTATTTATGGTAAAGCCACTCTCGAAGAAAAAGAAGAATTAGCTGATGAAGGTATAGATTTACTCACAATTCCTTGGATTAACAAAGATAACTAATTTTTAAAACTTGAGATTATATAATTTACTGACAAATCGTTAGATTTTTTCCATTTTCTTGAAAATATATTATAATTTAAACCTTTTATATCAAATGTAGAGAAATTTTCTTTATTAAGAAGATTTTCTAATTCTTCTGGC
The DNA here is from genome assembly GCA_902615715.1 of uncultured Pelagibacteraceae bacterium. Lineage (GTDB taxonomy): Bacteria > Pseudomonadota > Alphaproteobacteria > Pelagibacterales > Pelagibacteraceae > Pelagilacustribacter. The sequence continues at coordinate 27,925 of CACMQA010000003.1, read as the reverse complement.
TTCAGAAATTTATTCCAATCATGCGTTCCAATAGGTAGCCACCTTAGTATGTATTCTGCTCCAACAATTGCTTTCACGTAGGAAATGAAAGACCTATTGATTGTGGCAGTAAACATCAAGCCATTATTTTTTAATAATTTATGACAAGATTTTATATATAAATTTAAATCATCTACATGTTCCACAACCTCTAGATTTAAAATTACATCAAACTTTTCTAATTGATCAAAATTTTCTGGAGAGGTATTTATATAATTTATTTTAAGCTCATTTTTATCAGAATGTAATTTTGCTACTTTTATATTTTTATCGGAAGCATCTATTCCAGTAACTTTTGCTCCAAGTCTGGACATTGGTTCACTAATAAGTCCACCACCACAACCAATATCTAGTATACTTAGTCCTTCTAGAAAATTAGTTTTACCTTCTTTTAATTTAAAATATTTTTTTATATTATATGTGATGTATTCAATCCTTACAGGGTTAAACATATGAAGTGGTTTAAATTTTCCATTAACATCCCACCATTCTTCAGCGAGTCTTGAAAACTTTTGAATTTCCTCTTTATTTATAGTAGTACTCATTTCGTAAATAATTTTAAATTAATATAAACATCTATATTTTATTATATTACATTCTTAAATGGGTAAAAAAGTATTAAAGTTTGGTGGAACATCTGTTGGAACAACAGAAAGAATAATGCATGTTGCTAATATCATCAAAAAAGAGCAATCTACAGGGAACAAAGTTATTGCTATAGTTTCAGCTATGTCCGGAAATACCAATGAACTAATAAAGCTATCAAAAGAAATTTCTGAAGAATTTAACAAAAGAGAATTGGACGTTCTATTATCCTCAGGAGAGCAAGTAACTTGTGCTCTTCTTGCCGGAGCTTTAATCAAACTAAATTTAAAGGCAAAATCTTGGTTGAATTGGCAAATTCCTATTTTAACGGATGGTGAGCATACAAATGCAAGAATAATAAATATACACATTGAAAAAATAAATAAATTTTTAGATGAAGGTGGTGTAGCAATCATTCCAGGATTTCAAGGTATCTCAAAAAATGCGGACATTACTACGATTGGAAGAGGGGGATCTGATGCAACAGCTACAGCAGTAGCTAAAATATTTAATGCAGATACTTGCGAAATATATACAGACGTTGACGGAGTTTTTTCATCTGATCCAAATAAAATACCAGTTGCAAAAAAAATTGATAAAATATCTTACGATGAAATGCTTGAACTTTCTTCACTAGGTGCAAAAGTAATGCAACCATCTGCTGTTCAAACTGCTATGATGTATGACATCCCTCTTGAGGTAAGGTCAACTTTTACTGACAGAATAGGAACAAAAATTTTTAGTCAGGAAAATATCGATTACACAAAAAGTGTAACTGGAGTTGCATACTCAAAAGATGATTCAAAAATTACCATTATAGGAGTCGAAGATAGACCTGGTGTTGCAGCAAATATTTTTGAACCTTTAAGCAAGTCTCAAATAAATGTTGATATGGTGATTCAAAATATTTCTTCAAACCAGAAAAAAACTGATATAACATTTACTGTTAAAAGAAGCGATGTCTCAAAAACAAAACAAATATTAAAAGATAATACTAAAATTAAATACAGAGAAATCATTCATAATGATAAGGTTGCCAAAATTTCGATTGTTGGCGCAGGTATGGTGTCTACACCAGGTGTTACTTATAGAATGTTTAGAGCTTTGTCAGATGAGAGCATTAATATTTTAGCGATTTCAACTTCTGAAATTAAACTTTCAGTAATTATTGATGAAGATAATACTTTAAAAGCTATTAAAAAATTACATACTATTTTTGATTTAGATTAAAATGGAAGTTAGACCTCATAGAATAATAACAAGAAAAGTTACAAAAACAATATCAGTGGGCAAGGTAAAAGTTGGCGGAACATCACCAATTAGCGTCCAATCGATGACAAATACTTTAACAACAGATATTAAAGGGACTTTAAAACAAATTCAATCTTTAGAAGAAGCTGGCGCTGATATAGTAAGAGTTTCTTGTCCAGATGAAGAGTCAACTAAAGCATTAAAACAAATCACAAAAGAAGTTTCAGTCCCTATAGTAGCGGATATTCATTTTCATTATAAAAGAGCTATAGAAGCAGCAGAAATGGGCGCGGATTGTCTGAGGATAAATCCAGGAAATATTGGAAACAATGACAGAGTTCTTGAGGTAATCAAAGCTGCTAAAAATAATAATTGCTCAATAAGAATTGGTGTTAATGCAGGATCTTTAGATAAGAGTCTATTAGAAAAATATAAAGAACCTTGTCCAGAAGCATTAGTTGAAAGCGCTATGTACAATATTAAACTTCTTGAAGATAACGATTTTTTCAATTTTAAGATAAGTGTAAAATCATCTGACATATTTTTGACAGTCAAGGCTTATAAAAATCTTTCTAAAATTTGTGATTATCCTCTTCATTTAGGAGTTACTGAAGCGGGAGGGTTATTTACTGGGAGTATAAAATCCTCAATAGGAATTGGGCAACTTCTTATGGAGGGAATTGGAGATACAATAAGAGTTTCATTATCATCCGATCCAGTTGATGAGGTAAAAGCGGGATATGAAATTCTTAAATCACTTGGCATTCGTTCAAGAGGAGTAAATATAATTTCTTGCCCGTCATGTGCCAGGCAGGCATTCCCAGTTATTGAAACGGTAAAAAAATTAGAGGAGAAATTAGCTCATATTAAGAAACCTATCAATCTTTCTATAATCGGTTGTGTAGTCAATGGCCCAGGTGAAGCTGCTCAAACGGAAATTGGGTTAACTGGCGGCGGTCAAGATAATAATCTTCTATATCTATCAGGTATACCTCACTCAAAAGTTCCAAGTTCAAAGATAATTGATCAAGTTGTAAAATTAGTTGAAGAAAAAATCAAAGACTAAATAAGATATGGTTCCTTTAGATAAAGTCAAAAACATTATCACCAGGCATAAGTCTCTGGAGAAAGAACTTTCCTCTGAAGATATTGATCCTAAATTATTTGCAAAGAAATCAAAAGAATATTCAAGTTTAGAGAGCATTATTACAATTGCAAAAAACTACTTAAATTTTGAAACTGAAAAAACAGATTTAATTAATTTGGTTGAGGATAAGTCGAACGACAAAGAAATTATAGATCTAGCTCAAAAAGATTTGAGCCAACTTATTGAAAAAAAGAAAAAATATGAAGATGATTTGAAATTATTTTTATTACCTAAAGATGAGGATGACAATAAAAATGCGATCGTTGAAATTAGAGCTGGAACAGGAGGTCTTGAAGCATCATTATTTTGTGCTGATCTATTTAAGATGTATGAAAAAGTTTGCTCAAAAAAAAAATGGAAATTGGAAATCATCAATATTTCTAAAAGTGAGGCAGGTGGTTTTAAAGAAGTAATTTTTTCTGTTAATGGAAATGACATATATTCCTATTTAAAATACGAATCGGGTGTTCATCGAGTTCAAAGAATTCCTGAAACTGAAACTCAAGGCAGAGTCCACACTTCTGCAGCAACAGTAGCTGTTCTTCCAGAGGCAGAAGATGTTGATATTGAAATTAAAGAATCAGATTTGAGGATTGACGTTTTTAGAGCTGGAGGACCTGGAGGTCAATCAGTCAACACGACAGATAGTGCGGTGAGAATAACTCACATCCCCAGCGGAGTTGTTGTGAGCCAACAGGATGAAAAGTCACAACATAAAAATAAAGCAAAAGCATTAAAAATTTTAAGATCAAGAGTTTATGAAGCTGAAAAAAGAAAAAAAGATCAAGAAAGATCAAGCAATCGAAAAAGTCAAATTGGCTCTGGAGACAGATCAGAAAGAATAAGAACTTACAATTTTCCTCAAGGAAGAGTTACTGATCATAGAATAAATTTAACGTTACACAAATTAGATGAATTTTTAAGTGGTGAAATTCATGAGGAGATGAATCAAGAGCTTAGATTAAAAGAACAAAATTTAAAACTTGAAAAGTTAAATACATGAATATTTTTGAATTAATTAATATTGGATCAGAATTACTAAAAGATAAAAAGATACCATCGCACGTATTAGACTCAGAGTTGTTATTATCCAAAACTTTAAAAAAATCTAGAGAGGAGATTTTAATTAACAATGATCAAAATATAAATGAAAATAATGTATTTAAATTCAAAAGATATGTGAAAAGAAGATCTAATAATGAACCGATAGCTTATATTTTAGGAGAAAAAGAATTTTGGAGTAAAAAATTCAAAGTTAACAGATACACTTTAATACCTAGGCCCGAAACGGAATTACTAGTAAGCAAGATGATAGATAAGTTTAAAGATAAAAAATCATTTATACTAGATATAGGTACAGGCTCAGGATGTATAATTATTAGTCTATTATCCAACTTAAAACAATCACATGGTATAGGTGTAGAAATATCTAAACAAGCAACTATTGCTGCTAAGATAAATAGAGATAAATTTGGTTTACAAGGTAGGTTAAAGATTTTAAATAAATCTTTTAAAAACATTTTTTTTTACAAATTTGATTTAATTATATCTAATCCACCATATATAAAGAGAAAAGATATTAAAAACCTAAGCGATGATATTAAAAGATTTGAGCCAAGAATAGCTTTAGACGGCGGGAATGATGGGCTTGACCTTATTAGAAAAGTTATCTACAAATCTAAAAATATTTTAAAAATTAAAGGTACGCTCGCCTTAGAAATTGGTAATGAGCAAATAAAAAAAGTTTCAAAGATACTAATTGATAATAACTTTAGAATTGAAAACGTTATAAAAGATTATAAAAACAACATTAGGTGCGTAATAGCAATATACAATTAATATATGAATAATAATAGAAGAAGAAATTTTAGACCAAGATCACAAAAAAGTAGTTTCAGAAGAAGAAACGGGTCATTAAATTCTAGTAACTCCAATAATTTAAACGGAAATGGTAATTTGAATTTCAATAGAAATGGTTCGATGAATAATATTCATAATGTTGAAAAAACAATGCTTAAATACCAGCAGCTTGCTAAAGATGCTCAAAGCAATGGAGATCCAGTATTAGCACAAAATTATCTACAGCATGCCGACCATTATTTGAGAAGATATAATGAGTTAAACGATAAGAGAGAAAATTTAAATAAAACTGAGTCAGAAAGAGCAACTCTTAATAAAGATGAGATGGTAGAAAAAGAAAATCAAACTTCAACTAATTAAAAATTATCTAAGTCCTGCCAATTTTAAATCAATTTTAATTCTATCAAGTTCGAACTGTTTTCTTTCTTCTCCTTTAAGTATTTTGCCTGAGGGTAATTTTAATTTTTGAGAGTTTACTTTTTTCCCATTTACTATTACCTCGTAGTGTAAATGAGGGCCAGTCGATAAGCCAGTTGAACCAACGTAACCTATAATTTGTCCTTGTTTAACTTTTCTTCCCTCCTTAATTCCTCGTGCAAAAGATTTCATGTGAGCATAAATTGTTTCATAAGTAGAATTATGTTTTATTTTAACACAGTTTCCACCACCACCACACCATCTCGCCCGTGTGACTGTTCCAGATCCAGAAGCCATTATTGGAGTTCCACTTGGAGCTGCAAAATCAGTTCCTCTGTGCATTTTATTATATCCAAGTATTGGATGTTTTCTCATTCCAAAAGAAGAAGATAAACGAGCGCCGTTAATTGGAGTTTTCATAAGTGATTTAGTAATACTCTTTCCTTTAATATCATAAAATTCTTCTTCATTTTTATATTTAAAATTATAAAGATTTATTTCTTCTCCATTTACGTACATTGAAGCATAAATTATTTTACCTGTATTTCTTACTTTATTGTTATCATCAACAAATTTTTCGTACAAAACTTCAAACCAATCACCTTTTCTGATATCTCTTTGAAAATCTACCTCAAAACCAAATACTCTTGCAAATTCAACTATTATGTTTGGCTCAATACCCGAGTTTATCGCAGAGCTATATAAATTATTTTTTATCACATTTTTTATCACAACTTCTTTTTTATAGAGCTGTAAAATATTTTCATTTATAATAAAATTATCTTGAAATCTCCTAATTTCAATGCTTGTGGTATTATTAATTGGATAAACAAAGTTGACAACCGTGTTTGAGTTTCTCTCTGATTTTTTTAATATTAAATTTAATTTTCTACCAGAATAAATATTAGTAAATTTCTTTTGTTTAAGCTTATATGATATTTTCTTAATATCCTCGTCTAATACGTCATATTTTCTTAATATCTTCTCAACTGTATCGTTGTTTTGAATTTCGTACTTAATTTCTTTATACGGGCTATTAATTTTTGAAATAAAGAAATTGGTTAAGTTCGAAAATTCATTAGTATTTGTTATTTCTTCAAAATTGACCTGACTTTTTTTGTTACTTTGATCAATTAAATTTGATGTAATGAAAAAAATTACAGTGAAAATGATTAGGAAAAATAAAAAAAATAAAGGATTAAATTTTTGAATTCGAAGAGTTTTGGCATCCAAAATTCTGAAAAAATTGATTTTTTTTTTTAAAAAATTACTAAATTTTTGAATAATCGCCATAGTTGTTTTTTATAAAAATTATGCGACCTTTGCAATGTTAGATGGTTAAAAAGCCCTTATTTTACTGATTAATTCAACTAATATACGCCTTGACTTATAACAGAATTGTAATAAAACCACCGCTCACCTCTACGAAATTAATATTTTAACGTAGCTAAAGGTGTGTAGATTTTAAACACTAAAATCTTAGCTTTTTTAAATTGTAAATTTTTAAGAAGAGAAGTGTGGACGGCTAGGTTAATAAAGAAATTGTCGTACACACTTTAACGAAAAATAACTTTGAGTTACCTCAAAGTTATTAAAGCTAGTGTGCGCCGTTATTAAACTTGAGAGTTTGATCATGGCTCAGAACGTACGCTGGCGGCACGCCTAACACATGCAAGTCGAACGCAGTAGCAATACTGAGTGGCAAACGGGTGAGTATAATGTGGGAATCTGCCTTTTGGTTTGGAATAACACGGGGAAACTTGTGCTAATACCGAATAAGCCCTTACGGGGAAAGTTTTAACGCCGAAAGATGAGCCTGCACTTGATTAGCTAGTTGGTAAGGTAAAAGCTTACCAAGGCAACGATCAATAGCTGTTCTTAGAGGAAGACCAGCCACATTGGGACTGAGACACGGCCCAGACTCCTACGGGAGGCAGCAGTGGGGAATCTTGCACAATGGGGGAAACCCTGATGCAGCGATGCCGCGTGAGTGAAGAAGGCCCTTGGGTTGTAAAACTCTTTCGTCGGGGAAGAAAATGACTGTACCCGAATAAGAAGGTCCGGCTAACTTCGTGCCAGCAGCCGCGGTAATACGAAGGGACCTAGCGTAGTTCGGAATTACTGGGCTTAAAGAGCTCGTAGGTGGTTAAAAAAGTTGATGGTGAAATCCCAAGGCTCAACCTTGGAACTGCCATCAAAACTTTTTAGCTAGAGTGTGATAGAGGTAAGTGGAATTTCTAGTGTAGAGGTGAAATTCGTAGATATTAGAAAGAACACCAAATGCGAAGGCAACTTACTGGGTCACTACTGACACTGAGGAGCGAAAGCATGGGTAGCGAAGAGGATTAGATACCCTCGTAGTCCATGCCGTAAACGATGTGTGCTAGACGTTGGAAATATATTTTTCAGTGTCGCAGCGAAAGCATTAAGCACACCGCCTGGGGAGTACGACCGCAAGGTTAAAACTCAAATGAATTGACGGGGACCCGCACAAGCAGTGGAGCATGTGGTTTAATTCGAAGATACGCGCAGAACCTTACCAACACTTGACATGTTCGTCGCGAGACTAAGAGATTAGTCTTTTCAGTTAGGCTGGACGAAACACAGGTGCTGCATGGCTGTCGTC
>CACMQA010000003.1:0-15000 GCA_902615715.1 uncultured Pelagibacteraceae bacterium | reverse complement strand
AAAAATATAATTAAATTTATTTCAGACTTTCATGCAGAGGGTAAAGTAATTGGATGTATATGTAGTGGCGCACAGCTTTTAATATCTGCAAGAATTATTAAGGGAAAAAAAATTTCAGGTTATTATAGTATGATGGATGATATTAATAATGCTGGTGCTATTTATACGGATCTACCAGCAGTAATTGATAGTAAAATTATAACGACTGCGCACTATAAAGACATGGGTCCGTGGATGAAAGCTGTTTTAGATGAATTCAAAAAATCTAAATAATGATATTCCAAATAATTATAAAGTGATCAAACCTTGGGGTTACGAGTACACTATTTATAAAAATAATATTTCAAGCACCAAATTATTAAGAATTTCTCCTAATTCAAAAACCTCTCTGCATTGCCATCCAATTAAAAAAACTGGTTTTGTTTTACTCAAAGGAAAAGTTGAAGTTGATTTAGGTTTCTATGAAACTAGGTCATTGCTTCCAGTATCTAAACTAATGATTAGACAAGGATTATTTCATTGTACAAAAAATACATCTAAAGATTATGCAACTGTTTTAGAGATAGAGACACCAATAGATAAAGACGATCTAGTTAGATTTAAAGATGACTACGGAAGAGAAAATAAACCCTATGAGGGTAAAGAAAAAATGTTACCGATCACTGCTAAGGATATTACTTTTAAAGAACCAAATATGAACTCAACAAATAGCTATTATTTAGAAGGTGTAAAAATCAACATCACAAAGACTAATAATTTAAAAACTTTTAGAAAAGGGAATAAAAATGATATTTTTGTAATATTAAATGGTGGCTTGTATGCAGATAATAAACATTGCGTTCTATCACCAGGTGATATTGTCAGAACTGATACAGTTATTAAACTTTCAGAAAACTTTAATATAATTGATAACTTAACTTTTTTAAACATTTTACATGAGTAAAGAGTACTTAAAAGAGGTTTTAAAAAAAATTTCGATATGTAGAAATTTTGAACTTAATGTTTTTAATGCGGTAAAAAAAAATAATATTAAGTTTCCAGTTTACTTATCGGCAGGTCAAGAATCTATTAGTGCATCATTAGCAACAATTATTAAAAAAAAGAAAATTAAACCTCTTATATTCGCACAACATAGGTGTCATTCAACATATTTATCTTTTGGAGGCAATATAAGAAAACTTATCTACGAACTATTGGGAAGTAAAAAAGGATGTGCTTACGGTATGGGTGGATCAGCATCTATACAATCGAGAGAAATAAATATGTTCGGACACGACGGTCATATGGGTACTCAAGCTCCCATAGCAGTTGGGGCATGTTTTCAATCAAAAAAACCAACAATAGTTTTTTTAGGTGATGCTTCAGCTGAGGAAGATTATGTTCTTGCATCTCTCGGGTGGGCATCAACAAAAAAACTTCCAATCTTATTTATAGTGGAGGATAACAACCTATCTATTTTAACTGAGAAAAAAGTCAGAAGAAACTGGGATATTCACTCTGTTGCAAAATCTTTTAAAATGAAAGCATTTAATATCTCAGATAATCCATTGGAAATTAAAAAAAAATCAAAATATTTTTTTCGAGAACCTATTCTTTTAAATATAAACACTAACAGATTATTTTGGCATTCTGGGGCTGGCATAGACTCAGATAAAACATTTGATAGGTATAAATCTCTTAGAAAAATTTTTGGAGCGCAAGGGAATACCATTCATAATAAAGCAAAAGAAAAAATAGATATTTTATGGAAAAAAATGTTAGAGAGACAATAAAAGAAATTATTAGAAGACATTTGAAACTAAAACAGGGAAAAGTTTTCGGTCAATGTTTAACTGCTGTTGGCTGGGTAGGAGGAACTCTCCCAGAGATGTATGAAAAAGACGGTATGGTTGAGGTATCGATGGCTGACGTTGCTGGCGGTGGTTTTGCAGTTGGAGCAGCTTTAATGAATTCAAGACCGATTTATGTAATAAGGTATCAAGGTTTTAATTGGTACAATGCTCCAATGATTGTCAATTATGCGTGTAAATCGAAAGAAATTTGGAAAAAACCATGCCCAGTTTTTGTTAGAAGTATTGCAATGGAAGGTGGAATTGGACCAGTAGCAGGATCATCACATCATTCACTTTATTACAGAATGCCAGGAGTAAAGATTTGCAGTCCGATGACACCAAAGGAATATAAGAGCATATATAAAAAATTTATGCGAGAAGATGATGTATTTTATGTTTCTGAACATAGAGGATCATATAATAATAAAAAAGAATTAAAAAATGTTTTAGTAAAGAAACCTGATATAGTTTTATTCGCTATTTCAATAACAAGATTCGAAGCTATTAAAGCTCTAAATATTTTAATCAAACAAAATATAAAAATTTCACTTCATCATATTCTATGGATAAAACCTTTAAAAATAGAGTCAAAATTTATTAAAAATCTAAAGGAGTCAAAATATGGTGGTCTTATTTTAGACGATGATTATGAAAATGGTATAGCAAAATCCATAGCAAATGAGCTTAATATTAAATCAGGCAAACCTATTTACACACTTGGTTTAAAAGAAAAAAGTGCAGGTTTTTATCCCACCAAAGACAATTTACCTCCGAACAAAAATGAGATTATTAAAAAAATAAATAAAATAATTAATGAAAAAAAATAATTTTTTTTTAAATAAAAAAATTTTAGTTGCTGGCGGAACTGGAATGGTAGGACAAATGTTAGTACCTAAGTTAATAAATTATGGAGCAAAAGTAATAGTATCATCAATGGATAGCAAAAACTTATGCCCCAAAGGAGTAAAAAAATTTTACAAATTAGATTTAATGCATTTAGAAAATTGTATTAAAGTTACAAAAGGGGTAGATATAGTTTTTAATTTACTTGGGGTTACAGGTTCGCCTAAAATTAATAATGAGAGACCTGGAACTTTTATGATGTCAAATCTTTATTGTGCAACTAATTTGCTGATGGGCGCTCAAAGATCAAAAGTGAAACATTATTTATATACAAGCACTTATGGAGTTTATGGTCCCTCAAACTTAATGAGAGAGAAAGATTTATGGAAATCTTCTCCATCAGAACATGATAAATATGCTGGATGGGCTAAAAGAATAGGTGAACTTCAAATAGAAGCTTATGAAAAAGAATTTGATTTCAAATCGCTTCATATTGTAAGACCTGCTAATATTTTTGGACCATACGCCAATTTTAATCCTGTAAGTTCAATGGTTGTATCATCCTTAATAAAAAAAATATGCAGCAAACAGAATCCTTTAGAAGTATGGGGAGATGGATCCGCTGTAAGAGATTTTATTTACTCTGAGGATGTAGCGGAAGCAATGATATCAATTGTTAAAAAAAAAATAACTAAACCCATTAATATTGGAAGCGGCACAGGTTATTCCATAAAATATTTAGTTAAAACCTTACTTAATTGCAAAAATATTCCACAAAAGCCAAAAGTTATATTTGATAAATCAAAACCCCAAGGCGATAAGATAAGAATACTTGACACTTCCCAAGCTTTAAAATATGGAATTAAACCAAGGTATAATTTAAAAAAAGCGCTAGAATTAACAGTAGATTGGTACTTAAATAACAAAAATTCACTAAATAGACGATTTAACTTTTTTAAAAAATAATATAATCAATTTACTATGAAACTCACAAATAAAGATAAAAACTTTTGGAAAAAGAATGGTTACCTAGTCGTCAAAAATGTTCTAAATGAAAAGCAGTGTCAAGAATATAAAAAGGAAGCCCATCGAGTAGCAGGAAAAAATATTACAATTATTCCTAATATTTATAGAAAATCAAAAAAATTTTTAAATTTATGTAAAAATAAAAAAATTTTACAGCTTGCTGATAATTTAATTGATCATAGAATGATACCGATCGGTGATATTTTTTTCTTTGCTAAATCGGATACAAATAAAGAATCTGGCTCAGTTCCTCACCAGGATAATTATGCACAAAAAGCTGAATATGGTGCATTTGTTGCATGCGCAGTTGCCTTTGATGATGCGCTGGAGGAGAATGGAGCGTTAAGAGTTTATCCAGGAAGTCATAAACTTGGTGAAGTAAAATGCAATCCAAAACCAAATTTTGTTATGAATAAAAAGGGTCAAATAATCAAAGCATTACCAATTGGGAATAATTGTGTTGTACCCAAAAAATTTAAAAATAAAGAAACAATAGTTGAATTCAAAAAAGGGGATATATTTTTTTTTCATGGTCATCTTATTCATTATGCAAAAAAAAATATTTCAAAAAAATTAAAATTTCGAAGAGTAATTTATCTTAAATTAATTAAAAATGGATATGCATTTTGGCCGGGATGGAGTGAAAAAAGAACTTTAATTGATAGAGACGATTTTAAATCTAAAATAATAAGAAATTAAAATTAAAATCAATTGAATTCATCAATTAAATATCAAATACTAAAAAATAATTTTTTCAAGAGCTGGATAAGTCGTCTAAAAAAAAATAAAGTTAAAATTTTAAAAACCAAATATCTTTTTAAAATTTTGAGAAAAAATTCAAATTGGCAAGTTTTAGGGATAGACACAAAAATTAAAGTTAAGAATAATACTTACTATAGATATGCCCAAATTAGCCCTGAGAGCGTTACCATAGTTCCAATATTAAAAATTAAAAAACAATTTTATACTATGCTTGTCTCTCAATTTAGAGCCCCAGCTGGAGGTTACACATTTGAATTTCCCGCGGGATCTATAAATAATCGAATGCCAAAAAAAACAGCTCAACAAGAAATTTTTGAGGAATTAAATTTAAATGTTGAAATTAAAGATATTAAACCACTAATCAAAAAAAAATTATATGTAGACTCAGCTTTCTCTACTAGTTCTGTACATTATTTTTATTTTAAAAAAAAAATAGACACAAAGTTTCTTGAAAAATTTAAAAATAAAAAAACTGGTATAAGTAAGGAGGGAGAGTTTTTAAAATTAAAGATTGTAAAATTCAATAATGTGTTAAAATATGCTAATACTACTAGCACTGTAGCTGCTCTTGCTCTATGTAAAAAAAATGAGAAAATATTCAAATAATAAAGCAATTTTTATTGCAGGAGGCTCAGGTTTAGTTGGAACTAATCTAGCGCAGGAATTAAAAAATATTAAAGCAAATTTCACTGCTTCATATTTTTCAAAAATAAAAGAAAAATCACTGAAAAAATTTTATAAGAAATATAATTTTCTAAATTTTAAAGACTGTTTAAATGCAACAAAAAACAAATATGCTGTAATTATTCTTGCTGTTCAAGGATCAGGTATCAAAAGTTTGAAAAATAATTTTTTAGAAAATTTCGAGAAAAATCTTTTAATACGGTCAAATTTATTAAAAAGTTGTTATAAAAATAAAGTAAAAAAAATAATTTGGGTTAGTAGCTCTACAGTTTACCAACCTTTGAGCAAGCCAATTAAAGAAGATCAAATAAATTTAAATTTAAATCCATATGATGTTTATTTTGGCACTGGATGGCAGTATAGATATTTAGAAAAATTGTTTGAGTATTATGAAAAATATATGAACATGAATATAAATATTATCAGAACATCAAGTATTTATGGATTATATGATAATTTTAATGAAAAAAAATCACATGTTGTACCTGCATTAATTAAAAAACTTTTAACAAATAAAAGTAAATTAGAAGTTTGGGGCGATAAAAAAGTCACGCGAGATTTTGTTTTTGCCAATGATTTGGCTAAAGCAATAATAGTTATTTTGAACTCAAGCAGAAAATTGAAAAGAATAATTAATTTTAGTTCTGAAAAAGCTACTTCTATAGAGAGTCTCTCAAAAACTTTGATAAAAGTGAGTAAAAGAAAAAAGAAAATTCAATTTATAAAAACAATGCCTTCATCTGCAAAATATAGAGTGCTAGACAATAGTTATTTTAATAATATATTTAGGTCTTTCAAAAGAACTAATCTTAATGATGGATTAAAAAAAACAGTTGAATGGTATAAATCTGAAAAATATTTAAAATGATAATCTCAAGAACGCCTTTTAGAATTTCTTTTTTTGGAGGAGGAACTGATTTTCCTCAGTGGTATAATAATAATTCAGGTAAAGTAATCTCAACAACAATTGACAAATATTGCTATATTTCTCTTCGTCAGTTACCACCTTTTTTTAAGTATAAATATAGAATTAGGTACTTTAAAAAAGAGGAAGTTAGGAAAATATCTCAAATTAAACATAATAGCGTAAGAGAATGTCTTAAATATTTTAAATACAGGAATCCTATCGAAGCGATTCATTTTGCTGATTTGCCTGCGCAGTCTGGACTTGGGGCAAGTTCAAGTTTTACTGTAGGTTTTATAAATAGTCTTAAAGCGTTACAAGGAAAAAGAATATCAAAAAAAAATCTCTATATAGAAGCAATCAATATTGAACAAAACAAAAATAAAGAATTTGTAGGATCACAAGATCAAGTCTCAGCATCGTTTGGAGGATTTAATGTAATTAATTTTAGAAAAAATTTAATAGAAGTATCACCTGTGTTAAATAACAAAAATATTAAAGAACTAGAAAAAAGTATTTTTTTGGTTTTCACAGGTTTTGTGAGAAAGGCTGAAATTTTAGAAAAAAACAAAATCAAAAAAATGAACATTAATCATAATTATTTTAAGGAAATTTTAAATATAACTCACAAGGCAGAGGAAAAAATATATAGTTCTAATAATATCATTTCTGATTTCTCTGAACTTTTAAGAAAATATTGGTGGTATAAAAAGAAATTAACTTTAAATGTTTCAAATTCTCATATAGACAAAATTTATGACCAAGGAATTAAACTTGGTGCATACTCAGGCAAGTTACTAGGAGCAGGTGCAGGAGGTTTCATGATGTTTCTAATAGATCCAAAAAAAAGAAATAATTTTAAAAAAAGATTTAAAAAATATACCATTGTGCCTATTAAATTTGATAATTTAGGATCTCAAATTATTTATCATCAAGATATAAATATTTAATTTTTTTTGTTTAACTCTGAAATTAAAAATCTTAGTGAGAAATCTAAAGATTGTTCCTGTTTCCAACCTGTGTCACTTGAAAACTTTTTTATATTTGGTAATTGTAAAGTAACATCTTTGATTCTTAAGAGTTTTTTATCTATTTTTTTTCTTACTTTAATTTTACTTAATTTAACAAGTTTGTTTAATACCTGGCCTACTGTATAAGCCTTAGTACCACCGATATTGTATATTTCACCAACTATTCCTTTCTTTGCTACATCAAAATATGCTTTCATTGCATCTTCAAGTGAAAGGAAACTGCGGATACTTTTTAAATTTCCGTGCTTTAAAATATTATTTTTCTTATTTTTAATATCGATAATCTGTTTGGCAAAAGCGGATTGAAATAAATTATTTCTTCTAGGATTTACATAAGTAAACATTCTTGTGATAATTATATTAAGCCCATAAATTTTATAATATAGTTGCGCTGCCATATCTTGATAAGTTTTTGAAAGAGCGTACGGACTAACTGGACGCATTTTTAAATTCTCTTTTATTGGAACATCTTTTTTAGACACATTTCCATAAACCTCAGAAGTGCTACAGTGAATTATTAAAGATTTCAAATTTAGTATTCTTACAGCTTCAAAGAGGTTTAATGTTGCAATATAATTATTAATTATTATATCCCTAGGAAGATCAAACGACAATCTTACGTCGGGGTTAGATGCAAAATTATAAATTAAGTCGGGTTTTATTTTTTTTAAAACGCTGGTAAGTTTTTTATAATTATTGAGATCAATTTTAAAAAATCTAATTTTATTTTTATACCTTTTTTGTAAAAGATTTTTATTTCCAGCAGATCTATAACTTCCAAAAATTTTTATTGATTTCTCTTTTTTTAAAATATACTCAGCTAAATAACTACCTCCGGCGCCAGTAATTCCTGTTATAAAACATTTTTTAAATCTTCTTCTCATTTAATACTTTCAATTTAAAGTTTATTAAAATTTTCTATCAATTTTTTATACCTATGAAAATTAGGTTTTGCCATTATGTTTATTTTAAAAATTATTAAAAATTTAGAGATTTTATTTTTAATTTGGCTAAAAAAATTAATTGATAATATCTTATTAATTTTTGGTATATTGATAGAAATTTTTTTAAAGTCTTTTTGGTAATCCTTTAGATAATTATTAAAATCAGTTTTTTCCGTATGTAAACCGCTTCCATTTTCCCTGGATATAAATTTCCAAATAATTCTTTTTAAAACTTTTTCTACCGTTTCATTATCATACTTTGTTTTATTTTTAATAAGGAAATTTAATTCTAGTAGATGTTCTTCTATGAAATCTCCGAGAGTTTTATTTTTTATCAGTTCGATTGGCCCCATATAAGCTATATGATTTTTTTGAAATCTGAGATTTGTATCTCTAGTAGGGGAGTCGTGTCTATTTCTTACATTCATTATATGATTAGTAGACACTTTAATTTTCCCACTTAAAATAATATGCAGTTGCCATGGCATTTCTTGGTCATATGAGTACAGGCCTTCAATTTTTTCTCTGCAGAATGGTTTAAGATTATAATTTTTTTCATATTCAAATAATTCACTCATGATACTAGTTCTGCAAACACCGAATATCGGTAAAGTTTGATTTTGCTTTGTTGCATAATATAAAATTCTATCAAGAGGATCTTTAGATAAAAATTCAGGATAAACTTTAACAAAATAGTTTTTTATCTTAAAATTTTTGTCTAAATAATTGTTAATTTCAATACCTGTGATTGCTGAGAAATCAGAATTTTCTTCTAAAAATTTAATTCCATATTTTGCAAAGTCTGGAAAAAAACAATCATCGTCGTTCATAATAGTAAAATACTTTGTGTTTATACTATTTTTAAAGAAATTGTATTTTGATAAATTAATATTTTTATGCGTGATGCTCTCACTATAATTTTCCCTGAATTTTTGTAAATTAAGAGAATTTTTAAATTTTTCTAGATATTGATTATTTAAACTATGTTCCACTTCCTTTGAACCGTCAATAATTACGATTTTGCCCTTGTAATTAAATTCTTTTAAACAGTTAAGTGCAAAAAATAGCCATGAGGGTCTATTTTTAGTTGGTATTATTAATGTGTGATCCATTTTTTTCAACTATTGATATCTATATCATACGAAACTTCTTGTTCAAAATTTGAACAATGTTAATATTTATTATATAAACATAGTAATTATTTTAATTTTTTTTATTTTTAAGCAAAAATATCGTAATTCATGATTAAAAGACATAGGCTAATGGAGAATAATATCACTAAAAATGATATTGATGTCTTAATTCGTTTTTTAAAAAAAAGAACAGTTTTAACACAATCCAAAAATGTCTTTAATTTTGAAAAAAAATGGTCAAGATGGTTAGGTGTAAAATATAGTGTTTTTGTAAATTCAGGCTCTTCCGCAAATTTATTATCAATAAACTCTCTAAAGTATTATTTAAACAAAAACGATAAAAGGAATGAAATAATCGTTCCAAGCTTAACATGGTCATCAGATATTAACGCAATTATCCAAAATAACTTTAAACCTGTTTTTGCTGATATAAGTCTGAAAACTTTGTCATTATCATTAGAAGAAATTAAGAAAAAAATAAATAAAAAAACTTTGGCTGTATTTATAACGCACGCACAAGGCTTTAACCCCTTAAACGATGAATTATTAAAATTTTTGAAGAAAAAAAAAATTTTTTTAATCGAAGATGTATGTGAGTCGCACGGAGCTAAATTTAAAAATAAAAAACTTGGGTCTTACGGTTTAATTTCTAATTTTTCTTTTTATTATGCTCATCATATGTCAACTATTGAAGGAGGTATGATTTGTACTAACAACAAAAAATTGTATGAAATTTTTTGTTCATTAAGGTCTCACGGTTTAGCAAGAGAGATCAAAGATAAAAAAGTGAAAAAAAAAATTGTAAAAAAATATTCAAAACTTTCTGATCAATTTATTTTTTTATATTCAGGTTATAATTTAAGAAATACGGAGATAGGTGGAGTTCTTGGGATGAGTCAACTGAAAAGACTCAATAATAATATAAAAAAAAGAAATCAAAATCTTAAATATTTCTTAAATCTTCTGAACAATAAAATTTATTATACTGATTTTGAACTGAGAGGTTGTTCTAATTATGCTTTCCCATTAATTTTAAAAGAAAAAAAATTTAAAAAAAGAAACAAATTAGAAAAAATTTTGCACAATCATAAAATAGAGTTCAGAAGAGGTAACGCCGGAGGTGGAAATCAATTAAGGCAACCTTATTTAAAAGATTATACAAAGAAAATAAATTTAAGAAATTTTAAAAATGTGGAACATGTTCATAATTTTGGTTACTACCTTGGAAATTATCCTGATTTAAAAAAAGAAAAAATATTTCAGATTTGTAAAATATTAAACAGTATTTAAACATGAAAAATATATTGATTACAGGTGGAGCAGGCTATTTAGGCTCAGTCCTATGTACTGACCTAATTAATTTAGGTTTTAAAGTTACGGTTATAGATAAATTAGATTTCAAAAAAGATTCTCTAGCTCATTTATATTCAAAAGAAAATTTTGAATTTATTAAAGGAGATGTAAGAAATAAAAAATTGATAAATAAATTATTGAAAAATAAAGATTACATAATACCTTTAGCTGCTTTAGTGGGCGCCCCTCTTTGCATTAAAAAACCGAAGGAAACTATTGAAGTCAACCTAAAGTCTATTATTTTTTTAATATCAAAGCTTAAAAGAAATCAAAAAATTATATTCGCTACAACAAATTCTGGGTATGGAATTGGAGAAAAAAATAAATTTTGTGATGAGAATTCAGAATTAAAGCCAATTTCTTTATATGGACGCACAAAAGTTGATGCAGAAAAATTAGTACTAAAAAATAAAAACTCAATTTCTTTTAGGTTGGCGACTGTCTTTGGATTTTCTTACAGAATGAGGACTGATTTACTAGTTAATAATTTAGTTGAGCTAGCTTACAAAAAAAGAAAATTAGAAATATTTGAACCACATTTTAGAAGAAATTATATCCACGTAAAAGATGTAAGCAGAGCATTTATTTTTGCAATTAATAATTTCAGTAAAATGAAAAATAATATTTTCAATGTCGGCTTATCATCTGCAAACTTGACTAAGATACAATTAGCTAAAAAGATAAAGAAACACATTAAAGACACAAAGATAAAAATTTTAAAAAACAAAAAAGATCCAGATAAAAGAGATTATTTTGTGAGTAATAAGAAAATTGAAAAAATGGGTTTTAAAACGAAATATGATTTAGAAAGAGGAATTAAAGAGCTATTTAATTTATATAAAAATGGTTATACGAAATTAAAAAATAATTATTAAGTTTTTACAAAATAATGAATTCCATTAGAAAGTTTTGAAAAAAAAAAGAAAACATAAACCAGTTATAAGTTTTATTGTGCCAATCCACATTTTAACAAATCACATTATTAGAAATATTGAAAAATTTCAAAATGTAGAAAAAAATTTACCTGTTGAATTTTTGTTTATTTTTAATGGAATAAGAGAAAAAAAAATTAATGGTTTTTCTCAAAGTAAAAATTTTTATTTTATTAAAAAAAATAATGGACCTGGACCCGCGAGAAATCTTGGTATAAAAAAATCTAAGGCAAATTGGTTATTATTTTTAGACTCTGATGATGATTTAATTGTAAGAAATTTACCTAAATTAATTAATTTTATTAAAAATAAAAACTGTAATTTTTTAGCTGTCAATTTTTTAACTAATTATAAAACATATGAGAAAAATCATAAAAAATTTCAATTAAATCATAAACATTCCATTCTTAAAGAAAAAATTAGATTATTTTTAAATCAAAAATTAGAATATGCGATCATATTTTATTTATTTAAAAAAGGTTTTTTAAAAAAATATAAGATCTTTTTTTTAAAGGGATATTTTGAGGATATTTTTTTCCACTTGAAAATTCTTTTTTTTAATAAGGATCGAAAAATTTTATATTTTAAGAAAAAAATTTATTTTAAAAAATATAATTCTAGCTCTATTACAGCATTACTTACAAAAAAACATTTAGATGATTTTATTAATGCTTGGCTAAATGTGATTAGGTTTTTAAAGAGAAAGTATGCAAAAACTGATGAATTGGAAAATTTGTATCAATTTACTTTAAGAGGAGTTTTAGGTTATTTAATGAAGAGAGTTGAAAATTGTAATCTTTCCACAGCAAAAAAGAAGAGACTCAAAACATTTGTTATAAATATTTTAAAAATATACATAAATAAGAATTTTATTGTACAGACTAAATATGATAAATACGCTAAAGATTATTTAAATTAAATGAAATATAAAACTTGTAAATATTTAGAAGGCAGTTTGTATCTAGCTCCTAATGAAATACGCGCATGTTGTCAAAGATTTTTTTATAAAGGCAAGATGAGAGGAGATGCAGTTTTATTAAAAACCACTAAAGGTCAAAAAATTACTTCAGAAGATATTTTTAAAGCTCGATCAAAAATGTTTGAAAATATTCAAAACGATAAAGAAGATGCTTGTTTGGGATGCAGCTATATTGAAGAAAAAGAAAATTCTGAGATAACAAAAGAAAGTAATTTTTTATCAATTGAGCATCACTCTTTCTGTAATTTAAGGTGTAGTTACTGTAGTGATATTTATTATGGCGGTAAAAAACCTGATTATGATGTAGTTGACTTTCTCCATGAATATGGGAAGGAAGGAAATTTAAAAAAATGTTCTCAAGTTGTGTGGGGAGGAGGAGAGCCCACATTAGATAAAAATTTTAAAAAAATGTTGTTAGAAATAAATAAAATAGCGTCACCAAAAATTTACCATAGAGTTTTTACGAATTCAGTTGTTTTCAAAGAACCAATTAAAGAATTCTTAGAACAAGAATTAATAAAAGTTGTTACAAGTATAGACGCAGGCACTCCAGAGACTTTTAAAGCAGTAAGAGGAAAAGATAAATTTTTTGATGTATTTGCAAATTTAAAGAAATATTCAGAAAACAAACCAGGTCGAGTGACAGTAAAATATATCTTAACAGAAGGAAACTCTTCAGAGGAAGAGCTAGAAAAGTTTGTTGAACATTGTATTAAATACAATCTTAATCAGTGTTGTTATCAAATAAGTATGAATTATAAATTTGAAAATTTATCATTTGATAATTTTAAATCAGCTATTTATTTATTTTCTAAATTAATATCTAAAAAATTTAAAAAAGTTTTTATAGATGACCATATACTAGCGAGATTTTCTGAATTTGATGAAAAAGAAGTTGAAAAATTAAAAATATTTTTAAAAGAAAATAAAATAGAAAACATAATTTTTGATTCAAAAAAAATTAATTCAATAGTAATATTTGGAGCGGGACAACTTTCACAAGAATTGATCAATAAAGCAAAGTTTTTTAAAAATGCTAAATTTGATATAGTAGATAGTAACAAGTCTAAAATTGGTAAGAGCTTAAATGGAAAAATTATAAAAGATCCAGGTATACTAAAAAATGACGAGAGACCTATCTATATAAGCGCTGCTCAATCGTATGACTCAATTTTTTCTTATCTCAAAACTTTGAATAAAACAGATAAAATTATTTCAGGAATTTTTATCTAACTTAAATGAGTAAAAAAATTAGCTCAATTGAAATTGATAAAAAAAAAATAAATTCAAATACGCTACCATATGTTGTAGCAGAAATATCAGGTAATCATAACGGGAAACTTTCTAATCTGAAAAGTTTAATTCTTAAGGCAAAAAAAGCTGGTTGTGATGCAGTCAAAATTCAGGCTTATCAAGCTAATACCATAACTTTAAATTCAAGAAAAAAACATTTTTTAATTAAAAAAGATAACACTTGGAGAAAATACAGAAATCTTTTTTCACTTTATAAAAAAGCTGAAACACCCTTTAGTTGGTACAAAGAAATTTTTAAATATTGTAAAAAAATAAAAATAACAGTTTTTGCATCTGTATTTGATAGATCCTCTGTTGATCTTTTAGAAAAATTAAAATGTCCTGCATATAAAATTGCATCACCAGAAATAACAGATATTCCACTGATAAGTTATGTCGCTAAAACAAAAAAACCCGTAATTTTATCAAATGGATTGGCTAATTTGTCTGATTTAAAACTTGCACACAAAACAATAAAAAAACAAAAAAATAATAAAATTATTATTCTTAAGTGTACTTCAGCTTATCCCGCACCACTCAATGAAATTAATTTAGCTTCCATGAAAAAATTAAAAAAAATATTTAATTGTCATATTGGTTTTTCAGACCATACAATCGGCATAAATGTTCCAGTACATGCCTCTTCTTTAGGCGCAGTCATGATAGAAAAACATATTTGTTTGAATAAAAAAAATAAAACCGTAGATAGTTTTTTTTCATCAACACCTGAAGACTTTTCTAAAATGATCAACATCATCAAAGATAATAAAATTTCAACAGGTAATGATACATTAAATATTTCTAAATCATCTAGAAAAAATATAAATGGTAGAAGATCATTGTATGTAGTCAGAGATATTAAAAAGGGTGAAAAAATTAATCTAGATAATGTTCGTTCTGTGAGACCAAGATATGGGTTACATCCAAAATTTTTTAACAAGGTTTTAAATAAACGAGCCAAAATAAATCTTGAAGCAGGCAATCCTTTGAAGCTTTCTTATCTTAGATGATATTAATTGTTCAACAAATTAATATTTTAAATATTACAACTATCTTATTCTTAAAAATTTTTTTCAAAAAGATTTATTTTTTTAAGTCATCAAAATTATTAAGAAATAAAGTTTTTTTTAGATTTTTATCAAAATTACAAGTACATTGGGTATCATATGAAAATTTTCCAGTTCAAAATCATACAAGAATTAAAAAAAATTCAATTAAATTTTCCAAATTTCTTACTAATAATTTTGTTGAGAAAATCTTTGATAAAAATTTAGAGAAAATTCA